>JALNZZ010000024.1 GCA_023229065.1 Porticoccaceae bacterium
TCGTCAATGTTGGCGACGAGATTGAAGTCAAGGTGCTCAAGTTCGACCGCGAGCGCAACCGTGTTTCTCTCGGCCTCAAGCAGATGGGCGAAGATCCCTGGGCCGATATCAAAGCGCGCTACCCCGAAGGCATCAAGGTGCGTGCCCGTGTCACCAACCTCACCGACTATGGCTGCTTCGCCGAGCTTGAGGACGGTGTCGAGGGTCTGGTTCACGTCTCCGAAATGGACTGGACCAACAAGAACATCCATCCCTCCAAAGTTGTTCAGCTGGGCGACGAAGTAGATGTGATGGTGCTCGATATCGACGAAGAGCGTCGCCGCATTTCCCTGGGTATCAAACAGTGCCACTCCAACCCCTGGGATGATTTTGCTGCCAACTACAGCAAAGGTGACAAGATCTCCGGCAACATCAAATCGATCACCGACTTCGGTATCTTCATCGGCCTGGAAGGCGGCATCGACGGCCTGGTTCATCTCTCCGACCTGTCCTGGAACGAGAATGGCGAGGAAGTGGTACGCAACTTCAAGAAAGGCGACGAGCTGGAAACCGTTATCCTGGCTATCGACCCCGAGCGCGAGCGCATCTCCCTGGGTGTCAAGCAGCTGGCGGACGATCCGTTCTCTGCCTATGTCTCCCAGAATGACAAGGGTGCTATCGTCACTGGCACTGTCAAGGAAGTTGACGCCAAAGGTGCAGTAGTCACTCTGGACGGTGACCTCGAGGGTTACCTTAAAGCTTCCGAGCTGTCCCGCGACCGTGTCGAGGATGCCCGCAATGTCCTCAACGTCGGCGATAGTATCGAAGTGAAGGTGATCAACGTCGACCGCAAGAACCGTCAGATCGGCCTGTCTGTCAAAGCCAAGGATATGGACGACGAGAAGGCCGCGGTACGCGATCTGCGCAAGCAGGAAGCCGAGACAGTGGTACCCACCACCATCGGTGACCTGATCAAAGCCCAGATGGAAGGCCGCGATAAGTAAGGCGTTCAACGCGTAAAGTAGTAAGTCAAGTGTGGCCGGGCGGCCTGTCCGCCCGGCATACTTCCCCGGTAGAGAGCCATGACCAAGTCGGAATTGATTGAAAAAATCGCCTCACAGCAGGAACAGCTCCCCCCCAAGGACGTTGAGCTGGCAGTGAAAATGATCCTCGAAAGAATGACTCAGGCACTGGTGCACAACCAGCGGATTGAGGTGAGAGGGTTTGGCAGTTTTTGCTTGCATTTCCGGGCACCGCGCACAGGGCGCAATCCCAAGACCGGTGAAAAGGTCGAGCTGTCCGGTAAGTATGTACCGTATTTTAAGCCCGGCAAAGATCTTCGCGAACGGGTAAACGATGCTGCCCAGCGTTGATCGCTGAGTGGAGAGATAATCGTGGGCAGGGGCTTCCCTGCTTTTTTTTGCCTACGATATGCTCAAGTGCAAAGCTCTTTTCCACTCAAACTTTTCCATCAAAAAGCTTTTCCTGCCAAAAGCTTTGTCAGTAAGAGAAGTCTGGGACTACGATAGAAGCTTGGGGTTATCCTGTCAGCCCTGACGGTTGCACCCGGATAGACGAGGAATCGTGATGAAGAAATTAATAGCCGGCCTGGTTCTGGTGCTCTTTGTGTTTGTTGGGCTGTGGACGGCACAGGACAATACCCAGCCGGTTGCTGTGACTCTGCTGGGGTTTGAAGCAGGACACTTTGCTCTCGGGCTATGGCTGGTGTTGGCCTTTCTCGCTGGCGTTGTGGTGGCGCTAGTGGCTACGCTGCCCATCGCCTGGCGGCTGGCCGCCGCGCGCCGGAAACTACAGCTCCACTCTAAAGCCCCTTGAACGGGGCCCCCGGTGGTCGTCTCTTTCCACCTTCTTCTCCTGTCAGTTTTTCTACTGATTTTGACCCCCTTTTAGCCAACAAATCGGAGCCACTGATTTATGCCGGATAGCACTGACAAAATAATCGTTGCCCTCGACTTTGCCGACCGGCACCAGGCAGAAGCATTAGTGGCGCGCCTTGATCCCAGTCTCTGCAAACTGAAAATCGGCAAGGAGCTGTTCACACGGGCAGGGCCAGATTTGGTGCGAGCGGTAGTGGAGCAGGGCTACGATGTTTTTCTCGACCTTAAATTCCACGATATCCCCAACACTACGGCGCGGGCTGTCGCAGCGGCAGCAGATCTGGGTGTGTGGATGGTGAATGTCCATGCCAGTGGGGGGCAGCGCATGATGGAGGCCGCAGCGCAGCAATTGCAGGGGATGGGCGTTAAGACCCTGCTCACTGCAGTGACCGTGCTCACGAGCATGAGTGAAGATGACCTGCGCCAGATTGGTATCGACGACAGCACTGATCAGCAAGTGTTGCGCCTCGCTACACTGGCGCGCGACAGCGGGGTGGATGGGGTCGTGTGTTCGCCACTGGAGGCCGCTGGACTGGCCGCTCAGCTCGGCAATGATTTTCTGAGAGTCACGCCAGGAGTCAGGCCAGCTGACGCTGGAGCGGATGACCAGAGACGCACCATGACGCCAGCGCAAGCCCTGGCCAATGGCAGCAGCTATCTGGTTATTGGGCGACCGATTACACGCGCAGCCTCTCCCCGCGACACCCTGCTTGCCATCCGGGAGGAAATAGGTAATTATTGAGCCGTGGGCCAGGAATACCCACGTCAATCAATTGCAGTGCGCAAGCACAAGGAGCTCGTCATGATACTCTCATTTACTTCTCTCAAGGCCTTGTCACCGATTCTGTTTTCCCTGATGTTGCTGGGGAGCCCGGTGGCCGTTCTTGCTCAACAGCCAGCTCCGCCGGCGACTTCTGTTGCTCAAGCCTCGGGGACCCACGTTCAACCGAGTGCGGTAGTGAACATCAATACTGCATCGGCTGAGGAACTTGCCGCCGCTCTCAGCGGTATCGGGTTGTCCAAGGCGCAAGCCATTGTCGCCTGGCGAGATGCTAACGGTGCTTTTACACACCCTGAGCAACTGTTGGAAGTGAAGGGTATAGGCCAAGCGACTCTCGACAAAAATCTGAGTCGGATCAGTCTCTGAGGCCGTCCATACAGTGACTGTTACACCGTTTGGCGGTGTAACAGTCACGGCGCGAAGATCGTTTTTTACAACCCCGCCATCAATTTACAGTCAGGGATCCTTGCCAAGGCAAGGTGCTGCGACCGATAATCCGCTCTCTTGGCATTACTCTGATTTATGGTCATTTTTTACACATAATACTATTACCCCTACAACTATTGAGATGAATGTGACGCAGGAGCGGAATCAGCACAGCAACGAATTCGGAGACCTGCTCATATCCCATCTTGAAGCTTTGGGAATTGATTATGTGTTTGGTGTTCCCGGCGGAGCCATAGAGCCCTTGGTCAATGCCCTGGCACGAAGTGAGCGCCGCGGTGGTCCGCGCAGTGTGGTGTGTCGCCATGAGACGGGGGCAGCCTTTATGGCAGCGGGCTACCATAGCTTGAGTGGCCGCCTCGGGGTCTGTTATGCCACCACAGGACCGGGAGCGACCAACCTGGTAACCGGCGTGGCCTCGGCCTATGCCAGCAATACACCGCTGCTAGTCATCAGCGCACAGACGGCACTCAATACCTTTGGGCGCAGTGCTCTGCAGGAATCCTCTTGTACCGGCACCAATACCCTCGCCATCTTTGAGAGCATTACCCGCTACAATTCTCTGGTATCCCACCCCGATCAGTTCGAGCGCAAGTTGGTAGCGGCCATACTCGCTGCCTGGGGCTCTCCCAGGGGACCAGTACATCTGAGTGTTCCTTCGGATGTCATGAAACACCTGGTCAGAGGTGAACGACACTACCCGGGACTACCACAACTCTTGCTGCGCCGCGACGCCATCGACCGTCAGACTCTCGATACTTTAGTAAATTTGCTGATTGAGAGTCGGCACCCGGTGTTTGTCGTTGGCGACGATGCAACTGCCGCTGCACCAGCAATCAGCGAGCTGGCAACGAGGCTGGATATTCCCCTCGTCACCACGCCGCAGGGCAAGGGCCTGGTGGCTCCCTGTAATCCTCTCTACCGGGGAGTTATCGGCTTTGCTGGTCACACCACTGCAGTGGAGACTCTACGTGATCCGAAGGTTGATCTGGTCGTGGTGATAGGCTCCAGTCTCGGTGAATGGGCCAGCAACGGCTGGGATACACAGGCCATCCTCAACGAGCAACTGGTACACATCGCCTCCCAGGACAATCACTTTTACGACTCTCCCATGGCGAAGCAGCATGTACGGGGCGATATCGAGCTGATTTTTCGAGATATCCTCTGTCGTCTCGATAGCGCTGATTGTCCCCGGTATTCTAAAAAGCCTCTGGAACAGAGAGCAACTCCGGGCAGGGCTGAATACCCTTTTGCCCTTGATGAGTCGAACGCCTGCAGCGATGACAAGCTGCCACTTTTGCCCCAGCGGCTGATGACAGAGTTACCCCGCTTGTTGCCTGCTGATACCCACTACTTTGCCGACTCTGGCAACAGCCTGGCTTGGGCGGTACATTATCTTCACCCCAGACACCAGCCAACCCAGGCGGCAGGGCAGGGGGGCAAGTTGTTTCACGGCAGTTTCGAGTTCGCCTCCATGGGCTGGGCCATTGCCTGCTCGGTAGGGGCGGCGCTAGCGCTGGGGGGCAGGACACCCGTGGTGTGCCTTACGGGTGACGGCAGCTACTTGATGTCCAGTCAGGAAATCACTGTCGCTATCCAGCAGCAGCTGCCGGTTATCTATGTGATCCTCAATGATGCCGGTTACGGCATGGTCAAGCACGGCCAGCGCCTCACCGCAGCAGAACCCGTCGGTTTCGACTTGCCGAGGATCGATTATGCCGCTATAGCGCGAGCAATGGGGGTAGAAGGCCATATCATCCGGAGTATTAGCGACCTTGTCGCCCTTGATATGGAACACATCTGTCAGCGGCCGGGGCCGACGCTGCTTGATGTTCGCATCGACCCCGAGGCCCAGCCACCCATCGGTCTCAGAACCCGTGTCTTGAAGGGGGAGCAATGACAGATCAACAGGACAGCATCAGAACCGCCATCTGGCACGAAGAGGCGGAGCCGGACAACCCTTATGCGGCTGCTGCCAGTTACTGTTCAGGTTACGATGTGTATGGCGACCTGCTCGGCAAGGTCTCGTGGATACAATATCTCTATCTGTTGTTTCGATTAGAGCTGCCAGACCCGCGCCAGGCGCAACTGCTGGAAACCCTGAGTGTAGCCCTCGCCAACCCGGGTATTCGCGACCCCAGCGTCCAGGCGGCGATGAATGCCGGTGCCTGTGGCTCCACCCGCGCTTCGGCGCTGATGGCGGGGATTGCTGTGGGAGCGGGAAGTCTCGGCGGCGGTCATGATCTCTACCACGCCCTGCGCCTGTGGCAGCGTCTGGGGCCTGAGTTGTCCGCCTGGCTCGAGGCGATCAACGCCCCAGCCGCCGATGAGGAAGACTCCTGGCAGCCCCTGGAGCACTTTCCCGGCTTTGACCCCAATGGTGCCAGCTGCCCGACGCCGCTGCGACAAACCTTGGAAGTCCTTGTCGATATTTACCCTGGCGGCGCACTACAATGGCTGACCGACAACCGCGACTCTCTCGAGAAGGAGCTGGGTTATCCCCTCGGTTGGGCGGGTTTGAGCGCTGCTGCTTTTCATGACCTGGGTTTCGATGCAGCCCAGGGTGAGATTCTCTATCTGCTGCTGCGGCTCCCTGGTGCTGCAGCCCATGCTGTTGAGCAGGAGCAATACGGCTGGCGTCATTTTCCTTTCTTTCGCTCAGCGCTGAAACCCATGGATCGCAATAGTTATTCCCAACTCCTTACATCTATTGAGAAAGCGCCATGAAGCCAGGTCCGCACCGACTCCGTTTTTTTCGGAATAACTGGCCCTCGGACAAGGGGGCGTGGTTTCCCGGTGAAAAGGTCCAGTTCCGACAAAAGGCGCTGTTTGAGGATTTCGAGGACAGCTCCTGGATGACGCTGTTCCTGTACGGCATCAAGGGGGAAATGCCCTCGCCGGAAAACGCCGCGATGGTGGAGGCGATCTGGTCTCTCACCACCAGCTACCCTGACCCCAGGCTCTGGAACAACCGGGTGGCCAGCCTTGCCGCCAGTACTCGCAGTACCGGCTCACTCGGTATTGCCGCCGCACTGGCTGTTACCGAGGCTAAGGTATACGGTACCCGCCCGGTGTATCTGGCCAGCCGCTTTCTGCGCGAGACTGCGCGCCGCGAAGCCGCAGGTGAGAAATTGGCGGATATTATCCTGCCCCACTTAAAAAAGCACCGCTACCTGCCGGGTTTCGGGCGTCCCATTACATCGCGGGACGAGCGCATAGGGCCCTTGATGCAGCGGGCAGAAAAGCTTGGTGCAGGGGAGGGCGAGCACCTCGCTCTGATGCACCGGATCATGGCGATACTCGATGGCAAGCGCTACCGTATCAAACCTAATATTGCCATCTATGTTGCGGCTCTCCTGGCTGACCTCGGCTATACCCCACGGCAAGCGTATTACATTATCGTGCTCGCTTTTGCCACCGGCATGATGCCATGCTATATCGATGCCGGAGAGAAACCCGAAGGCTGCTTGTTTCCCCTGCAATGTACTGATATTCGCTATGAAGGCCATCACAAACGGAGATTGTCATGCGCATAGTCAGAATACCGCGACTCGCAGTACGGATACTGCTTTTGTCGACCACAGCGCTGTTCACCGCGACAGCACACTCGGCGGACAAGCTTGTAGAGGAAGAACTCCTTGGGATTTACGGCAGCGAAGAGCTGATCAGTATCGCTACAGGCTACAAGCAGCCAGTATCCAAGGCACCGGTCGTTGCCTCGGTGATAGATGCCGAAGAAATCGCCCGCCGCGGCGCTACCAATCTCAGTGAGGCGCTGGCATCAGTTCCCGGCTTGCATGTTGCCACTAGCCACCTCAACTACAACCCCATTTACACCTTTCGCGGTATCTATTCCAACTACAACCCCCAGGTTCTGCTGCTGATAAATGGCACACCCCAGACCAACCTGTTCACTGGCGGGCGCAATCTGGTGTGGGGCGAAATGCCTGTTCTGGCAATCGAACGTATTGAGATTATCCGCGGTCCGGGCTCGGCCATATACGGTGCTGACGCTTTCGCCGGCGTCATCAATGTCATTACCCGCAGCGGCCAGACCATGGAGGGCCTGCAAATGGGTACCCGCTATGGTTCACACTCCACTCAGGATGCCTTCCTCACTTATGGGCATCAGTGGGATAACTCGGACTTCGCCTTTATCCTCGAAACCCACAAAACGGATGGACACCGGGAAACTATCACTGCCGATGCTCAGAGCTGGCTCGATAGCCTGACAGGCACCCAGGCCTCGCTGGCGCCGGGACCGGTGAGCATGTCGCGGGAAAATATCGACATGCGGCTGGAATACCGGCTGGCCGCACTGGAACTTCGCCTCGGTTATCAAGGCCGTCGCGACCTGGGGGTCGGCGCTGGTATCTCAGAGGCCCTGGACCCCACCAACCGCTGGAAAAGCGACCGCTTCCAGGTGGATGTGGGTTACACAATTGACAATATTGCCGATGATCTCTCGGTCAAGCTGTCGGCAAATTATCTGGATGTCAGCCAGGAAGTGCAGCGCGACGCGATGATCTTTCCCCCGGGCTCGACGGGGCCTTTTTTAAATAGTGAGGGAGAGCCATTATTGGGGTTCTTTCCCAGTGGTGTTATCGGCAATCCCGAAGTCTATGAAAGACACACCAGGCTAAATGCGATATTTCACTTTACGGGCTTTAACAAGCACGACCTGAGCTGGGGAGTGGGTTACTATCACGGGGACTTGTACAAGGTCAAAGAAGAGAAGAACTACTGCACCAACCAACAGAGCTGTGCCTATCTGTCAGCCATCGGCGGTGTCGTCGACGTATCCGACACCCCTTATGTTTTCCTCCGCGAGGGCGCGCGGGAGAATTACTATCTGTACCTGCAGGATATCGTCAACCTCGCCAATGACTGGGAGCTGACGGCCAGTGTGCGCTACGACCATTACTCCGACTTTGGCGAAACCATCAACCCGCGCCTGGCGCTGGTGTGGTCGACCTCCAACCGGCTGACCACCAAGCTTCTCTACGGCGAGGCCTTTCGCGCCCCGGCTTTCTCCGAGACACGCAATATCAACAACCCTGCTGCACTGGGCAATCCAGGCCTCGACCCTGAAACATTGAGCAGTTTCGAGCTGGTTTTTGACTACAAACCGTTCTACGAACTCAATACCATTTTTAATACTTTCTACTATGAGTGGGACGATATTATCCAGTTCGTTCCCGGCCCTGAGGGCAATACCGCTCGCAATGCCGGCCAGCAGACGGGCTATGGTTTTGAGCTGGAAACCCGTTGGAGCCCATCGAGGCGTTTTTCTGTATCCGCGAATTACGCCTGGCAGAAGTCGACCAATAAGCGCACCGACCGCGATGCCGCCAATGCCCCGCAGCGGCAATTTTATATTCAGTCAAACTGGAATTTCAGCCCCGACTACCATCTCAACCTGCAGGCTAACTGGGTAATGGATCGGGCCCGGGAGGTAGGGGACCAGCGCAAGGCGATAGACGACTATGTCCTGGTGGACATTACCCTGCGCAGATCACACCTCTGGCGCGGCCTGGATGTGGCCCTGATGGTGAAAAATGTTTTTGATGAGGATGCGCGAGAACCCTCTCTCAAAGGTGCGCCAACAGCCCTGATTCCCAACGATCTGCCGTTGGCGGGTAGAAGAATAATGGGTGAGATCAGCTATCGTTTTTAAAAGGGATTTTGAATGGGTGCCAGTGGCGTAAAAAAAATGTCAAGAATATCAGTGGAGCCAGCCTGGTGTTTCATGCTGTGGCTACTACTGTGTGCACCAGTGCTGGCAAACATGCTCAACAGCGCTGAGGAGAGTGTCAATGACATTGAAGCGGCGGTGATTTATCCTCAGGTTCGCGAGCCATTCGCCGCCTTATACAGGGATTATCTCGCCGGTATTCAAACAGTGTTGCCGGAAACAAGCCGCGACTACGTAATCAATGGCAGTAAACTTGATACCTTGTCCCAAGATCTCACTGCCCATCCACCAGAGGTTATCATTGCGCTGGGAAACAAGAGTGTCGCCGCTGCCGTCAGTCTGAACGGTGAACAGCCCGTGGTCGGGTTGGTTGCCAACCGGGATTATGAAGCCAGCATGGCGGGCGGCATTCTGCTGCGCCCTTCAGCAGAAGTCTATCTGGAAAGCTTATTAGCCATTTACAAGGATTTGAGCCAGGTCTTCGTGGTTTACAATCCAACTGTAGATCAAGGGCTCCTGGATGAAGCGCAGGTTCTGGCCGCCGAAAAAGGTATCATCCTCACCGCTCGGGAGGCTTATTCAATACGCGAAGCTGCGGCAGAGTACCGCCAGCTGCTGCTTACTGCTCCGGCCTACTCAGCCATCTGGTTGCTGCCCGATCACGGTTTTCTCGACAGCGCACTGCTGTCCACCATTCTCGATGTGGCCTGGGAGCGCAAGTTGATCGTTTTTTCTTCCAACCCTCTGTTTGTCAAGCACGGCGCTCTCTTTGCTGTCTATCCGGACAACAGGGCTGTGGGCATGATGGTGGCGCGGATTGCAGTGGAGGTTGCGATGGGAGAACGGCAGCCCTTGCAGCCGCTGCGGGATGTCCGGCTGGCGGTGAATGAGCGGACGTTAAACCATCTCGGCTTGCGCATGTCAGCCGATGTCCGCAGCCGTATTGACCTGATGTTGCCGGGGCGGTGAATGTGAAACGTCACCCGCGAGCGTTGTTCGGCAGGTTTAAATTCTGGCAGCAATTGGTGCTGACCCTGGTGGTGGGCTTCCTCTTGCTCGCCTTCGTCACATCTTTGTCCATCGCTGTTATCAATAACAAATCCGTTAAAACCCAGATTGTCGACCAAGCCAGTTACCTCACCGAGCTGATCGCGCGCCAGTCCCGCTTGGCATTGCTCTATCAGAGCGCCACCTCGGCCGAGGAAACTGCTGAGGTAGCACTGCAGTTTCCCGACGTAGTGGGCATCACTATCGCCAATGAGCTTGGCCAGGTGCTATACCACGAAGGGATGGTGATTGATATCAGTGAGTGGAAGCAAATGGCTTCCGGCACACTTCATCACTATGAGACAGACACCCATCTGGTCTTTCTCAGCCCGGTTGTTACCGAGCCTCTGGATGGCTCGGCCTGGGGTATGGAGGGAACAGAGCTCGGTGAAACAGCCACGGCCGAACAGATTGGCACGGTGACCCTGGTCTACGCCAAGGACACCCTGCAGGCTATCCAGACTGACATTCTGGTAAGCAATATGGGCATCTCCCTGTTGATGGCTTTGCTGCTGCTGGTGTTGGTGATCTACCTGACGCGCCGGATAACAGTGCCGCTGCAGGAGCTATCGGTGATGATGAACCGGGCGCGGGGTGGCGAGGTGCAGCTGCGCACCAACCCTAGAGGTCCGCAGGATATTGCCAGTATGCAGCACGCCTTCAACACCATGTTGGCAGCCATCGAATTGCGGGATCAGGAGTTGCGCAGCGCCCGCGATCTCGCTTTGCAGAGCGCCGAGATGAAGTCCCGCTTTGCCGCCAATGTGTCCCACGAGCTACGCACCCCAATGAATTCGGTACTGGGCTTACTGGATCTGCTCACTTACATGGGGCTGAGTGGCAAGCAGCTCGAGTATGTCGAAACCGCCCGCCAGTCGGCCACCAGTCTGCTCGACCTGATCGACGACATCCTCTCCTATGTCCACGCGGACTCGGGTGAAATCGTTATTGAGGAAGGGGATACAGACCTCGCGGTCATGGTGGAGGAGGTGGTGAACCTGTTGGCACCACAGGCACAGCGCAAGAAGGTGGAGCTCGGCTATGTAATTGCATCGGGGTTGAGCTCCGCACGCCTGGATGCACAGCGGGTACGCCAAATCCTGACCAACCTGGTCGGTAATGCTATCAAGTTCACCGAGCGGGGTGAGGTCGCCATTACCCTCGAGCTTCTGGAGTCGCCCTCCGGGGACAAAGACACACTGGTATTTCGCGTTCGAGACACTGGCCTGGGCATCAAAAGTGAAAACCTGCAGCGCATCTTCGAGGTCTTTACTCAGGAAGACTCCACCACCACGCGAAAATATGGCGGTACCGGGCTCGGGCTGGCGATCTGTCGCCAATATGCGCTCTTATTGGGTGGCGATATCAGTGTGCGCAGCGAGCGCTTCGCGGGCAGTGAATTCTCCTTCACGCTGCCGTACAAAGCGGCAGATAGCGCCACGCCGCTCCGTTCCGACCCGGCTGTTGAAAGGGCGCGGGTTCTGGTGGTCGGTGATTCCACTGTCGTGCGCGATTTCATTGAACAGTGGGTGACGGACCGGGGTGGCGAGGTGGATTGCGCCACTGATGTCGGCAGCCTGCAGGCGCTGCTTAACCAGAGCGATTTTCAGGGCGGCACCTACACCCATATCTTTCTGGATGAACAGCAGCATGACACCATGCTCGGAGAGTTGGTAAAACAGCTGCGCGAGCACCCAGTGACATCCCAGGCTGTCATTTCAATATTGGTCAACCCTTGGATTATGGAGTCCCACGAGGGCACACAGCAGTGTTTCTTTATTGAAAAGCCGCTGACAGACCTCAAGCTCAGCAACCTGCTGATATCCGAAAATGTACATGGCTTCAAGCCCAGACGTCAGAGTATTAGCCGTGTGTTTGCCGATGATCTCGGCAAAAAAGTACTGGTGGTAGACGATAATCGGGCCAACCGCCTGGTAGCCAGCGGAATGCTGGAGCAGTTTGGCTGCGACTGCGATTTTGCTCAAAATGGCCAGGAAGCCCTCGAAAGGCTGAGCCACAAGCCTTTCGATCTGGTGCTGATGGACTGCAATATGCCGGTGATGGATGGTTACCAGGCCAGCCGGGCCATTCGTGACTTGCCCGGTATCTTTGATGATTTGCCCATCATTGCCATGACGGCCAACAGCTCGCCGGAAGAGGTCAGGCGCTGCAAGGACGCCGGCATGAACGATCTGTTGGTCAAACCCCTGACAGTGGAGGCTCTAGGCACCCTGTTACAGCGCTACTTCAGCACTCAGAGCAGTGGTGTGGTACGCCATAAAACCCCGGATACTTTCGACCTTACCACCTTGCAGCAACTGCAAGGGGCTGTTGGCGAAGTGTTCGCCAGTGTGATCAATGCCTTTATCGAAGATCTGCCGAGTTATCTGGCGAGCCTGCGTACAGCCATCGCCAACAACGACAGTCAACAAGTCTACGAATTGGCCCACACGGTGAAGGGCAGCGCTGCCAGTGTCGGTGCTCAAGTGGTGGCAGGGCTATCCCAGACACTGGAGGAAATGGGGAAAAATCGCGACCTGCGCGGTGCTGAAGCCCTGTTTTCCGGGCTCGAAATGGCCGCCACCAAAGTCTCCAGTGACTTGCGGGACTATTTGCGGGATCTGGGCGACGAAGTGACTGGCCTGGAGGCCGGTGAGCAGGCAGTCGTGCTGGTGGCTGATGATGATCGCGCCATGCGTCTGCTGTTTGCCAATGCTCTTCAAGGTGCCGGCTTCCGTATCCTTGAGGCCAGTAACGGTCAGAGTGTCGTCGCACTCTGTACCCGTACCATGCCCGACATCATCCTGCTGGACGCCATCATGCCAGAGCTGGATGGCTTCGAGACCTGCCGCAAGATTCGCCAGTTGCCGGATGGTGCCGAAGTGCCGATCCTGATGGTGACCTCGCTGGAAGACGAGCGCTCCATCTCGCGGGCCTTTGCCGCGGGGGCGACAGACTTTGTTACCAAGCCGGTCAACTTTTCCGTGCTGCGCCAGCGGGTTACCAGACTATTGCAGAGCAGCCGTGTCGAACACCATGTTCGCAAGCTGGCTTACAGCGATGCCCTTACAGGGCTGCCGAACAGGGCTGCTTTCAGCCAGCAGCTGCGCCACAAGATCAATCGCGCCAGCCTCAATGGCAGCCAGCTGGCCGTGCTGTTCCTCGATCTCGACCGCTTCAAAATGATCAACGATTCGCTTGGCCACGATGCCGGCGACCTGGTGCTGAAAGCCGCTGCAGAGCGTATCAAGCGCTGCGTACGCGACGATGACTTTGTCGCTCGTCTCGGTGGTGATGAGTTTACTGTCGTGATGGAAGACCTTCCCGACCGGGAAGCCATATCCCGGCTCAGCGAGCGAATCGGTGCCGCTCTGCGCGAACCCTTTGTTTTCCTGCGCCAGCGTATGTTTGTGACCGCCAGCATCGGCATTGCCGTGTTCCCGGACGATGGCCACAACATGAGCACGCTGTTAAAGCATGCCGATACAGCCATGTTCAAAGCCAAGGAGCGGGGCGTGGACTACTCTTTTTATGAAGCGGAGATGGAGGTTGAGATCACCGCCCGCCTCGAAACGGAAAGAGGGCTGCGCACTTCTCTGGAGCAGGGCGGCATTCTGTTCCATTACCAGCCACAGGTGGAGCTGGCCAGTGGTGACATCGTCGCCTTCGAATCCCTGGTGCGCTGGCAACATCCCACCCGAGGACTGCTGCCAGCGGCGGACTTTATTGAGGTGGCCGAGGAGTCTGGCTTAAGCAAAGAGTTTGGCCGCCTGGCACTGGCAGAGGGGTGTGAATTATTGCAGCAGTGGTACGATCAAGGCATTGAGCTGCGCCTTGCTCTCAACACCTCTGGCGAGGAATTCCAGCAGGGTGAAGTGAGCAGGAGCATCGCCGAACACCTGGCGCACTATGCCTTCGATCCGATCATGCTGGAGGTGGAAATCACCGAATCCATGCTGATGGCACATCCTGAGCGGGCAGCCAGCGAGATGAAACAACTGCGTGCCCAGGGGCTCACCATCGCCATCGATGATTTTGGCAGCGGGTTTTCGTCCCTCAATTACCTGAAGCGCTTCTCTGTCGATGTATTGAAAATAGATAGAAGCTTTGTTGCCGACTGTCATTTTGACGTCAAGGATCAAGCCATTATCAGCGGCATTATCACCCTTGCCAAAAGCCTCAATTTGTTGGTAGTAGCAGAGGGGGTAGAACTTGCTGAACAGGCAGAGTTCCTGCGCTCAGCGGGCTGTGATATTGCGCAAGGGTATTATTTTGGCAAGCCGATCAGTCGCGAAGAGGTGTTGGCTGGGATTGATAGCGGCGCGTTACAAATCAGAAGGGCGGCAACAGAAGGTAGTACAAACACTGAACACTGAATAGGTTCTCAGTGTTCAGTGTTTAGAAATACTTGCTCAGCATTCCTCAATTTCGATCAGGGTACCAAAAAAATCCTTGGGGTGGAGGAACAGCACTGGCTTGCCATGGGCACCGATCTTGGGCTCGCCATCGCCGAGGATACGGACACCCTCTGCCACCAGTTTGTCTCTGGCTGCAAGGATATCCTCTACTTCGTAGCACAAGTGGTGGATACCGCCGTCAGTATTCTTGTCGAGAAACTTGGCAATGGGGGAGTTCTCACCCAAGGGGTGGAGCAGCTCAATCTTGGTGTTGGGCAACATAACGAAGACCGTGGTAACACCGTGCTCGGGGAGGTCGACAGGTTCCGATACCTCTGCACCGAGAGTATCGCGGTATTTCGCTGTAGCGGCAGCCAGGTCGGGTACCACAATGGCCACATGGTTCAATTTGCCGATCATAAATCTGTACTCCCGTTACTGTGGTCGGCAGTGCTGTTGTACTGCCGGTAAAGTTTGACAATATCCAGGGCCGCCACTGTCGGAGACTTATCGCCGCGCTGTACAGCGGCCTGGATCTGGGGCAAGGCTTCGGCGATAGCCGGGTGGCGCTTGAGGTCAACCAGCAGCGATTCGGCCGTTTCCCGCCACATCCAGTCCAGCGCCTGACGTGCCCGTCGCTGTTCCCACTCACCGCTGTCCTTGAGGGCCGCAGCAAACTCCTGGACGATTTCCCAGACTTCCAGGATGCCTCTATCCTCTGCGGTTGAGCACGCTTCCACACGGGGAGCCCAGCTTTTGTGCTTGCGCGGCAGATAGTGAGTGGCTGAGCGATAGTCCAGCACCGTATTCTGGGCAATTTTCTTCGCATCGCCATCGGCTTTATTGACCAGCAGCAGATCGGCCAGTTCGGTGATACCGCGCTTCATACCCTGCAGTTCATCGCCGCCGCCGGGCAGCAACAACAGCAAAAACATGTCGGTCATCTCCGACACCATGGTTTCCGACTGGCCGACTCCCACTGTCTCCACGATAATCAGATCGTAACCCGCCGCTTCGCACAGCAGCAGGGTTTCACGGGTGCGGCGCGCCACGCCGCCCAGAGTGGTGCCCGCGGGGGAGGGACGGATAAAGGCCTCGCGGCGGCGGGTCAGATTTTCCATGCGGGTTTTGTCGCCGAGAATCGAGCCGCCGCTGATGGAAGAGCTGGGGTCAATCGCCAAGACTGCCACACGGCTGCCCTGGTCGATCACGTGGTTGCCAAACACCTCGATAAAGCTGGATTTTCCTACCCCAGGCACGCCGGTGATACCGAGCCTGATGGAATTGCCGGTATCGGGGGTAATCATCTCCAGCAGAGCGCTGGCCTGTTCGCGGTGATCCTGGCGGGTGGATTCCACCAGGGTAATGGCACGAGCCAGGGCGCGTCGATTGCCGCTCCTGATGTCATCAGCCATTGCGCGGATCTGTGTACTATCCATTCAAACCACCCCTACAAACTAGAGCAGATGTGTATCGAATTGCTATCGCTTCAGCGCCAGGCTCTGGCGTCATCTCCCTTTTGGTTAAAGGAGCCCGATTAAAGGGAGTGGACGCGCCAGGTGAAAAAATCACCCGACGCTGCAGCGGTCATTCGAATTCAATGATGGGCTGGTCGACAACAAGGCTTGCACCGACTTCCGCCAGCACTTCTTTGACCACACCATCCTGAGTGGCGCGCAGGCTGTTTTCCATTTTCATGGCCTCCACAACAGCCAGCTCTTCCCCGGCCTTGACCTCGTCGCCAGCCTTGACGGCCACCGCAGTGAGCAGACCCGGCATGGGAGAGAGCAGGAACTTGGACAGATCCGGCGGTGCTTTCTCCAACATGTGGCGATTGAGGGCGGCTGTGGCGGGAGAAACTACCAGGGCGCGGAAAGAGGCACCGCGATGGAACAGGCGGAGGTAAACACCCTCGCGGTCGACCTGGATGGAAACCGGCTTGTTGTTGATGGTGGCAACAAAGAGGGGTTCTGTACGCTTCCAGCGGGTGAGGACTTCGTAGGGTTTGCCGTCTACCACCACCGAATAGCCCTTGTCATGGAGAATGACACTGACATCGGCCTCGCGGTCACCGATAAGCACTTTCCAGGCGGCGGGAGCGGTGTAGCCCAGGCCACGGGCCTGGCCGGTCATGCTGGCGGCGCGATTGCGGAAATTCTGGTTGACGGCGGCAGCCACTACCACTGGCAGGTCCGGCTCGTCGTGAACGATATTCTCAGCGCTGAAACCGTCGGGGAATTCCTCGGCAATAAAGTTGGTGGTCAGCTCGCCAGAGTGGAAGCGGGGATGAACCATCAGGGCATTGAGGAAGCTGATATTGTGGTTGACGCCGCGAATATAGTAAGCGTCGAGGGCTTCGACCATCTGCGCCGTCGCCTCTTCACGGGTAGCACCGTAAGTGATCAGTTTGGCGATCATCGGGTCATAGAACATGGACACTTCGCCGCCTTCATAAACGCCAGTATCAACCCGGACGTTGTCCGACTCCGCGGGCGGCAAATAGCGAGTCAGGCGCCCAGTGGAGGGCATGAAATTGCGGAATGGATCCTCGGCATACACCCGGCTTTCGATGGCCCAGCCAGTGAGCTTGACTTGCTCCTGGGTGAGGGGCAACTTTTCGCCCGCGGCTACGCGAATCATCAGCTCCACCAGGTCGAGGCCCGTGACCATCTCGGTGACAGGGTGCTCAACCTGCAGGCGGGTATTCATCTCCAGAAAGTAAAACTCGCCGGTGGCACCACCGACAATAAATTCAACGGTACCTGCCGATCTGTAGTTTACCGACTTGGCCAGAGCTACCGCCTGCTCGCCCATTTGCTGGCGCAGCTCCGGGGTCAGGAAGGGGGAGGGCGCCTCCTCGATGACCTTCTGGTGGCGGCGCTGAATGGAGCACTCGCGCTCACCGAGGTAGAGGGTGTTGCCAAAAGTGTCTGCGATTACCTGGATCTCAATATGGCGAGGTTCCTGGATGAATTTTTCGACAAAGACCCGATCGTCACCGAAAGAAGATTTCGCTTCGTTGGTGGCAGAGATAAAACCTTCGCGGGCCTCGGTGTCATTCCAGGCCAGCCGCATGCCCTTGCCGCCGCCGCCAGCGGACGCTTTGAGCATGACAGGATAGCCGACTTCGTTGGCAATTTTCACAGCTTCATCAGCGTCTTTGATGACGCCGAGGTAGCCCGGGACAGTGTTGACGCCAGCCTCACGGGCGAGCTTCTTTGACTCGATCTTGTCGCCCATGGCGTAGATAGCGTGTGACTCGGGCCCGATAAAGGTAATGCCTTCCTTGACCAGGGCTTCCTGAAAAGCGCGGTTTTCAGAGAGAAAGCCATAGCCAGGGTGAACGGCATCAGCACCGGTTTTTTTGCAGGCTTCGATGATCTTGTCGATTACCAGATAGCTCTCGCTGGAGGCGGAGGGGCCGATATGGACCGCCTCGTCAGCCATCTGTACGTGGAGAGCACCGCGGTCGGCGTCGGAATAGACAGCAACTGTCCCGATGCCGAGGCGTTTGGCGGTCTTGAAAACCCGGCAAGCAATCTCACCGCGGTTAGCTACCAGAATTTTTTTAAACATGGCCATATCGTCGTCTTCAAATCAGTGAATGTTCAGGGCGCGGTAGAGCAATACCGGCCTCAGAGCGGGATGTTGCCGTGCTTGCGCCACGGATTTTCCACCTTCTTCTCCCGCAGCATGGCCAGGGAGCGGGAGATCCGCTTGCGGGTTTCGTGCGGCATGATGACGTCGTCGATAAAGCCCCGCTTGCCAGCGATAAAGGGGTTGGCGAACTTCTGGCGATACTCTTCGGTGCGCGCAGCAATCTTGTCGGCATCGCCGATATCCTTGCGGAAAATGATTTCCACCGCCCCCTTGGGGCCCATCACCGCAATCTCAGCGGATGGCCAGGCAAAGTTGACGTCGCCGCGCAGGTGCTTGGAGCTCATTACATCGTAAGCGCCGCCATAAGCCTTGCGGGTGATCACGGTCACTTTGGGCACTGTGCATTCGGCATAGGCGTAGAGCAGCTTGGCACCGTGCTTGATGATACCGCCGTACTCCTGGCTGGTACCGGGCATAAAGCCAGGCACATCCACCAGGGTGAGAATGGGGATGTTGAAAGCATCGCAGAAGCGCACAAAGCGAGCGGCCTTTTTCGAAGAGTCGATATCCAGACAGCCGGCCAAAACCATGGGCTGGTTGGCTACCACCCCGACCGTTGCACCTTCAATGCGAATAAAGCCGGTGATAATGTTGCGCGCATAATCCGGCTGGATTTCAAAAAACTCGTACTCGTCCCCGATCTTGAGGATCAGCTCCTTCATGTCGTAGGGCTTGTTGGTGTCGTCTGGCACCAGGGTGTCGAGAGACATTTCGAGGCGATCACCGGGGTCGTCAGTGGCCCACACCGGCGGTTTTTCCTTGTTGTTGGCTGGCAAGTAGTTGACGAAGCGCCGCACCATCAACAGGGCTTCCACGTCATTCTCAAAAGCAAGGTCGGCGACACCGGACTTGCTGGTGTGGGTAAGAGCACCGCCGAGCTGTTCGGCAGTAACCGTTTCGTGAGTAACGGTTTTTACCACCTCGGGACCGGTCACAAACATATAAGAACTGTCCTTTACCATAAAGATAAAGTCAGTCATGGCGGGAGAGTAAACCGCGCCGCCCGCGCAGGGGCCCATGATCAGGGAGATCTGTGGAATCACCCCTGAGGCCATCACATTGCGCTGGAAGACGTCGGCATAACCGCCGAGGGAAGCCACGCCCTCCTGAATGCGGGCACCGCCGGAGTCGTTGAGGCCGATCACCGGAGCGCCGACTTTCATCGCCTGGTCCATGATTTTACAGATCTTCTCGGCGTGAGTTTCCGACAGCGAGCCCCCGTAGACAGTAAAGTCCTGGCTGAACACAAACACCAGCCGACCGTTGAGCGTGCCGTAACCTGTTACCACACCATCGCCGGGGACATGCTCCTGATCCATACCGAAGTCAGTGCAGCGGTGTTCTACAAACATATCCCACTCCTCGAAGGAGCCGGGGTCGAGCAGCAGCTCAATGCGCTCGCGGGCGGTCAGCTTGCCTTTGGCGTGCTGGGCCTCGATACGTTTTTCACCGCCACCGAGGCGGGCCTTGCGGCGCTTTTCGTCGAGTTGCTGAATAATGTCATGCATGTTGCTAATTC
>JALNZZ010000204.1 GCA_023229065.1 Porticoccaceae bacterium
CCGGCCCATTCTCATGCAATGGACGCACCACTGCCCTGCAAGGGCATCAATCGTTTGGCGGCGAGCTTCAAATTCACCAGCCCCATGAGGGTGTTCAGATGAGCGGCGTTCTTGGCCAGCCCACGATAGCGCGTTTTGCGATAGGCAAGCAGATTCTTGAGCACGTGAAAGGGGTGCTCCACCTTCGAGCGAATCTGTGCCTTGACTCGCTCGAGCTGATCGAGAAACCGCCCTTGCGGCGTGTCTGGCAAAGCACGGCGTTTGCCCGGACGCAACGCCACGTGCCAACTCACCGCACGACCCTGATTCTCTTCGCGTTTCTCCGCGCCCTGATAACCCGCATCGCCGTATACGTTCTCTTCGTTGCCGTGGAGCAGCGCGCCCGCCTGAGTGACGTCGCCCACATTGGCGGCAGTCGCCACCACCGTATGGACCAGGCCCGAATCGGCATCCGCACCGATGTGAAGCTTCAGTCGGGTAAGGACATGGCGTTGCCACCACGTCCTCCCCTCAGAACCGTACATGAGAATCACTCCTCATACGGCTCAAGCCTTTCGTGCAGCCTGAAGCAGACCGGACTTCAATACGGATCATCGGGCAGCGCCTCGCCGAGTCAAATAGGCGTCCCAGGCCGGATCAAAGGGATTGGCGTCCCCTCGGATCTTGACGTGCCGGACGATCGCTATCGTCGAGGCAGCGAAGAGCTCTACATCCCTCACGCTGCCACCGACCATTGCTCTCGTAGCGAACACCCAACTCCGGTGTCCCCGGCAATGGAAGTATCGGTCCTTGACCCAGTTGGCGGGCTTCATGGGGTGCCGACGCACCGCCCATTTCCACAGGATGTACCAGATCTTATGGTCGAGCCATGCAAAGCGAGCCTTGGAGACGACGTGGCGATGATAGTTCGCCCAGCCCCGGATGATCGGGTTCAGGATGAACAACAAGTTCGCCTGCGTTGCGCCGAGATTCGCCCGCACGATTTCCCGAACCTTGTCCAGAAGTGCTTTGACGCTCTTTTTCGCCGGCGTAATCAACAGCTTGCCAGCATATTTCCGAAGGTTCTGGCCCAGGAAGTCGAACCCCTGATCGATGTGCGTAACCCTGGTCTTTTCTTCCGAAAGTTCCAGACCGCGGGGCGCGAGGAACTGCGCAACCGCGGGTCGCACGTGCTGGGTCAGAACCTCCTGCGAGGCACCCGTCACGACGAAGTCATCTGCATATCGGACGACGTGAACTTTGAACCGATGACGACGACGAGTGCGCTCGGTCGGAGCCACGCTCGTCAACACCGCCTCCTCCAGTCCATCCAGTGTCATCGACGCAAGTACTGGCGAGATGATTCCTCCTTGCGGAGTTCCCGCCTCGGTTGCGTACAGGGATCCCCTCTCGATGTACCCAGCTTGAAGCCATCGGCGAAGGACCGTCTTGTCCATCGGAATATTCTTCAGCATCCAGTCATGGCTGATGTTGTCAAAGCAGCCGCGAATGTCGCCTTCGAGCACCCACTGCGCGGAACCCCGCTTGGCGAGGGCCGTAAAACAGTACGCGATGGCGTCGGCAGTCGAACGCGCCGGCCGGAATCCGTATGAATTCCGATCGGCCTGAGTCTCCGAGACCGGCTCCACCGCGAGCTTCCATAGTGCTTGCATGGCTCGATCGGACATGGTCGGAATACCGAGAGGACGTTGCTTGCCATTGCTCTTCGGGATATAGATGCGCCGTAGCGGTAGCGGTCGATAACCGCGATGCCGCAACTCCTGCACTCCCTTCGACTTGGCCGCCGGGGTCGACCAGATCTTGCCGTCGACCCCCGGCGTTCTCTTGCCGCGATTTTCCGTCACTCGCTTCACGGCTAACAGCTTGCCACTATGCGAGCGGGTCAGCAGACGTTGCAAGGCTTGCACCTTACCCCATCGGCCTTCCTTTGTTGCCTTGGCGATACGCACTTGGAGTCGCCGCACCTGTGATTCGATGCGCGGCCAGTCCGTCTGGAGCCACATCAACTCAAGGTGTGAAGGTGCACCAGCAACCGGTTCTGCCGCTCGCGCGACATGTTCCGGTGCCGTCATCTGCTTTCCTTCGCTATAGCGCTTGCTCAAGTTCTCTCGCCATGAAAGACCACGTGGAAGTCTGCTCGCTTTCGCGCCAGGCCATCCTTCAGCCCGTATCCTCTCGATTACGGAGAGGCGTTCGCTTTCTCCACATTCCTCTACCCGCAGCGCCAACAGTGTTCCTTGCGGTCCACCTGCCGTTTCCGGCAGAGCTACGGGCTTACCCTGTTCCACATGCGTTTCCGAGCGGGGCGGGCCCCTCCATTTCGCCGGCGGCACCTTGTCCACGATGGATCATCGGTAAGGATCCATACCTTGCCGCGCACCTTTTGGTTCAAGCCTGTCAGCACCTTTGGCTTGTCTGGCATGACGACGTTTATCAGAGGTTCACATCCGTTGGCCGAAGCCGCTCATCCCTGGCCCCGCTCCGCTTCAGTGCTGGCAGAGTCCGCTTCGCCTCACGGTTTGGCGTACCGAGACAATCGGCGGGTACGTTGTCCCCGGAGCTTCACACGGTGCTGTTACCGGCTCCGCATGTCCGGGTAGGGAACGGTTGGTGGAGCAACCGGTTTCGTCAGGTCATAGTGCCTCCCGCGAAACAGAAACACATGCGACTTTCAGGTCGCACTGCCGAAGTACCACTGATTGCCTTTCTTCGTCTGATGCATGTCCGGGTCGCGCTGCTTGTCACGATTCTTGGTCGAGGGCGGTGCCGCAATCAGGCTGGCGTCGACGATGGTGCCTTCGCGCATCATCAACCCCTTATTCGCCAGGTGCTGGCGAATCGTCTGGAAGATTCGCTCGGTGAGCCCATTGGTCTCGAGCAAACGACGAAACTTCAACAGCGTCGTGGCGTCCGGCACGGGGTCGCGACCGAGGTCAACACCCACAAAACGGCGAATGGCAAAGCTGTCGTAGATGGCGTCTTCGATGCCTTCGTCCGAGAGCCCAAAGCAGTTCTGGGCGATGTACATCCGCAGCATGCGCTCGAGCCCCATGGGCGGGCGGCCTCGCTTGCCACTCTTGGGGTAGTGTTCCTCAAGGGCCGCAACCAGTTCATTCCAGGGCGTGCAGGCCTCGATTTCGGCAAGAAAGCGATCTCGGCGAGTTTGACGACGCTCGCGAGCCTGGGTGTACTCGAAGTCGGAGAAGCTCTTTTGCATGATTGATCGGCACAGAATCAAAATATGCCTACATTATCTCAAATCCTCGGGCATCATGCCGAATAAATCAGCCTTTCCCTAG
>JALNZZ010000205.1 GCA_023229065.1 Porticoccaceae bacterium
CAGACTTCCACGCAGTCTGTGTGTTTGCACTTGATGCAGTTCTCGCCGACAACAAATGTCATGCTGGAGTCTCCTGTTGGCTGGGCTTTGCGAAGGTGGCGAATTATAGAGGAAAAGTTCCGTCCAGTCAGCCATCCAGCGCTTTCAGCCGATACAGAAGCTCCAGGGCAGCGCGGGGGCTGAGGTCGTCGATATCCAGTGACCGCAGCTCGTCCAGCACCGGGTGATTGACTGGCGGGGCGAACAGCTCCGGTTGGTAGGGCTCAGGTGGAGAGCGCCTGGGTTGCGAATGACCTGGCAAGGAACCTGCCGCGTTCTCGGTCCTGGTGGATGGTACTGGCGGTGTGGAAGCTCCTGCCTCCAGCCGTGACAGCTCATCTTTCGCCTCGGCGATCACAGCCTGGGGAATGCCTGCCAGCCGCGCCACCTGGATACCGTAGCTGCGGTTGGCGGGCCCTTCCTGCACGGCGTGGAGAAAGACGATATTGTCCTGGTATTCAGTGGCGTCCAGGTGCACGTTGACCACGCCGGGGATTTGTTCCGGCAGGGCTGTCAGCTCGAAGTAATGGGTAGCAAACAGGGTGAAGGCACGCACTTCGCCGGCCAGGTGACGGGCGCAGGCCCAGGCCAGCGACAGGCCGTCGAAGGTGCTGGTGCCGCGTCCGATCTCGTCCATCAGCACCAGGCTGGCGGGGGTGGCGTTATGGAGAATATTGGCGGTTTCGGTCATCTCCACCATAAAGGTCGAGCGCCCGCCGGCCAGGTCGTCCGAGGAGCCGATGCGAGTGAATATGCGGTCCACCAACCCAATGCTGGCCTCAGCGGCGGGCACGGCGCTGCCAATATGGGCGAGCAGCACGATCAGCGCCGTCTGGCGCATATAGGTAGACTTACCGCCCATATTGGGGCCAGTGATCACCAGCATGCGGCGCTCTTCCGCGAAATGCGTGTCGTTGGCCACGAAAGGCTTGTCGAGGGTGGCTTCCACTACCGGGTGACGGCCAGCGCGGATACAAATGCCCGGTGCTTCCGCCAGGGTAGGCATTACCCAGTCGAGGGTTTCGGCACGCTCTGCCAGGTTCACCAGCACATCCAGCTCGGCGATGGCGGCGGCGCTGACCTGCAGGGCGGCGAGATCCTTATTGAGGGTTTCCAGCAGCTCGTCGTAGAGACCTTTCTCCCGCGCCAGAGCGCGGCTTTTGGCGCTCAATGCTTTATCTTCAAAGGTCTTCAACTCAGGGGTGATATAGCGCTCGGCGTTTTTCAGGGTTTGGCGGCGAATATAGTCGGCGGGAGCCTGCGCGGCCTGGGCGCGGGAAATTTCGATGTAATAGCCGTGCACCCGGTTGTAGCCCACTTTGAGAGTGCTGATGCCGGTGCGGGCTTTTTCCTGTTCTTCCAACTTCACCAGATAGTCGCCAGCGTTGCTGCTGATATCCCGCAGCTCGTCCAGCTCGCTGTCGTAACCGGGAGCGATAACCCCGCCGTCGCGAATCACCACCGGCGGATTCTCTATAACGGCGCGGGACAGCAACTCATGCTGCGTCGGAAACCAGGCGATGCGGGCGCTCAGATCGTTGAGGTGATCGGCCTTCAGGTCGTCTGGCAGTGCTGCCAGCCGCTCTTGTAGCGCTGGCAGCACTGCCAGTGAGTCACGCAGCCGCGCCAAATCCCGCGGTCGCGCCGAGCGCAGCGCCACCCGGCCGAGGATGCGCTCCATATCGCCAATGGCATCAAGGGGCTCGGCAAACTCTTCGTAACGAAAGCCATCCCGCAACAGCGATACCACCGCCTGGCGCTGACGCAACACCTCGAGCCGCCGCAGCGGGCGGTTGAGCCAGCGCCGCAGCAGACGGCTGCCCATAGCGGTCTGTGTGCGGTCGACGATGGCCGCCAGACAGTGCTCGTCGCCGCCCTCCAGATTCTGATCGATTTCCAGATTGCGGCGGGTGGCGGCATCCAGCACCACGCTGTCCTCCGGCTGCTCCACGCTGATGCCCTGGATATGGGGCAGGGCGGTGCGCTGGGTCTCCTGGGCGTACTGCAACAGACAGCCGGCGGCGCGGAGGGCACCGTGCAGGTGATCGCAACCAAAGCCCGCCAGATCGCGGGTGCCGAACTGCTCGGTAAGCTTGCGTCGCGCCGTGTCGAGATCGAACTCCCACGGCGGGCGGCGGCGCAGTCCGGGGCGCTCGGTGAGGGCGGGCGGGCAGGGAAAGTCCTCGGGAATCAGCAGCTCGGCGGGAGCAAGGCGCTGAATCTCCCCCAGCAGACTGTCCTCGGCGCCGGTTTCCAGCACCTGAAAGCGACCGCTGCCGATATCCAGCGCGGCGAGGCCATAGCGCTTGCCGTGCAGCACCACCGCCACCAGCAGATTATCGCGGCGCGCCTCCAGCAGTGCCTCGTCGCTGACGGTGCCGGGCGTCACCACCCGCACCACCTTGCGCTCCACCGGTCCCTTACTGGTGGCGGGATCGCCAATCTGCTCGCAGATGGCCACCGATACCCCCTGGCGCACCAGTCGGGCAAGATAACCCTCCGCTGCATGGTAGGGTACCCCGGCCATGGGGATAGGCTCGCCGTTGGACTTGCCCCGCGCCGTAAGCGTTACATCCAGCAGCTTGGCCGCCTTGCGGGCATCCTCGAAGAACAGCTCGTAAAAATCCCCCATGCGATAGAATAGCAACTCATCGGGGTGCTCCGCCTTGATGCGCAAATACTGCTGCATCATGGGAGTGTAGGAATCGAAAGCCTGTTCCTTTGACGACATAGATAACCTGTGGCTGAAGCGAGAGGGATAGGGGATTCTACGCGATGGGGGTGGGGTTTCGAAACTTGGTAGCTGTTGGGCTTGGGATACTTGTGCTCTGGGTGCAGAATGCCTCTATTCAGTCTTGGTAACAATGCACAGTCGAGATCACCATGCATCGAAGGGTCACGCCCCGGCGACAATCCGCTCTATGGGTGGTTGTGGCCGATGCTCCGCCTGCCACAAATCATAGTCGGCTTGTACGCCAAGCCACATACGGGCTTTGCCGATGCCGGCCCGTTCCAGGCGCACGGCCAGGTCGGGACTGATCGGTGCATGCCCATTCAGAATACGGGACAGGGTTTCCCTCGCCACGCCCAAGCGGCTGGCCAGCGCCGTTTTACTGATACCCAATGCGGGGATAACGTCTTCGCGCAGGGTTTCACCGGGGTGGGGCGGATTGTGCAATACCATTAGAGTCTCCTCAGTGATAGTCCAGATAGTCAACCAATTCCACGTCAGTACCGTCAAAACGGAAAATGACGCGC
>JALNZZ010000206.1 GCA_023229065.1 Porticoccaceae bacterium
ATGCATCAGCGGTGACCTGGGCATATACCGGGGCAGCCACGGCACCCCCAAAATAGCTACCGCCGCGAGGATCGTTGATCACCACCACTGTGACCAGACGCGGGTCAGTGGCCGGTACCAAGCCGGCAAACAAGCCGACATAGCGATTTGGCTCGTAGCCGCGCGGTCCCACTTTGTGAGAAGTGCCAGTCTTGCCCCCCACCGTATAGCCGTTGATGGCAGCGCGGGTGGCTGTGCCGCCCTTCTGCGTCACAGTGGCCATCATCTCGCGCAGTTGAGCGGCAATCGCCGGAGCAAGCACCTGTTCGCCGCGCGGTGC
This sequence comes from Porticoccaceae bacterium, assembly GCA_023229065.1. Lineage (GTDB taxonomy): Bacteria > Pseudomonadota > Gammaproteobacteria > Pseudomonadales > Porticoccaceae > NAT127. Next base: position 320 of record JALNZZ010000206.1, read on the forward strand.
TCCGTTGGTTTTGAGCAGGGACACCGGTTTCAGGCGTCCATCGTTGGCAAAAACCGTATAGGCGCGGGCCAGCTGCAGGGCGGTAGCCGTCATGCCGTAACCAAAGGACAGCGTGACATGCTCTATAGGGCGCCAGCGATTGCGCTCCGGCAACAGACCTGGGCTTTCTCCGGGGAAACCGGTGCCGGGGGCCTGGCCGAAGCCGAAGCGGTCAAACATGCCTCGCAGATAGGCCGGCTCCATATCGAGAGCCATCTTGATAGTGCCCACCTGGCTGGATTTGGTCAGTACACCAGTGACGTCCAGCACACCGTAGTTGCGGAAATCGCGGAATGTTTTACCCGCCGTCCAGATATAGCCGGGATTGGTATCCATGACCGTATCTGGCCTGTACTTGCCAGTCTCCAGCGCCGCGGCGACAGTGAGAGGCTTCATGGTGGAGCCCGGCTCCACCAAGTCGGTCATGGCACGATTGCGCAGCCCTTCAAGATTGACGCCCGCCCGGTTGTTGGGGTTGTAGGACGGCTGATTGACCATCGCCAGCACCTCGCCGGTGCGGGCATCGAGCATCACCACGGAACCGGATTCGGCCTTATAGCGCTGCATGGCGTCCTTGAGCTCCTGGTAGGCCAGGTACTGGAGGCGCAAATCAATACTGAGGGTGACATCGCGGCCCGGCTTTTCGGTACGAATCAGCCCGACATCCTTAATCACCCGCCCCCGCATGTCCTTGACCACCCGCTTGGCGCCAGGCTCCCCAGCCAAGACTTGCTCGTAGGCCAGCTCGATACCCTCCTGGCCCTGCTCGTCGATATTGGTGAACCCCACCAACTGGGCAGTCACCTCGCCGGCCGGGTAGAAGCGGCGAAACTCCTGTTGGCCATAGACGCCCTGGACACGCAGATCCAGCACCTCCTGCGCCTCGGCGGGGGTCAGATGGCGAGCCAGGTACATAAACTCTTTATTGCTGAAGCGGGCCACCCGCTCGCGCAACTGCTGGGCATCGAGGCCGAGGCGATCGACAAGGGTAGCGAAAGCCTTGCCGTGGGTATCGAGTACCTGAGGGTTGGCCCACAGCGACACCACCGGCGTACTCACCGCCAGAGGTACGCCGTGGCGGTCAGTAATCAGCCCCCGGTGGGCGGGAATGGCCTCGGTGCGCACCGTGCGAGCATTGCCTTGGCCCTGCAGGAACTGGTAACCGCGGTCAGCGCTACTGATCACCTGCAACCCGGCGATGTGCCACAAGGCAAAGAGTGGCAGCACCCCCAGCAGCCCCACTATCAGCAGGTAGCGCCAGCGTGCAATCGCTGCATCTTTAACCCGCCTTCTGGTCACGGCTCCACCATTATCATTTCATTAAAATCCGGGGCTCGCATACCCAGCCCCTCGATTGCCGCCTTTTCCACTCGCGCCAGGGACGCCAACGTACTCTGCTCCAGCAAGTACTGCCCCCACTCCACCTGCAACGCGCTCTCCTCCTTTTGCAAGGAAGCCAGCTCCGTGTACTGCAGTCGGCACAAGTGGCTGGTGTAGACCACCCCAATGGCAGACACCAGCACCAAGGGCCACAGCACTAGCAGCAGACGTCGCATGGCGGTGCTCATTCAAGCCACCTTCTCGGCGATACGCATCACCGCGCTGCGGGCGCGCACATTGCGGTCCACTTCACTGTCACCCGCTTTCACCGCGCGCCCAATCGAACGCAGCCGGCGAGGAATATCGACATCCCGCACCGGCAAACCGCGGGGGATTTCCGGGCCTTTTTCCTGGCGGCGAATAAAGCGTTTAACGATGCGGTCTTCCAGAGAGTGAAAGCTGATTACCACCAGCCGCCCACCGATTTGCAGGGTGTCGAGCACGGTGGCCAATAGCGCCTCCAGGTCCTCCAGCTCGCGGTTGATATGGATGCGGATGGCCTGAAAAGCCCGGGTAGCAGGGTGTTTTCCTTTCTCCCAGGCGGGGTTGGCAGCAGCGACAATCTCTGCCAGCTGGCGGGTGCGGACAATGGGCGCCACCTGGCGCTCGCGAACGATGGCCACCGCCATACGGCGGGCGAACTTTTCTTCGCCGTAGTCCCGCAGCACGCGGATGATCTCTGCTTCGTCGGCTTTTGCCAGCCACTCAGCGGCACTCTGGCCATGCTCGGTATCCATGCGCATATCAAGGGGGCCATCGTGCATAAAGCTGAACCCCCGCTCAGCCTGGTCCAGCTGTGGCGAGGACACCCCGAGATCAAGCAGCACACCGGCCACAGCGCCAGAGCGACCGCGGGCAGCGACCAGTTCAGCAATATCGGCAAAGGAAGCATGGACAAGCTCGAAGCGGCTCTCGCCCTCAAACCGCTCGCGGCCAGCAGCAATGGCTTCGGGATCTTTATCAATGGCGAGGAGCTGGCCCTGGGAAGAGAGGCGCGCAAGGATGGCCGCGCTGTGGCCACCGCGGCCAAAGGTGCCGTCCACATAGAAGCCGTTGGAGTCTGTTACCAGCGCCTCCACAGCTTCATCGAGCAGTACGGTCGTATGGGCGACCTGGGGTTGCATTCGCGCGCGGCTCCTTTAGAGGGATAGTTGTAGCATTTCATCGGGAATAGACAGCTCATTCGCGGCTTCTTCCAGCCAGGAATCCCGTTGACCGTTCCAGTTATCGAGATCCCACAGTTCAAAACGGCGGCCCTGCCCAACCAACATGGTTTTCTTGTCGATTTCGGCGTAGCTGCGTAGCTCCGGCGGCACCAACACACGACCGCTGCCATCCAGCTCCAGCTCGCGGGCATGCCCGATCAGCAGTCGCTGCAAGCGCCGAGTAGTGGGGTTGAAGGTCGGCAGCGAAGCAATTTGCTCCTCGATCTTTTCCCACTCCGGCAAGGGATAGATAAACAGGCACTTGTCCTGGATATCGATAGTGGCCACGAGCTGTCCCCCACACTGGTCCATCAGCGCATCGCGATACCGGGCAGGTATCGCCAT
>JALNZZ010000207.1 GCA_023229065.1 Porticoccaceae bacterium
CCCTGACCGCGCACCAGATCATCGTCCTGTACATTGGGGTGAAAGGCCGCCAGGTCCCAGCCAAGAGCGGAAGCAGTCTCTGCCAACAATTCAGCCGATTGCTCCAAACCGGCATCGGCCACCCGATCGCGAAAGTAACCCGTTAATGATTCTGTCATGGAGCTTTCCTCCCGGAGGTTTACGACGCCACGGACAAATGGCTCTACCTGGATGCCCTGCCCACAGCCGCCACCTTGTCGACTAGTTCTCTATTATAGAGTCGCTCGAGAACATCCGTCAGCAGGTCGAGAATTTTTGCCGCCCGCTCTTCCCGGCGAACAGTCATATGGCTTAACGCCATACCCAGCATCAAAAATTGCACCAGATCGTTGGCAGTATCGAGTACCCCGAGCCCGTGCCAGTGAGGGAACAACGTTCTCACACTTTCCATGAACTCCTGTTCGAAATCATCTTCCACTGGCATTAGCACACTATTGAGCTCTGGATCCGTGCGTGAAGCGGCGAGTAGCTCCTGATACGCTATAAAGGAAGGTGTATTCACATACCGCCAAGCGGCTTCCACCGATGCCCTGATGCCTTCACGACTCAGCTGCTGACCCGGTATATCGATGTCAGCCATGAGCGAGCGGTATTCCTGCAGGCGAACCTCGTGCAGATATTCCACCACGGCTTTTAGCACAGAGAGCCGCGACGGAAAATGATGCATCATCGCGCCTCGCGACACACCAGCATGCTCTGCAATTAAAGCTGTTGTTGTATTAGCGTATCCCAGCGTGATAAAACATTCGACAGACGCATCAAGGATTGCCCGGCGCGTCATTGCACTTTTCTCGGCCTGCCAGCCCGTCCTACCCCTCGCCGGCCGTTTTTGGGGCTTCGTTATCGCCTTGGTCATATCTTGGTCATATCCTGGTACCAGTGGTAAAAAGACGCGCCCAGCAAGCAAGCGACAACCACCCACAGGGCACTGAAAATGATTGTAAGAGAGCGGTAATAAAGAATGCAAGAACCAAAACAGTCGAGATTGTTTTTTTGGATTTTTTATGTATAGTGAATCGAGAACTCCAGCCACAAATCATCATTAACCAGGGGGCCCCATGCGCTACACGCCAGAGCTACTAATAGAAGCTTATCGCACCATGCAAACCATCCGCCTGTTCGAAGAGCGCTGTATCCTCGAATTCGAGCGCGGCAACATCCCAGGCTTCGTCCACGCATACAACGGCCAGGAAGCTGTTGCCGCTGGTGTCTGCATGCACCTCAGCGACCGGGACGTGATCGGCAGTACCCACCGCGGCCACGGCCACTGTATTGCCAAAGGCTGTGACGTCATTGGCATGATGAAAGAGATCATGGGCAAATCCACAGGTCTCTGCAAAGGCAAAGGCGGCTCCATGCATATTGCCGACTTTGACAAGGGCATGATCGGCGCCAACGCCATCGTTGGTGGTGCGCCCCCGCTTTGTAACGGCGCAGCCCTGACGGCTAAAACCCTCGGCACAAACCATGTGGCGGTATCTTTCGGCGGCGATGGCAGCAGCAACCAGGGCACCACTCTGGAAGCGTTGAACATGGCTGTCGTCCTGCAGCTCCCCCATATCTTTATCATCGAGAACAACGGTTACGGTGAGGGTACTGGCGCCGACTATGCTGTCGGATGTGAGAGCCTTGCAGAGCGCACTGCTGGCTTTGGCATGCCTGCAGTCGCTATTGATGGCACCGACTTCTTCGCGGTCTATGAGCAGGCTAAAGAGTATATCGACCTGGCCCGCAAGGGCGGCGGTCCCAGCGCCATAGAAGCCGAAACAGTGCGCTTCGATGGGCACTTCATCGGCGACCCGCAGCTCTACCGCGGTGAAAACGAGCTTGACGACATCAAAAAGAACCGCGACTGCATCAAGCTCTTCCGCAACCGCGTCACCGCTGAGAAGTGGCTTGAAGCCGAACGCATGGATGAAATAGACGCTGAGGTCGCCGCCCTGATCGAGCGCGCTGTGGAAGAAGGCATGAACGCCCCGTTCCCAGAACCTGCCGACCTGTACGCCGACGTCTATAAAACCTACTGAGGGCCTCGCCATGACCAACACAGCAAAACAAGCCGAAGCCACCGGCACCAGCTCTATCAAAACGTATCGCCAGGCCATCAACGAGGCCTTGTTCCAGGAAATGCGCCGCGACCCCACCGTTATTGTGCTCGGTGAAGAGGTTTCCGGCGGTGCCGGCACCGACGGCATCGACGATGCCTACGGCGGTGTTTTTGGTGTCACCAAGGGGCTTGTGCACGAGTTCTCCCGCAAGCGGGTGATCGATACCCCTATCAGTGAGTCAGCCATTATCGGAGCAGCCGCTGGAGCAGCCTGCACCGGCTTGCGCCCAGTGGCAGAGCTGATGTTCTTCGACTTTATCGGTGTCAGCTTCGACCAGATATTCAACCAGGCCGCTAAATTCCGCTACATGTTCGGCGGCAAGCCAAACACTCCCATGGTCATCCGCGCCACTGTCGGCGCTGGCTGGCGCGCAGGTCCACAGCACTCGAACATGCTGCACCCTGTAGTAGCCCATATCCCAGGCCTCAAGGTAGTAATGCCCAGCAACGCCTACGATGCCAAAGGGCTGATGATCAGCGCTATCCGCGACGACGACCCGGTCATCTTCCTGGAGTACAAAACTCTGTACGACAGCAAGTGCGAAGTGCCAGACGACCTTTACACCATCCCTTTCGGCGAAGCGTCCTTCACCCGCGAGGGTTCGGATGTCACCATCGTCGCCATCTCCGGCATGGTGCCACGCGCCAACGCAGTGGCGGACAAACTTGCCGGCGAAGGTATCAGCTGCGACGTGATCGACCCGCGCACCATCTCTCCGCTGGATGTCGAGTCCATCATTGAGAGCGTGGAGGTGACTGGCCGCCTAGTCATTGTGGACGAAGCTAACGAGCGTTGCAGCCTGGCAGCCGATATTTCAAGTATTGTTGCCGAGCAGGCATTCCATGCCTTGCGGGCACCGATCCGCAAAGTGACCGCCCCACACACACCTGTGCCCTTCTCTCCCGTTCTGGAAGATCTCTACATCCCCAGTCCGGAACGCATTGAACAGGCCGTGCGCGACGTACTGGAGGCTTGAATCATGGCGACTATCACCGCAATCACCATGCCCAAATGGGGCATGGAAATGAGCGAGGGCACCATCAACGAATGGCGCCACGCGGTCGGTGACACTGTCACCGCCGGCACTGAGCTTGTGGACGTAGAAACCAGCAA
>JALNZZ010000025.1 GCA_023229065.1 Porticoccaceae bacterium
CTGCCGGTGAAGATCATCAATCTCAACAACCAGGCCCTGGGTATGGTCAAGCAGTGGCAGGATATGCAGTACGGCAGCCGCTATTCCCATATCCTCTACGAGGACTCGCTGCCCGACTTCGTCAAGCTGGCAGAGGCTTATGGCCACGTGGGTATGAAGATCACTCGCTATGAGGATCTGGAAGACGCTATGCGGGAATGCTTCGCCATGAAGGATCGCACCGTGTTCATGGATATCTATGTGGACTCGACCGAACACGTTTACCCCATGCACGTGGCGCCCAACGGCTCCATGCGTGACCTGTGGCTGAGCAAGACGGAGCGCACCTGATGAGACGCATTATTTCCATTCTCCTTGAAAACGAGCCCGGCGCCCTGTCCAGAGTGGTGGGGCTGTTCTCCCAGCGCGGCTATAATATCGACACCCTCACAGTGGCTCCCACTGAGGATCAGACCCTGTCGCGCCTCACGCTTACCACCAGTGGCAACGACCGCGTTATCGAGCAGATCACCAAGCAGCTCAACAAGCTGATCGACGTGGTGAAAGTGGTCGACCTCAGCGAAGGCCCCCACATCGAGCGCGAATTGATGCTGATCAAGGTGCGCGCCGGGGGTGCCCAGCGCGCCGAGGTAAAGCGCTGCGTCGACATCTTTCGCGGTCAGATCGTCGATGTCAGCCCGGCTGGCTATACCGTGCAGGTGACTGGCACCAGCGATAAGCTCGATGCCTTTATCGCCGCGCTGCCGGAAGGCGATATCGTCGAAGTGGTGCGCAGCGGGGTATCCGGTTTGTCCCGCGGTGAAAAATCCCTACGTCTGTAAGCGCTGCAACAGCACGCTTACGGGCACCCAACCCGTCCATCTCTCAACCTAACAGGTAAATGACAATGCAAGTTTATTACGATAAGGACTGTGATGTTTCCATCATCCGTGGCATGAACGTCGCCATCGTGGGCTATGGCTCACAGGGCCATGCCCACGCCCAGAACCTCAAGGATTCTGGTGTGGAAAACGTCACAGTTGCCCTGCGCAAGGGCTCCGCGTCGTGGAAAAAAGCCGAGAATGCTGGTCTCAAGGTCGCCGAAATCGAAGACGCTGTAAAGGGTGCAGACCTGGTGATGATCCTCACCCCCGACGAGCACCAGCGCAGCATCTATGAAAACTACATCGTACCTAACCTCAAGGAAGGTGCTACCCTGGCCTTCGCCCACGGCCTCAATATCCACTTTCAGCTGATCGTGCCACGTCCCGACCTGGACGTTATCATGATTGCTCCCAAGGGCCCCGGTCACACTGTGCGCAGCACCTACCTGGAAGGGGGCGGTGTACCCACCCTGATCGCCGTATATCAGGACACCTCTGGCCGTGCCAAGGACGTTGCCCTGTCCTACGCCAGCGCCAACGGTGGTGGTCGCTCCGGTATCATCGAAACCAACTTCCGCGAAGAAACCGAAACCGACCTCTTCGGTGAGCAGGCAGTCCTGTGTGGTGGCGCGACTGCGCTGGTACAAGCCGGTTTTGAAGTGCTGGTAGAAGCTGGCTACGCGCCTGAAATGGCCTATTTTGAGTGTCTGCACGAGCTCAAGCTGATCGTCGACCTGATGTACCAGGGCGGTATCGCCGACATGCGCTACTCCATCTCCAACACCGCCGAGTACGGCGACTACGTCTCCGGCCCGCGCGTCATCACCGACGAGACCAAGGAAGAGATGAAGCGCATTCTCAAGGACATCCAGGAAGGCCGCTTTGTACGCGAGTTTATGCTCGACAACCAGGCCGGCAACCCCGTCCTCAAGTCCCGCCGCCGCATCGGCAGCGAGCACCCCATCGAGGAAGTGGGCACCAAGCTGCGCGCCATGATGCCCTGGATCGGCGCCAACAAGCTGGTAGACAAGAGCAAGAACTGATTGCTGTCACAGAATCAGTGAGTTTGCGACAAACCCCGGATAACCCCGGGGTTTGTTGTTTTTGGGACTAAATCCTCTGTTTCCTCACGAAAACAAGGGTAAGTGAACCAGGCTCTTGCGTGGAGTTGTATCCTCACAATTTGTTCTGCAAATTGGGTACTATCGGCTTCAAACGAAATTAACAGGCTTTGCATACAATGAAGTTCCTGCACACAGCAGACTGGCAGATAGGCCGCCAATACGAACGCTTTGGCCCGGAGGACGGCCCAGCGCTGGCGGAAGCCCGCCTGGCGGCGGTCGAGCGTATTGCCAAGCTGGCGGTCGCAGAAAATGTCGATGCCGTGCTGGTAGCAGGGGATGTGTTTGATGCGCAAACCGTGTCTGACCGCACCGTGCGGCGTCTCTTCAATGCCACTGAGGAATTTGCCGGCCCCTGGATCATGATTCCCGGTAACCACGATGCAGCATTGGCTGAAAGTGTCTGGACCAGGGCCCGGCGGTTGCATGCAGTGCCAGACCAGGTGGTTCTAGGGCTCGATCCCGAGCCTCTGCTGTTCCCCGCTCAAGGGTTTGCGGTGCTGCCAGCACCGTTGACACAACGGCACACTTACGGCGACCTGACCGCCTGGTTCGATACCGCAAAAACGCCGCCGGATCTGGTGCGCATCGGCTTGGCGCACGGCAGTGTGGAAGGAATTTTGATGGAGGGTATCGATTCTCCCAACCCCATTGCACAGGACAGAGCCAGCCGTGCTCAGCTCGACTATCTGGCTCTGGGAGATTGGCACGGTACCCGCCAGATCAATGTTCGCACCTGGTACAGCGGCACACCTGAGCAAGACCGCTTCAAGGATAACGGTGCCGGGCAGGTGCTGTTGGTGGAGCTGGCGCAGCCCGGTGCCGAACCTGTTGTGACCCCGGTAGCCACCGGCCAGTACCCTTGGCTGCAGTGGCAGCAGGCGCTGCTGGTGCCCAGCGACCTCGATCAGTTTATTCAGCGTCTGGAGCAGCTTGGGCAGCCATCGGTGCTGCAGCTTGAGCTTTCGGGACAGCTCGATCTGAGCGGCGACCAGCGTCTGCGCGATGCGCTCAACCAGGCAGAAGCCCGGCATCGCGGTTTATTGTATGACGCGAGCGCTCTGCGCCTGTATCCCACAGAGGACGATATCGCCGAGCTACATGCCGACGGCTATGTCGGTGAAGTGATCGCCGAACTGCGCGAGCGCCAAGACGGCGATGAAGGAGAAATGGCGCGGGAAGCACTGGCGATTCTGGCAAGACTGTTGCTCGATCGAAAATCACCGGGAGAAAAGTCGTGAAGCTGCAGCGGTTGCGTGTCGAGCAGGTCCGGCAGTTCAGACAGCCCCTGCAAATTGCCGACTTTTCACCGGGTATCAATTTGTTCAGCGGCCCCAATGAATCCGGCAAAAGTACCTTGGTGCGGGCCATCCGGGCCACCTTCTTTGAGCGCTATCGCTCCAGCGGGGTGAAAGACATGCTCCCCTGGGGTGACACGTCGGCAGCACCGCAAGTGGAGCTGGAGTTTGAGCACAAGGGGCAGCGGTGGCAGCTGGCAAAGCGGTTCCTGAAGCAACACCGCTGCGACCTCAACATTGACGGCCAGACATTTTCTGGCGAGGAGGCGGAAGAAAAGATAGCCGACCTGTTGGGCTTCCAGTTTTCCGGGCGCGGTGCCAGCCGGGCAGAGCATTGGGGAATTCCCGGCTTATTGTGGATCGAGCAAGGACAGGGCCAGGAAATACGCGAGGCCGTACAGTTCGCTGGCGATCACTTGCAATCAGCACTGGGAGAAACCCTGGGAGAAATTGCCAGCAGTGGCGGGGATGAATTGATCCAGGCAGTGGACAAAATGCGCTCTGCCTTCTTGACCAAAACGGGGAGACCGACAGGGGAGTACAAGGACGTCGAGGACAAGCTGCTGTCGCTTCAGTCCGGCTTGCAGGAACTGGATGAGAGGGTGGCGCATTACCAGAGCCAAGTGGATCGACTGAGCGAGCTGCGCTCACAGCATTTCAAGGACGAGTCTGAGCGCCCCTGGGAAAAGCTGCGTCGTCAACAGCAGGAAGCACAGCAGCGCTTCGAGGATGTCACCAAACTCAACGAGCAGCAGAGCCGCGACAAACACGCTTTGGTTACCTGCCAGGAACACATCGCTTTGGTCAGTGACCAGCTCAGAGCGTTCCAAAAAATTGCAGACGATTTACGTGAGCGGGAGCAGGCCACACTACAAGCGCAGGAACAGCTGCAGCTGTTGCGTGAGCGGGAGACCCCGATAGATAGCGCCTTGCAGCAAGCACAATCCCGCTACGACGCAGCCCGAGAGATCGAGAAGAAATCCCGCCAGCAAGGGCAGCGCCAGATGCTGATGCGCGAACAGGAGAAGCTGACAGAACAACAGCTAAAGCTCAATGACAATGTGGTGCGGGCGCGCCAGCTGCAAACAGAGCTCCAGCGCTATCAGCAAGAGCAAGCCGCTTGCCGGATCGATGGCTCTGCGCTCGCCAGATTGAGAGCCCAGGAAGCCACGTTGCGGGAGCTGCAGATACGGCAGAAAAGTACTGCCACACGCGTCAAGTTCGAACTCGAGCCAGGGGCAACTATCCAGCTCGATAAGCGTCCTTTGGAAGGTGCGGGAGAAGCGCTTCTGCTTCATCAGGCGACCGTCGATATTGCCGGCATGGGACGTCTCCAGATAATCCCCGGCGGTGATGATGTCGCCGAACTGGCCCGCAACCTTGAGCAGGCAGAGGAACAGGTTGCCTCACTGCTGGACGAACTACAGGTGGACTCCCTCGCGGCAGCAGAGCAGCGAGCTGAGCGTTTTCAACAGCTGGAGGCAACCATTGGCAATCACCGCAAATTGCTGCTGTCCCATGCGCCGCAGGGTGTCGAGTCGCTGGTGACGGAGCTGAACAGTATCCAGGCAGAGATCCAGACAGTACAGGATCGACTGCTTGAACTGCCGCCGCTAGCGGCCGACCTTCCCGCGCCCGACCTGGCAGAAGAACAATTGGAAGCGGCGCACCGGGCGTTGAAACAAACGGAGGAAGACGCTCAGCAATACGCCCGCGCCCTGGCTGCAGCAGAGCAGCAGGCCAGGCATGCGGCAGAGGAATACCAGCGCATGCAGTCGCAGCAGTCAGATCCCCAGCGGGAGCAGCGTGAGCGGGCAGGGGGGCAACGGCTCGTCGAGCTGCGGGCCGAAGCAGCCAGCCTGACGGCGAATATCGAGGCGCGACAAAAAACGATTGATGAGGCACACCCTGAAATTCTTCAGCAAGACATCAAACGCTATGGCGACAGCGCCACCCAACTGGAGAACACCTTCCGCGCCCGTCTGGATGCGCTGGCACGGCTTGAAGCCGAATTGGAGACCCTCGGAGCCCAAGGGCTGGAGGAAGAACGGGCCCGCAGTGCTGCCGAGCTGGAGGCGCTGATTCGCCGTCATGGCGAAATGAAACGGTTAGCGGGGGGAGCCACTCTGCTGCTCGACTTATTGCAGGAAAAACGTCAGCAGCTAACCCGCCAGCTGCAGGCACCTTTACAGCGTCACCTCAACCGTTACTTGCAATTGCTATTCCCTCAGGCGAGCCTGGAAGTTGACGAGCTACTGATGCCGGGGCGCCTGGTTCGCAACAGGGGACAGGGAGCAGAGGCAGGAGAGTTTGAGGCACTGAGCTTTGGTGCGCGAGAGCAGATGGGGTTGATCAGCCGTCTGGCCTATGCTGACTTGCTCAAGGAAGCAGATAAACCGACCTTGATCATTCTCGATGATGCCCTGGTGCACAGCGACGAACAGCGGTTGGTACAGATGAAGAGGATCCTCTTCGATGCGGGTCAGCGACATCAAATACTGCTGTTTACCTGCCATCCAGAAAAGTGGCTGGATATGGGCGTACCGATTCGCGAACTGGCTTCCTTGAGTGCGGAGTCGCCTTCTTAAAAAAGCTAGTGCTTTTAATCGGTAAATTCACCGAGAGGCACGGCACTGATTCTTAAAATCGCCTCAACAAGTACTATATCTTGTGCGAAGGTGAGACCGCTGGAGGCGGGGGCCTTTCGTGACCGTCAGCGCCAGGACGGCGCTGAACGAGCCCCCACGGATGGGTTCACGGCGTGTCACGAAAGGCCCCCGCCTCCAGCGGTCGGACCACGAAGCGCCTTCTAGACCGTAACCACTCTAGCACTTGTCTTGACTATCAATGCGAAATAATCAGCTCATAAACAACCGAGATATTATCGCGAAAAGTAATCTCATCGTGCAGGTACTGCCCGGGCGACGAAGCAACGCTGTCAGCAGCCATGCGCATCATGGCCATTTCCGGCGCAGCGGCAGTCATCGGCTGGCTATTGTGATAGTGAATGGTATGGACAGGCCCCAGCGCCGCCCCGTAGGACTTGGCGAGCAGCTCTGCCTTGGCCTGGGAATCAGCGATGGCGCGGGCGCGGGCTTCTGCGCGGTGTGTGTCCGCTTGCGATGACTCCAGCGCAATCTGGTTGATCTGATTAATACCGCTGTCCACCGCTGCGTCCAGCAAGTCGTTTAGCTCATCGAGTTTGCGCAGAGTGATCACCACATCGCGGGTGGCGTTGTAGCCGGTAAATACCGGGCGGCGCTCCTGGTATTCAAACTGCGGATTCAGACGCAGGGAAGAGGCCACAATGTCCTTGCGGTCGATGCCGAGCTTGCTCAGGCGCTCCAACAACTGATTTACCCGATCGTCTACGGCGCGCTTGGCATCGCTGGCAGAGCGGTGGCTGGTTTCGACCTGCATGCGCACGGTGGCCTGATCAGCGGCCACTTTGACCTCACCGTGGCCACTGGTAGAGAGTGTGCGTGGCTGGTCGGCGGCAATAACTGCAGTGGCGGCGAAGGCCGTCAACAGGGCGGCGCAAAAGAGAGCGAGCGGCTTGGAGTGTCTTGTCATGATAGATCCTTTGTGTTGGTGGGCTTATTGTCCAGGGGTTTGACCTTAAGCGGCCTTGAAAATTCTCCGGCCCCGCAAAGCATTTTGCCCTCTTGGTCTCTGTTAATACTATTCAAATAGTATTAACAGATTAATCACCGCCCTGATCGGGCTTCTTGCGCGCGCGGGGGTGAGCACTATCGTAGACTTTGGCCAGGTGTTGAAAGTCCAGGTGAGTGTAGATCTGGGTGGTGGACAGGCTGGCATGGCCGAGCAGTTCCTGTACCGCCCGCAGGTCGCCGCTGGACTCCAGCAAGTGGCTGGCAAAGGAGTGGCGCAGCATGTGGGGGTGGACCCGAGTGTTCATGCCCTGGCTGACACTGAGTTTGTGAAAGCGATCCTGGATGCCTCGGGTCGACAGGCGCCCTCCGCGCTGACTGACGAATAGCGCCTGACAGCCGGTGCTGGCGAGGGCGGCGCGCTGGGGCAGCCATTGGCGCAGTGCAGCGAGAGCGTGGCTGCCTACGGGCAGGAGACGCTCTTTGCGACCTTTACCCACTACCAGTACGGTGCCCGCGGCGAGATTGAGGTGGGGCAGATCGAGCTGGGCGAGTTCAGACAGGCGCAGTCCCGAGGAGTAGAATAATTCCAGCATGGCACGGTCACGGCAGGCGAGGGGATCAGTATCTGTCAGGGCCACGAAGTGGCTGGCTTCATCGGCATCGAGGACGCTGGGCAATTTGCGCGGACTTTTAGGTGCTCGCACACCGATGGCCGGGTTGTGGGACAGCCACTGGTTGCGGACGCCAAAATGAAAGAAAGTGCGCAGCGAGGACAGCCAGCGTTGCAGGCTGCGACCACCAAGGCCGTCGCGGTGGAGCTCGGCAAGAGCGCTGCGTAGATGCTGGCTGTCGAGTATGGTGAGGCTATCAATACCCTGTTGCGCACACCAATCGGCAAAGCGGCGGCAGTCGCGACCGTAGTTCGCCAGGGTATGGGGCGACAGATTGCGCTCTGTCTCCAGGTGGCGGAGAAAGGCCTCTATTTCTCGCTCAAATACCATGGTCTCGCCCCTTGGCCTGCGGCCGTCACTGCAAAGGCGGAATGACCCGGTTTAGCACGTCGGCGATATGGGTGAGAAACAGGGTGCCGCTGTTGCTCTGGTAGTGATAGGGGTCGGGGTTGCCGAGTGCGAGAATTCCCAGCGGCTGCTCGCGGCCGAGGCAGACAGCGGCCACTGAACCGATTTCAGTGCCCTTATCGCCAAACAGAAAATGAACTTCTTCCGGGCGCAAAATGCCGCACAAGGGGCGATTGCTGTGGAGCAAAGCACCGATCTTCTCTTGGGCCTGTGCCACGGTCACCGTGCGCACCACCCCGCCCCCTGGATTGTCACCCGCAGTGCCGAACAACAACAGACTCACTGCCGGGATGCCGAAATCGTTGTGCAGGCTATCGCGCAGAGTGGTGATGAGGCTCGGCAGAGTTTGGCTGTCAATCAAGTCCAGGACCAGGCGCTTGCTGTTGTCGAATAACAGGTCATTGGCACGGGCGTTGTCGATCAGTTCGTTGAGGCGGTGGCGCAGCTCTACATTGCGCTGGCGCAGCACTGCCACCTGGCGCTCTACCAGGGAGATGGCGTGACCACTGTCGTGAGGGAGAGCCAGGCTCTCAAGAATCTCTGGATGACGGGAAAAAAAATCCGGATGCTGAACCAGAAATTCCATCACCAGCTCTTCCTGGTGGATTTCATCAGGGGTTCTATATCTGTCGTTCATGGTCATTGGTTGCTCACAGTCTGATACGGCCCAAAAATGTCGTGGCGGCCGGCCCGGTCATCATGACCGGTGCATCGCCGCCGGGCCATTCGATGGTCAGCGCGCCGCCAGACAGCTGTACTGTCACCCGCTTGTTCAGCAGGCCGCGACTGATACCCGCCGCCACTGCTGCGCAGGCGCCCGTACCGCAGGCCAGGGTTTCACCTACACCGCGTTCATGGACGCGCAAGGCAAGAGTGTTGCGGTCGAGAACCGCCATAAAGCCCACGTTGACTCGCTCGGGAAAGCGAGGGTGGTTTTCGATCAGTGGCCCCAGCTCGGCGACGGCTGCGGTTGCTACGTCATCGACCAGGATCACGGCGTGGGGATTGCCCATGGAGAGGGCGGAAATTTCCAGTGTCTGACTTCCAGCGTCAAGGCGGTAGGTCAGCGCTTGAGCCGGGGCGTCGAAGGGAACCTCCGCAGGTTCGAAGCGGGGTTTACCCATATTGACGGTCACCTGGCCGTCTGCCTGCACCAACAGTGTGATGATGCCGGAGCGGGTGCGCACCCGCAGACGGTTCTTGCCGGTGAGACGCCGGTCGCGCACGAACTTGGCAAAGCAGCGGGCGCCATTGCCGCACTGCGCTACTTCGCTGCCGTCGTGATTATAAATACGGTAATCAAAGTCCACGTCTGGTGAGGAGGGCGGTTCCACGATCAGTATTTGATCGCAGCCAATTCCGAAGTGGCGATCAGCGAGCCGGCGCGCCAGCTCAGGCGTCATGGACAATTCCTGGGTGACAGCGTCGATGACAACGAAGTCATTGCCCAGGCCATGCATCTTGGTAAAGCGCAGCAGCATGGGGGCTACTCCGGCAACAGCTGTTCGCCGCGCACCATGTCATCGATAGTTTCGCGCTGGCGCACCAGGTAGAACTTGTCACCGTCGACCATGATTTCTGCGGCGCGGCCCCGGGTGTTGTAGTTGGAGCTCATGACAAAGCCGTAGGCACCGGCGGAGTGCAGGCACAGCAAATCGCCTGGCTCAATGCACAGCTCGCGGTCCTTGCCGAGAAAATCGCCAGTTTCGCACACCGGACCCACCACGTCGTAGAGGCGGCCTGCGCCAGCGCGAGGGCGCACCGGTTCGATGCCCATCCAGGCATCGTACAGGGCGGGGCGCAGCATATCGTTCATGGCGGCGTCGACCACGGCAAAATTCTTGTGTTCGCCGTGCTTGAGATATTCAACCCGACTCAGCAGAACGCCCGCATTGGCGACGATGGAACGCCCGGGCTCGACGATCAACTCCAGTGGCCGGTCGCCGAGGCGCTCGGCGATCTGGCGCAAGTAGGCGCCGGGATGGGGCGGGGTTTCGTCGCGGTAGCGCACCCCCAGGCCGCCGCCGATATCCAGGTGGCGAATGACAATGCCATCGGCAGCCAGCTCGTCCACCAGCGCCAGCACCCGCTCGAGAGCATCGAGAAAGGGCGCGGTTTCGGTGAGCTGCGAACCAATATGACAGTCCACACCGCGCACACTGAGGTGAGGCAGTTGCTGCGCCAGTCGGTACACTGCTGGCGCTTGGCGAATATCGATACCGAACTTGTTGTCCTTGAGGCCAGTGGATATATAGGGGTGGGTCTGGGCATCGACATCCGGGTTGACTCGCAGCGACACGGCGGCTGTCTGCCCCATTTCACCGGCTACCCGGTTGAGGGTATGGAGTTCCGCTTCGGACTCCACGTTAAAACAGTGGATCCCTGCCTCCAGGGCGCGGGCCATTTCCGCCGGCTGTTTGCCGACGCCGGAAAAAACGACCTTGGCAGGATCGCCGCCGGCTCTCAGGACCCGCTCCAGCTCGCCGCCAGAGACAATATCGAAGCCAGCACCGAGACGTGCCAATACGTTGAGTACCGCGAGGTTGGAGTTGGCTTTGACGGCGTAACAGACCAGCAGGGGCTGGGGAATACCAGCGTCGCGATAGGCGAGAAAATTGGCGCTGATAGCCGCGCGGCTATAGACATAGCTTGGGGTGCCGTATTGGGCGGCAATGGTGGCGAGGGGAACCTCTTCGCCGTAGAGTTGCCCTTCCCGGTGGATTGCAAAGCTCATGGTGGGCTCACTGGTGGTTAGGAGTTGCGGATAATTCCACGGCCGTTGCCGGCTCGGCACTTGCAGCCTCGCGGGGTTCGGGGGAGGTGGGAAGATACAGAGGCCCCTTGTTGCCGCAGCCGGCAAGGGCGAGCAGCACAGCGCCCAGCGCACAATGTCGCAGCAGGGAGTCTCGCAGTAGAGAGTATCGCGGCAGAGTGCTGTCTGAAATATTGAACAGTAAGTGCATATTGTCGATCGCAAGGGGCTAAACGCTGGAGTATACGGGTGTGCCGGGGTTCCCTCAATCGCGGTTGCGTGTTACTTGAAACTCAAGAGCTATCTGTCAGGCAAACAGGTTTCGCAAGGCAGCCAGAGACTCCTGTCCCTTCTCGCGGCGTTGCTCCGGGCTGCTGTCACCGAAGCCCTCGCGCTCAATATCCTCTGGCGGCAGTTCGTCGATAAAGCGGCTGGGGGTGGTGCTGGCGATATCGCCGAACTGCTTGCGGCGAGCGGCCAGTGTGAGAGTAAGAGTGCGTTGGGCGCGGGTGATGCCCACATAGGCGAGGCGGCGTTCTTCTTCGATATTGCCTTCTTCGACGCTGACCCGGTGGGGCAGGATGTCCTCTTCCATACCGATGAGAAAGACGTGGGGAAACTCCAACCCCTTGGCGGCATGGAGGGTCATCAGTTGCACCTTGTCATCGGCTGAGGCCTCGTCCTGGCGGTCCAGCAGGTCGCGCAAGATGAGTTTGCCGATGGTCGCTTCCAGCCCGGCGCTGCGGTCTTCTTCGTCGCCCAGCATGGCGTCAATTTGACTTAGAAGCAGGTTGATGTTGGTCATGCGCCGCTCTGCCACCATGGCGCTGCTGGCGTTCTGGTGTAGCCAGCCTTCGTAATCCATATCGGCAATCATCTCGCGAATGGCGGCCACCGGGTCGCCGTGGCTGCAGTTGCGGTGTACTGAGCTGAGCCAGTGGTGGAATTTTTTCAGCCGCTCCAGGTGTTGCTCGCCGACCTGTCTTTCACGGAAGTGAGCGGCGAGGCCCAGTTCGTCGATGGCGCTGAACAGGGACACCTGGCGCTCACTGGCATAGTGGCCGAGTTTCTCCAGGGTAGTGGGGCCGATCTGGCGGCGCGGTGTATTGATGATGCGTAAAAAGGCGTTGTCATCGTCGGGATTCACCAGCAGGCGCAAGTAGGCCATGATGTCCTTGATTTCGCCGCGGGCGTAGAAGGAGGTACCGCCGCTGAGCTGGTAGGGCACCCCCTGGGATTGCAACTTCATTTCCAGCAGGCGCGATTGATGGTTGCCGCGGTACAGTACAGCGAAATCCCGAAAATGGCATTGGCGCGACAGGCGCATGGCGAGAATCTCGTTCACCACTCGCTCCAGCTCTGTCTCCTCGTTGGAGCAGCGGATCACCCGGATTGGGTCACCGAGGCCCAGATTACTCCACAGCCGTTTGGCGAACACGTGTGGATTGTTATCGATCAAGGTGTTGGCGCTGCGCAGGATGCGGGCAGTGGAGCGATAGTTCTGTTCCAGCTTGATGATTTTGAGGTGGGGAAAGTCCGTTTGCAGCTGGACGAGGTTTTCCGGGCGGGCGCCGCGCCAGGCGTAAATGGACTGGTCATCGTCGCCCACCACGGTGAGGGCACCGCGGTTGCCCGTCAATAATCGCACCAGGCGGTACTGGGCAAGGTTGGTGTCCTGGTATTCGTCCACGAGCAGGTAGCGGATACGGTTCTGCCATTTGGCGAGAATATCCGGATGCTGCTCGAACAACAGCACCGGGAGCAGGATCAGGTCGTCAAAGTCGACGGCGTTGTAGGCCTTCAAGGACTGGCGATAGCGCTGATAGATGGTGGCAATGGCTTGCTCACCGGGTGAGCTGGCACGGGACAGCGCCTGCTCTGGCTCGACGATATCATTTTTCCATTGTGAGATCTGATGCTGCACCCGGTCCACCAGGTCGCTATCCAGATCGGAGTCTCGCAACATCAGCTCTTTGATAAGATTCTTGCTGTCCTCGCCATCGAGGATGGAGAAGCCAGCCTTGAAGCCGAACATTTTGATTTCACGGCGGATCAGGTTGAGGCCGAGGTTGTGAAAGGTGGAGACAGTGAGGCCGCGCGCTTCCTTGCCCCTGATCAGTTTGCCGACCCGCTCCTTCATCTCCCGCGCAGCCTTGTTGGTGAAGGTGACTGCCGCCACATGCTGGGCAGAAAGACCGCATTCGTTGATCAGGTAGGCGATTTTGCGGGTGATCACGCTGGTTTTGCCACTGCCAGCGCCGGCCAGCACCAGCAGGGGACCGTCGATATAGCGGGTGGCGTCGAGTTGCTGGGGGTTGAGGCGCGTCAAGGTAACTTGTTGGCGGTGGGGATGGAGGCGGATTGTAGCAGGGGTGTTCGGTAACGTCAGGTGCCGGACGCAAGCTTGTTGTTACTGAGCGTTATGGTTCGCTCGGCAATACCAGGCTATCGAGAAAGCCGATCAGGGTGCGCCGCTGTTCGAGGGACAGTCGCTCCCAGCGCTGGTTGAGGCGCTTTTTCAGCTCCGCATCCAGCGGGGTGACATAGCGGGCATTCTGCTCGCTGATGACCGGTGAGAGGTCGGCGACGCAATCGAGAAAGAACCAGCCGATAGGAATGTCCAGATAAACGGCGATATTGACCAGGTGAGAGACATTCACCTTGTTGGTGCCCCGCTCATAGCGGGATAGTTGTTGCTGCGAAATGCCCAGCCGTTCAGACAGCTCCGCCGCGGTAATACCCAGTTCCTTGCGGCGAACCTGGATTCGTCTGCCGATACTGCGATCGGCATCTGTAACGGGCTGTTTTGACATAATGTCCACTCAAAGCCTGGGGGGGCAGTCTGTAAGTGGAATTTTCAGCCTCCGTTACTCTTGCCGGAACATCCTTATTGGTGTATAAGATTAAAAAAACACGATAAGGGTGTATAAAGAGCTGCTGAGACGTAGCGGGCAAGCCGCTACGTCGTCAAGGAAGGTAGGAGAACAGGATATGGATATCGACAAGACCCTGAAGGTTCTGCTGATACTGAGTTTCGTTGTAGCGCTGGCCACACTGATTTGGTGGGTAGAATTTCTGACCCGATAAATCCTGTTTCTGATCAGGCCAACGCAGGTAGCTTGCGACCGCGTAGAAAGTCCACTTGCCGCTCATGGGTGAGATGCTGTTGCGGCGTGAAACCGCGAAAGAGCTGAGCCGGGGAGGAAGGCAGAGGGTCTGTATCACAGAAGCTCAGCTCTTCTTGAGTAATCAGGGCGCGGTCGATCAGCATTTCCCACGGGTTGGCCATCTGAAGTAAATCGACCAAGTGAGCGACGGTGTCTTCCAGGCACAGATCGGCATTCCAGCGGCTGTCGACGGGTGGATCGAAAGGGGCGATGGCCAGGCGCAGTTCCAGCGGCAGGGCTTCTGCCTGTTCCAATTCCTGGCACAGGGTCATCAGAGCCGCGCCGCAGCTAACGGCATGGAGCAGGTGTTCCTCTTCGTTGGCGAGGGTGGAAAACTGTATAAAGATAGCGTTGTGCTGGGCCTGTAGTCGGGTGCCCCGAAATAGATTGGCAGCCTGTTCGACGCGCTGATCAATCGTATTGAGGACGCTGCAGAGATGGTCACTATTGAGCTGGGCGCGCAGGCGTGGCAGGTTGGTGAGGTTGAAAGCAAGGATGCAGTGGCGATCATGCTCCGGCGCTGGCTGGTTGGTGTTAACGTTGAGCAGTGGGTCGAGACGACGCTCCAGCAGACTCAGCTCGTCCAGACCGTCTTCATCGGGGTCGGGAGTAGACAGCAAGCTGGCGTTGATCCGCGCCAGTCGTCGTGAAAAGCCCAGGGTGGTGGGCAGCAGCCAGATGGCCAGGACCAGAGTGGAGGCAGCCCAGGCCCCGAGCGCCCACCACAAAATATCGTGAAAGCGCTCGCTGACCAGTTCTGCGAGCAGTTCAACTTGCACTTCGCCGCGCGGCTCTCTGTCGACGGTGATCACTGCCCGGTAGCTGGCGAGGGGTTCCCCGGGTCTCAGGGAACCCTGTCCCTGGGCCAGCAGGCGGTTGTTGGTATCCAGCACCGAGGCTCGACCAACCAGTGGAGTGTCGCGCACCAGGTTGTCGAGTATCACCTGAATACTGATGATATTGTTGTCCAACAGTGGCTGGCGCACTGCTTCTACCAGCTGGGCCGCCAGGGTTTCGCCCATGGCCTGTTGCTCTTCCTCGGCCACCAGGGTCAGTTGCAGGCGCAGAACGCCTGCCAGTAGCAAACCGGTAATCAACACGTAGAAGAATAAAGCCACAAGGGTTTTGCGGCCGATGGTGCGGGATGAGGATGACATGTTGCGCAGGCCCTGAGGTGAGCGGGTACGAAGATTGAAGCGTACTATCTTAGCAGCCGCTGACCTATAATGGCGACCCGCTGAAGCTGGTAAGGAACTAATTGGGTCGTGGTGAAAGAAATCCTGCTTATCAATGTGTCCGGGGACGATAAACCCGGTGTGACCAGTGCTGTGACTGGGGCTCTGGCCCAGTACGGCGCCAATATTCTCGATATTGGCCAGGCGGTGATCCACGACACCCTGTCGCTAGGTATTCTGGCGGGCATTCCCGATAGTGTGGATTCCGGCCCCCTGTTGAAGGATATCCTGTTTCAGATGCACCGCCTGGCGATGCAGGTTCGCTTCCAGCCCGTCAGCGAAGAGAGCTACGGCCATTGGGTGGCCCAGCAGGGTAAGCCGCGCCATCTCGTTACCTTGCTGGCGCGGCGCATCGCCGCTGGCCACATCGGTCGGGTTACAGCGGTATGCGCGGGTCACGGCCTCAATATTGACAAGATCACCCGTTTGTCAGGACGTATCCCTCTCGACCGCATCGACTCCCACAGCAAAGCCTGTGTCGAGTTCTCGGTGCGCGGCACACCGGCGGATACCGGTATATTTCGCACCGCCCTGCTGGAGATTGCCGCCGAGCTGGATGTGGACATTGCCTACCAGGAAGACACAATCTTTCGCCGTCACCGCCGTTTGGTGGTCTTCGATATGGACTCGACCCTGATCGAGGCGGAGGTGATCGATGAGCTGGCAAAGGAAGCCGGAGTCGGCACTCAAGTGGCGACTATCACCGAAGCTGCCATGCGCGGCGAGATCGATTTTCAGGAAAGCTTCCGGCGCCGGGTTGCTCTGCTGGAAGGGCTTGATGAAGCTGTACTCGAGCGAGTCGCGGCGCGGCTGAATATGACGGAAGGAGCAGAAGAGCTCATTTCTACGCTGCACAAGCTAGGGTATCGCACCGCCATTCTGTCGGGAGGCTTTCAGTATTTTGCGCGCTTGATCCAGCACAAGCTGGGCATTGACTATGTGCATGCCAACGAGCTGGAAATTATCGACGGCAAGGTTAGCGGTCGGGTAACAGGTACCATTGTCGATGGTCAGCGCAAAGCGGAACTGCTCAAAGCTCTGGCGGCGCGGGAGAATGTTCGCCTTGAGCAGGTGGTGGCGGTGGGTGATGGTGCCAACGACTTGCCCATGCTCAGCATTGCCGGTCTCGGCATAGCCTTCCGCGCCAAGCCCATCGTGCGCGCCAACGCCAAGCAGGCAATTTCCAAGCTGGGGCTGGATGGCGTTCTGTATTTGATGGGAATTCGCGACCGCGATATGCAGATTTGAAGGGGCGACAGAGTTAACGGGTGAGTCGTTGTCCAGTCCCTTGTCAGGCACCTCCCGCCCGGAGCTGATTACTCCTCAGCAAAGTTATATGTCATGTCCCGCCGAGGCTCCGACACATAGTGTCCCTGAATAAAATTGACACCGGCCTGCCACAAGGCGGGGATGATGGCGGCAGTTTCCACATGGGGTACGATAATCTTGATCTTCTCTCCCTTGATGTCGCTGATCAGGGTGGTGAGATTCTGTAGCGCTTCGGCCCCCTTCTGTGTTTGCTCAACCAGCACCCCATCGATCTTGGCATAGTCCGGCGACAATTTACGCAGCATGGCGATGGGGTTGATGGCCAGCCCGAAGTGGGTGAGAGCGGTCTGGGCCCCGAGCTTGTGCAGACTGCTGAGCAATGTCGCCGCCTTGGTGAGATTGCGGCCGATATCGATTTCTCGCAACTGGAACAACAGCGCGGTAGCGGGTATGCCGGTGTCGTGTAGCAGCGCGGTGAGCCAGGGCAGAAACTGAGGATCGGTGATGGTAGCCTCGTTGAGGCTGAGAGCCATCTGGGTAGCGGGTGCTTCGCGTAGCTGTGCTGCCAGTGATCTCAGTGCCAGCCCGATAACATGGCGGTCGAGATCCCGGCCTACTTCGGTGGCGAACAGGCGGTGCAGAAAGTCTTCCGGCCAGCTCTCGCTTAAGGCCTCGTCGTTGATAGACATGCGCACTTCATAGAATGGCTGGCTGTTGCCGTGCAGTGGAATGAGCGGCTGATAGAGCAGGTGAATCAGATTGCGGCTGATCAGCTGGTGGCCGATGGTGATCAACTCACTGGCACTGATGTCCGGTGCAGCCATTTCAAAAACCGGCTCATAGAAGTTGGCAGCGTTGTCTGTGTTAGTGGGGATGTCGGCAATCGCCTTCAGGCAGTGGGCGAGGCAGTCATCTGCAGAGGTACTGACCTCGCTGATAGTGCTGATACCGATACTGAGGGTACAGGAAAAGACGCCATTGCCAGTGTCAAACATCTGCGTTTTGACCTGGTTGACAAGGCCGTGGGCATAGGCCAGACAGGCCTCGGCTTCGAGACCGGGGCCCACCAGGACGAAGGCATCTTCGCGGATACGGCCAAAACTGAGGTCACTATCAATATGTTTTCGGAGGTAGTGCGCCAGTTGGCGAATCCCTTCCTCGGTGACACGGATACCGAGTTTTTTTTGCAGATTGTCGTAGTGGTCGATCTGCAGGTAGTAGAGCAGGGCGTCCTCGCCAGTCTTGGCGGTACGACGGATGGCCGCATTAATAGTTTCCACCATGTCGTTGACGCGGATCTTGGCGACGTCTTCTTTGGGCACCATGTCGGCCAAAGTAACACCACCGCGGGCCTGTGGCGCCGGGTGGGTGAGAAAGTCCTTTTTGATCAGCAGCTGTAAAGCGGGGTCACCGTGATAGTCCACCTGGGACAGAAGGGCTCTGACACTGATCTCCTCGCCACTGGCGGTGATACCGGTAAAGAAAATAGTTTTTGAATCGAGGGCGTTGTCCTCGTAGAGCAATTTCAGATACTTCTTGAATTCGAACTGATCCTGGCGGGCGATGGTGTCAATGACGGGTGTCAGCACCATGCTGTCGTGACCGGGGTGGCCAAAAAAAGAGGCGTAATTGTCGTTGGTCAGAACGAAGGTCCCCTCCTGGATGATGGCGATGCCATCCTGGGAGTTCATCAGCAGGTTTTCGAAGCGATTTTCAGACTCGGTAAAACGGCGCTGCCAATAGCGTAAACGACGCCGTTGCTCGAGATCGTACAGAGTGCGTTCCACTACCTGGATAAGGTGCTGATCGGCATCCATGGGAATAACATCGACGGCGCCCATCTTGAGACCCTCGACAATTTCACCGGGGTCGTAGCTGTTGCTGATGAGCAGAACCGGGATGTCCTTGTTGACCCGGCGTATTTGATGGAAAACTGTTTTTACAGGGATTGCCTGGCTGGCAAACTCTACCAGTGCCAGCTCCCAATTGCGCTCGTGGACTTTTCTGCTCAGGTCGGCGGCATTCTCGGCATATTGTGGGTGGACCCGATAGTTGGCATTGCGCAACAGACTGGCAAGGCGATTGGCTTCGTCCACATTGTCGTGGATCAAAAGCAGATTGATATCGTTTTCTCTATCCATGTGTCCTTGAACGATTGTTGGGCATAAGCCTGCGGGTCTCGGGAGCCCTTTGCTGCTGTTGTCGGGCAGGCACTGCAGTATATCGCCAAAGACCTGAGCTCACTACCGCCGGCCAGGGCGGCAGAGTCTTAGGGCAGCTGTTGCCTGTCAAGATCAAACAGGGTGACTTGAGGGGTCGCTTCGACCGTCCGGCTGAGGCGCACACCGTATCGCTGCTGGCCTTCTATCAGCAGGGCCTGATTGCCTTCAGTAAAGGGGAGCGAGGGCACCAGCAGGCTCTCTTCGCCGCTGTCAGAGCGCGTCAGAAAGGCAGGAAAAAACGCCGAAGCGCGCTGACTGTCTCTGATCAGAGCAATGGCGCAGGGAAGGGTGCCCAGGTTGAGAAACTCGATACCCGCCAGGCGGGAAAACGATGTGGTGATCCGGGTCCAGCGCACCAGTCCCAGGCGCCATTGCGGGCTACCTGGATCCTGTATGGCGACTAATTCGCCGGGACTGAGATTGTCTGGCATGGCGCCCAGCTCAATGCAGGTGCCGTGGTCACTGATGTTGATTTGAGTGGCATCAAGCAAGCTCGCAGTCGTTTCGGGCTTCTGCTTGGGGTGGGGGGTATAGGTGATCGGGAGCTCGGGATTGTTGCGCGAAAACCGGAGCCAGCTGATATCGATAC
>JALNZZ010000208.1 GCA_023229065.1 Porticoccaceae bacterium
CGTTTGAGCAGGCCACCACCGAAAACAGGGCCAATGCCAGCCATGGCGTGAAGCGGATAATCCGGATATTCATGAGTTCTCCCAAGAACCAAAGGTGTCTATTGATACGGGCTGAGAAGGCCGAGCACGGATACGATGAGCACGATAAGAAGTGCGCCCAGTCCCTCAATTCCGATGCTCCATTGCAGCCGTCGCCGCGGACGCACAGGCCCTGATGCCTTCCAATCCAGTCGGGGCACCAGCCACCACCGGTGCAGCGCGGCCAGCACAAGCATTGCGCCAAAGAGCGCCAGCTTGAGCGCCATCAGCCACCCGTAGCTCCCCTCGAAAAGCATCTTCCTGGACCAGCCGAGAAGCTCTGCGTAATGGAAGGCCCCCGACGCCGCCAACAGGCCAACGATCACGGATCCGGGCAGGGCAAATGCATGCAGGAGCGACCTGATCTCTCTGGCACCGGTGGCATGGCGGGTCACAAGCACCCCCAGCAGCGCTGCGATGGCTCCAAGCCAGGCTCCGGCGGCCAGAAGATGGACGACTCCCGCGACCAGGCGCGCGCTTCCCGCGGCGCCATCTCCAGCGGCGGCGTGGCCGTTCCAGGCGAGTGTCGCCAGCGCAATGCCGGCAAACAGGCTGACCCTCCGGACAGGCAGCGCGTTGCGGACCAGGCGCTGTCCAGCGAGCGTCCATACCACCAGCAGCAGCGCTACCAGGCGGACGAGCGTGGCCCGACCTGCCGCGGTATCCAGCAGATACCAGCGGAAGTCATCGAGCACCAGCTCCGATGCGCTCAACCCCAGGATGGCAGCCGGAGCTCGCACCACTTCGAGAGCCAGCAGGCCTACGCCCAACAAGCCTGCAGCCAGCAGAAGGATGCGTAACGGGGCACCAGGTGGATATGTCGAGTCCAGTCCAGCGTGGCGGAGCGCCCCGCGGGCATACCAGGCGTACAGAGGAATGCCGAACAGCAGCAGCAGGTCCAGATACTGAATAAACCGGAGTGCGTAATCGACAGCGAGGGCCATGGCAGCGGCCAATCACTCGACGGTGAACATGAAGTCACCCGTCGCCGGATGACCATCTTCGCCAACAACCCTCCAGCGCACCTGATAACGACCGGCATCAAGCGTGTGATGGGGGCTCACGCGCAGCGTGGTGCCGTCGTTGATCACCTCGATGGTCGCGTGGTAAGCAGCCGCGCTCGCCTGGCCGTCCATCCCGATTGGCTCCAGTTGCACCCTGGATCCGCGCTCGACCAGCCTTTCGCTGAAGACGAGGTCGATTTGGGTCACGGAACTGGCCACGGCGTCGACAGCAGGAGAAGAGTCGACGAGGGCGATGTGGGCCTGGGCGACGGTCGAAACCAGCAGGCCAGCGGCGAGGCTGATGCCCAAGGCCCAGGAGCGGGGGTTGAGAGTACGATTCATGGCGTCACCCGGCTTCGCCCCACGGTAGGAGGCAGGATTGGAAGGCCCCCGGCGGGGACCACCTTTCCAGCCTAGGGGGACGCCGCTGTCACCCCAGTGACCCATTCATTACTTTCCTGTCATCCATGCCGGGCCGCGGCAGCGCCTGGTCGCCAGCACCGTTCACCGCGCCACGGCCGCGGCGGGGATGACATGACACAAAAGTAATATTGGGGTCAGCGTCTGGACAGTCGCCGCAGCCTAGATTCATGCCTCCGCCTTGCCGTCCCGGGCGTAGCTTGTCGTCTGGGGGGTGCGGGTTGGAAGCGCAATGATTTGGAGATCCTGATGTCCCTTGGTACCCCTGATGTCGGCCTTCAAGGGCCGGCCTTTACCCGCCGCCGGTTCGTCCAAGGCCTGGCCGCAGGCGGCAGCCTGTTGGCATTGGGCGCGTGGCCCAGGCAAAGCTGGGCATTGCGCTCGCCAGGCCAACCCGAGGTGCTGGCAGGCACCCAGTTTGATCTGAGCATCGGCGAGACACTCGTCAATTACACCGGCAAGACCCGACCGGCCATCACCATCAATGGTTCAGTACCGGGTCCGATCCTGCGTTGGAAGGAAGGTACCCGGGTGCAGCTGCGGGTCCGCAACGACCTTCCGCTTGGGTCGATCCACGGTGGGGCCACATCGATCCACTGGCATGGAATCCTGTTGCCTTCCAACATGGATGGGGTCCCGGGCCTGAGCTTCGACGGCATCGATCGGGGGCAGAGCTTCCTGTACGAATTCGACGTTCGCCAGGGCGGTACCTACTGGTATCACAGCCACTCCGGGTTCCAGGAGCAGGGCGGGATGTACGGCCCGCTGATCATCGATCCGATTGACCCGGAGCCGTTCACCTATGACCGGGACTACGTCGTTTTCCTGTCGGACTGGACCGACATGGATCCCGCCCGGCTGTTTGACCGCCTGAAGAAATTCTCCGAGTACGACAATTATTACCAACGTACGGTCGGCGACTTCTTCCGGGACGTGCGCCAGGAAGGCCTGCGGGAAACACTGCGCGACAGGGGCGAGTGGGGGCGCATGCGCATGACGCCAACGGATCTCTCCGACGTCAACGCCCACACCTACACGTTCCTCATGAACGGGGTCACGGCGCTGGGCAACTGGACGGCGCTGTTCCGCCCGGGCGAGAAGATCCGCCTGCGCGTTATCAACGGTTCGGCGATGACCTATTTCGACGTGCGCATCCCGGGTCTCAAGATGACCGTGGTGGCCGTCGATGGCCAGTATGTGCATCCCTTGACTGTCGATGAGATCCGGCTGGGCGCCGCCGAGACGTTTGACGTGATCGTCGAGCCGTCGGGGCAGGATGCGTTCACCATCTTCGCCCAGGACAATGCGCGCACGGGCTATGTCAGCGGCACGCTGGCGGTCCGCGACGGCCTTCGGGCGCCTGTCCCGGCCGTCGATCCGCGTCCGCTTCTGACCATGGCGGACATGGGCCATGGCGATCATGGCGCGCATGGCGGTAGTCATGGGAGTTCTCCAGCAGCTGAACACGCCGGAACGGCACAGTCGCACCACGACCACGGCGGGCATGCGTCCCACGGCCACGCCGCCCGCGACGGTGGCGGTATGCAGCAACACCCGGACAGCGAAACCGACAATCCGCTGGTGGACATGCAGACCATGACGCCAGAGCCCAAGCTCGCCGATCCCGGCATCGGGCTGCGGGAAAATGGGCGCCATGTGGCTACGTATGCGGAACTCAGGAGCCTGTTTGATGATCCCGATGGACGCGAACCCGGACGTACGGTGGAACTTCACCTGACCGGCCACATGGAA
>JALNZZ010000209.1 GCA_023229065.1 Porticoccaceae bacterium
GGTAGCTGGCTCCCATGACCGCGGGCCTGACTGTGAACACGCGGTATCAGGGCGGCTTTACCCTGCTGGAGCTGA
Source organism: Porticoccaceae bacterium (assembly GCA_023229065.1). GTDB lineage: Bacteria > Pseudomonadota > Gammaproteobacteria > Pseudomonadales > Porticoccaceae > NAT127. Next base: position 76 of record JALNZZ010000209.1, read on the forward strand.
TGGTGGCCTTTGCCATTGCCGCCCTGCTGGTGGGGGTTGCCACGCCCGCTGGCTTGCGCTTTTACGACACCATGCAATACCGCTCGGCGGTGGGCGATCTCCAGTCCGCCGCCGTCAATGCCCGCTATCGGGCCATCACTTCGGGCCGCGCTGTGGATCTGCTGGTAGCGCCAGACGATGCCCGCTTTATTGTGCTGCCCGCCGAGCCGGAAGCAGAGCGGGATTTCGATCTCGACAGCGCCAAGCAACTCGCCAGTGACCTCGATATTCAGATGATTTCCGCTGAGGTACTGAGCCCCAGGCCGGGGGTGGGCGCCATCCGCTTTTACCCGGACGGCAGCTCCACCGGGGGCAGCATCACTCTGCTGCGGCCCAGCGGTGCGGGGGTGCGGCTGCGGGTCGACTGGTTGTTGGGGCGGGTAAGTCAGGAGTCGCCAGAGGTGGCGGGACTGGGCAGGTTGTGATGACAGAGGCAGTCCGAGGCCACGCAGACTGCAGAGCGGCGCAGCAGAGCGGCTTTTCGTTGATCGAAATGATCGTGGCCATGTTGATTCTGTCGATCTCCATGGGGCTGCTCTACCAATCCAGCGCTGGTGCGACCCGCAATGTGCGCATCGACGAACGCTATGCCTACGGCATCTTGATGGCGCAATCCCTGATCGCCGAATACCCCTGGCTGCCAGCGGGCGGTGTGCGTCGCAGCGGCGAGGTGGAGGACTTCCGCTGGCAGCTGCTGAGCGAGCCCTATACCGAGGTGGAAATCCCGGAGGGGATGGAGCTGCATCGGCTCGAGGCCAGGGTGTCCTGGGAAGGCGGCGACACGCCTCGCCAGGTGACGCTGGTCACGGTAGTGCCTGTCGCAGCGGAAGAGCAGGTGGCACGATGAATATCAAACACCGCACCCTGCAACCAACAAACAGAAATGCCGGTTTTACCATCGTCGAAGTGGTGGTGGCGCTCACTATCCTGTCGCTGATCATGCTCGCCACCCTCACCGCAGTGCGCACCCTGGGAGATACCCAGGCGCGGCTGGAGACTACCCTCACCCGGCTCGATCAGATGCGCATGGTCAGCCAGTTTCTGCGCTCTACACTGCGGCAGGCGGTGCCGGCTGTTATCTCTGATCCTGCATCTTTTGGCCAGCAGGGCGCGTTCCAGGGCAATGATAGTGAAGTTGTATTGGTGGCACCGATGCCTGCCGTCGAAGGCGGTGCCGGGCTCCAGTATATGCGCCTTTTTGTACACGACGAGACAGACGTCGCTATTCAGTTTTCCCCCTATCGCCTCGGTGAAACCGCTCCCGACTGGGGCAATGTGGACAGCTACCCCCTGGTGGATGAGGTGGAGCTGTTCGAGCTGGAATACCGCGAAACTCTCGACGGTGAATGGCTGCCCGCCTGGGGTGAGGAAACCCCCGTCATACCGCAGGCGATAAAGCTGCGGATTATGGCCAAAGGGCGTTTTTGGCCCGATCTGGTGGTAGCCATTGACCAGTTTAGTAGCGGTGGAGGAGGGTGGTAATGGCTGTCAGGCCGCCACCAAGAGCCCCGCATGGCAAGCAGCGCGGTGTTGCCCTGGCGATGCTGCTGTGGATGCTGGCAGCGCTGACGCTGCTGGTCTCGGGGGTGGTGTTTCAATCGCGCACCGATGTACAGCTGACCCGTTTGTATCTGGATCAGGCCCGCGTACAGGCTGCAGCCCTCGGTGCAGCCCACCTGCTGCTGGCCGAGCAGGCGCTGGCCGCCAGCAGTGGCGAGCTGAACAGTGGCGGTATTTTTGCCCGCGAGTATGAGCTTAATGGTTTGCAGTTGCACGCCCGGGCGGTACCGGTCGGTGGCCTGGTAGACCTCAACCTGGCCTCGCCGGAACTGTTGGCCGTTATGTTTCAGTACCTCGGCCGTCTCGATGCCAATGACGCCGAGCAATTAGCGGAGCAGTTGGTTGACTGGCGCATGCCTCCTCAGGTGGACGTGGCAGCAGATGTTGCCGCAGATAGTGCCGAGGGAGAGGAGCCCGCCCTTATCGGCAACGGTATGTTGACCGTGGTGGAGGATCTGCTCCGGGTTCCGGGAATGAGCCGTGCAGTGTATGATCGCGTTCGCACTGCAGTCCATGTCGAACCGGGCGGCCAACAAGGGGTAGACCCTCTTGCCGCGCCTGAAGATGTACTGCTTTTGATAGCCAATGGGGATGCTGGAGTGGTTGATACGATTATCGAAGCGCGTCGCGATACCTCCGTCTCCGCTGCCGATCTTCCCGGCGGCCTCGATCCTCTTTATCTGGCTTCTGGTGGTGCTGGGGGCTATCGCGTGGACGTGCATGTTGCACAGCAGTCGCAGCCGCCCTTGGTGCAGCGCATCTGGGTGCAGATGACAGGGGGGCAGGGCGGTGTGCCCTGGCAATTTACCCGGGTTCTTCCGGTTGAAGTCGAGCCCCGGCTGGCAGGCGAGGGCCGCCATGCAGGCTGAGGACAAGCGCGGTGCACTGTTCGGGCTCGATGTTGCTCCCCTATGGCAGTACTGGCGCGCCGGCTGGCGCGAGTTGCTGTGGGGGCGCAGCGTTGGTATTCGCCGTCGCCTCGAAGTACCGGTGGCCCTGGAAGATGCCGATACGGGCGAAACGCACTTTTTTGTGGCTGAAACGCCTTTAAAAGAGCCTTCAGCCAAAACACCAGAGCCTTCAGCCCAAGCATCAATTGCCGAGAACTTGCCCACCTTTTTGACCAAGGGGCTCCCCGCCAAGCTGCTGGCCAGGTTCACCAATGGCGCCAGGGTACATCCTGCCCTGCTGCTGCCCGCTGATCAGGTGCTGGTGCGCACCCTGGTCCTGCCGCGCTCGCTGGAAACCGAGCTGGAGACAACCATTGCCCTGGAGGTGCAGGCCAGCAGCCCCTTCCTCGCTGAAGACTCCTGCCACGGTTGGACCATCTACAAGCGCGAGGGCGAGCTCCTTCATGTTGCCTTGGTCATCGCCGCCATCAGCGACGTTCAGGCCCACCTGACACGCCAAGGTTACAGCGCCGCCGACCAGCCCGCCGACACTCTGCCGGAAATCTGGTGCCTGGTGCCAGACGGTGTTGGTCCAGTGGTCTTGCAGGGCTTTGGCGAGCACCGCCGTCAGGCGGATTACCGCCGCCGCCTCTATTGGCTGGCGGCTACGATTACTTACA
>JALNZZ010000210.1 GCA_023229065.1 Porticoccaceae bacterium
GCTCGGATGCTGTGGGTGCGGTCGGTCAATACCGCCACATCCACTGCCAGGGGCAAGGTTGCCGTAAGCTGTGGCAACAGGGCCTGCACGCGGTCTGCCACCTCAATCACATTAGCACCGGGCTGGCGGTGGACATTGAGCAGCACTGCTGGTTGGGTATCGGCCCAAGCCGCGAGAAAACGGTCCTCGGCACCGTCAATGATGGTAGCCACATCGCCGAGACGCAGAGGTGCATTGTCTTGCCAGGCAATGATCAGGCGGCGGTAATCCTCCACCGAGCGAATCTGGTCGTTGGCATCGAGCATGGTGCTGCGAAACGGCCCGTCGAAGCTGCCTTTGGGCTGATTGACGTTGGTGGCGGCAATGGCCTCACGCACCTGGTCCAGGCTCAGGCCATAGGCCGCTACCGCAGTGGGGTTGACCTGTACCCGCAGCGCCGGGCGCTGACCGCCGGCCAGGCTGACCATCCCGACGCCGGACAACTGGGCAAGCTTCTGCGCCATGCGGGTGTCCACCAGGTCGTGCACTTCTGGCAGTGGCAGCGTCTCCGACGTGATGGCCAGGGTTAGAATCGGAGCGTCTGCCGGGTTGACCTTGCGATAGATAGGTGGCGTCGGCAAGTCATTGGGCAGCAGGCTGTCGGCGGTGTTCATCGCCGCCTGCACTTCCTGTTCGGCCACGCCGAGATCCACATCGAGGCCGAACTGGAGGGTGATCACCGAAGCGCCACCGGAGCTGGTAGATGACATCTGCTTGAGGCCAGGAATCTGCCCCAGGTAGCGCTCCAGAGGTGCGGTGATGGTGCGCGCCGTCACCTCCGGCCCGGCGCCGGGCTGGAAGGTGAATACCTGGATGATGGGGTAATCCACCTGGGGCAGCGCCGCCACCGGTAGCAATCGCCACGCCAGGATGCCGGTGACCAGAAACGCCAGCATCAGCAATGAGGTGGCAACGGGGCGCAGGATAAAGGGCTGTGACAGGCCTTTCACATTTCTCTCCTCACGCCGCTCTCCCCGCCCGCCTGGCCCTCTGTTCTGGGGCGACCATTGATGTCCATCCCCCGCAGGCTCACCGTCATCAGGTGCTGCCTTCCAGTGGCAGAATCACTTCTTTGCCTTCGCGCAGGCGGTCGAGCCCTTCCAGCACCACCTGGTCGCCCTCCACCAGACCATCCGTGACCGCCACTCGGTCATCCGCCGCAGGGCCCAGGGTAATGGCGCGGGTATAGGCTTTGCCTTCTTCGACCACATACACGTAGGTACCGCGAGAGCCGTATTGCACCGCATCTGAGGGGATAGTGATCACCGACTCCAGGGTGCTCAGGCGCAGCCGGACATTGACGAACTGATTGGGAAACAGCGCATCGTCTTCATTGTCGAACAGCGCCTTTACCCTCAGGGTACCAGTGGTGGTATCGATCTGGTTGTCGAGGGTAGTCAGTTCGCCGATGGCCAGCACCTGCTGACCGGCCCGATCCAGGGCTTCGACCTGCAGCGCTCTGTCGCTGGCGACCGCCTGGCGCAGTGCCGGCACCTCTACTTCTGGCACGGTGAACTGTACCGAGATGGGCTTCATCTGGGTGATGGTCACCAGCCCCTCACTGTCGTTGGCGGCAACCAGGTTGCCGGCGTCCACACGGCGCAGGCCCAGCTTGCCCGAGATCGGCGCTTCGATACTGGTCCAGGAGAGCTGCAGGCGTGCATCCTCCACTTCGGCCTGGTTGGCCTTGAGGGTACCCATCAACTCTTCCACCAGAGCACGCTGACTACTCAACTGCTGGCGGGCGATGGAATCCTGCTCATAGAGCCCTTCATAGAGCTCCAGGTCGGCCTTGGCGTTGCGCAGTTGGGCCTGGTTCTGCTGGAGCTGGCCTTCTGCCTGGGCGAGTCGCGCCCGGTAGGGCAGCGGATCAATCTCCGCCAATAGATCACCCTCCTCCACTGCGGCACCTTCGGTGAACAACACCCGCTCCAACACACCTTCGACCCGGCTGCGCACCGTCACCGTATTGAGCGGCGTGACAGTGCCGATCGACCGAATCTGTACCTCCATGCTGCCGAGATCAGCGGGTACGGTGCGCACTGCCGTCGGCTGGTCCCAGCTACCTCGCCGGGGCGGCTCCAAAGACGGCGGCGTGCGACCCAGCAAATACCACATGCCAGTCAGTACCAGTAACAAGATCAACGCCCCAGCAATACGTTTGCTGTGCGGATGAGAAAACAAGGGATCGGTCATGAAAATCCAGGTCCAGAAGAATGGTAGGCGGGCTAGCCGCCTGTCAATCGCGGCCAGGCTGCGATATCCAACGCAAGCGCCGCTATCGCACCGACCCAGGCAGAGCCCGGCACAGGCGAAACGATAACCGCAATCATTGCCATTTGGTAGAGGTATTTGCGTAATCTAGCCTTAGAGAGGGTATTTTTACCACGCGCAGACGTAAAAAAACCGGGTACTTGGGACCCGGTTGTCGATTTCACGTCTGCGACCTCAGTCGACAAACACCGGCATGGTCACAAATTCCCACAGAATCACAGTGGCGACCAACACCAGCACGATGTACACCAGCGCCATCATAAATACCGCACTGGCATAGAGGAAACCGCGATCTTCGGGGACTCTCATCACCGGCGGCACCCCCAAATAAAGCAGGCGAATAGCGTAACTACAGGCTACTGTGGCCAACAGAATGTCGAACCACCATACCGGGTAGACCCCAAACGCTCCAGCAATGAATATAGGCGTACAGGCATAACCCATCAGCACAATGCCTTTGATGGGGAAGGAACTGGCGTCATAGGTACTCGACATCCAGTGGATCATCCAGCCGATGAAGACCACCGCGCCCATCAATGCTACATAGAACAGTATAGATAACGGCAGGGCACTCTGGGGAGTGAGCCGTGTTACATCATTGCCCGGCACCTGCCAGCCGTAATGGGTGGTACCGATATAAAAAGCGATAGCAGGGAGCGCCGCCATAACGATGGGATAGAGCAACAGCTTTTTGATCTCCCGATCTGACAGAGCAGCAATCTTTTTCCACTGTTTCTGTGGATCCAGCAGCAAACCGAAAATATGTCCAAACATCTATATCACTCCCGGGTATTAAAACCTTGTTGTCTATAGTTCTACATGGCACCTATTACTTGCTCCTTTATAGCAGTAGGTGCGGTTTTTATGCATGATCCCCGTCATGCTTGGGACAAGTCAATATTGCCACGTCATAG
>JALNZZ010000211.1 GCA_023229065.1 Porticoccaceae bacterium
TCGTCGAGTCGCATGACCACCATGATGAGTTGCGCCTGGGATTGGTGCCAAGCGAGGTCCTCGCTGGGATCATAGCTGGCCTCGTCGAGCCCGCGGGTATCGAGGAAGCGGATCAGCGGTGTCTCGGCGGGGAAGTCGTAGAGCTGAGAGGTGCGAGTACAGGGCTGGTAGCCATTGCCAATCTGGTCATGGCCAGCGCCAGTGAGCGCGGCGATAACCGAGGTTTTGCCGGCACCGGACTTGCCCAGCAGCCAGATCACCGGGGCTGACTCCCGGGCGATGGCGGCGAGGCGCTGCTGTTCTTGCTGGGACAAGACCGCGGGCTGACCTGGGGCTTCCCCATCAGCCCGAGGCTTCTCGGTTCGGCGGTATAGTCCAGCTCGCTGGCCGAGGGCCCTAAGGCGTCGAGCGATGCGCTGCCTGGTCGTTGGCGGCTTGTCGGGTGGTGAGACCATAAGGCTACCCCTTCATCCTGTGTTTGAGTGGCTTATCGCATCGGTATCGGGAGTATAGCGCCTGGAGCTTTAGCGGGAGGAGCGGGAGGGGGACTGCCCGGCTCGCAGTTGGTCGATATTCCTGGCCGTGAGGTCGATGATGGCCTGGCGTGCGGCAGGACTGATCCAGGCATTGTGAGGGGTGACGATCAGATTGAGCTCGCCGCCGAGTGCGTCCAGCAAAGGATGGCCCTGGCGTGGCGGCTCCTCGGGCAGGACGTCGACGGCGAGGCCGCCGAGATGACCGCTTGCGAGGGCGGCGAGAGCGGCGTTTTCATCGATAACGCCGCCCCTGGCGCAGTTCACGACCAGGCAGCCGGGTTTGATGAGACCTAGTCGCTCGCGGTTCAACAGATGCTGTGTCTCTACCGTGAGCGGGCAGTGAAAGCTCAGCACGTCGGCCTCGGGCAGCAGCGTGTCCAGCGGTGGGCGAGAATCGTCGTCTTTGCCGGGGCGAGCAGCAAAGCCTACTGTCATGCCAAAGGCTTGTGCCAGCGCCGCGACAGCCTTGCCCAGAGTGCCTTGCCCGACGATGACCAGGGTCTTGCCCTGCAATTCCATCGTGGTGTGTGACATCAGGCAAAAGCCGGAGCTGTTCTGCCAGGCGCCGTTGGCAAGGTCTTGCTGATAGAGCGGCAACCGTGCCGCCAGGGCCAGTATCAGCATCAAGGTGTGCTGGGCTACAGAAGCGGTGCCGTAGCCGCTGACATTAAACACCGGCACATCCAGGCGCGCAGCGGCGGCCGTGTCGATATTGTTGGTGCCCGTCGCCAGGACAAAAATACCCTTGCGCCCGGCCATGGCACTGGCCGGGATAACCACTTTATTGGTGATAATCAGGTCGGCACCGTCTAAATGGGTAGCCAGTTCGGCGGGTGTGGTGCTGGCAAACACTGCCAGCTCGTCGACACTGGCGCGAATGGGCGTTAAATCGATATCGTTGCCAAGGGTGGCGGCGTCGAGAAGGACGGCTTTCATGGTCAGGGCGCAAGGTGGAGGAGGAGATGCCATGATACCCACTGTGTGAGCCAGTGTCCTGACGCAGGATAAGGGGCTGTGAAGCCTGTGGGCAGAATAGCCAAAATAGCCCATCGGATTGCCCGGCTAAGGAGTTATAGCCAAGGGTCAAAAAACAATCTAATATGTTTTTAATACAGGCTTGTACTGGTTTCAATAACTAAAAGGAAAATTGCATGTCGTTCGCAGCTGTTCTGCGTTTGCCTCGTCTGGTGCCTCACTCACTCACGGTTTCTTTGTTTACAGCAGCGTTGGTTACAGGGTGTGGCAGTGACGGGAATGTCACAACCACTCAGCCGATGGCAGAGCTCTCTTCGCCAATAGTCTCCGAAGGCGTGGACAAAGAGATCCCCAGCGATCCCGCCGCCATCCTTCGCGACGACAGCGATGGTGCCAACTGGGCTGCCTTTGGCCGCACTTTTGGTGAGCAGCACTTCAGCCCTCTGACAGAAATCAACAGCGACAGTATCGAGCGCCTGGGGCTGGCTTGGTCCCTGGACCTGGGGCCCGGCAACCCCCTCAGTGGCCCGCTGGCAGTGGACGGTATTCTCTATATCGCCACTGGTTACAGTATTGTGCGGGCCATCGACCCTGTCAGTGGCGAGCTGTTGTGGCAGTACGATCCGAAAGCTGCCGAGGCAGCGGGCAGGGCGCTGCGCATGGGGTGGGGCATTCGCGGCATTGCCTACTGGAATGGCAAGATCTATACCGGTACTCATGACGGTCGCCTGATTGCACTGGATGCCAAAACCGGTGAGTTGGTGTGGTCGGCGATGACCCTCGATGAGGACGTGCGCGACAAACTGTTTATCAGTGGTCCGCCGCGGGTTTTTGACGGCAAGGTGATTATTGGCAACGGGGGCGCCGATCAGTCCAGCGTGCGTGGCTTCGTTACCACCTACGACGCTGAAACCGGCGATCAGTTGTGGCGTTTCTATACAGTGCCCGGTAACCCCGCCGATGGCTTCGAGAACGAGGCCATGGCGATGGCGGCCGAGACCTGGGCTGGTGAGTGGTGGCAGCACGGGGGTGGAGGCACGGTGTGGAATGCCATGACCTACGACGAAGAGCAGAATCTGATCCTGCTCGGTGTTGGCAACGGGGGACCCTGGAACCACCGAATCCGCAGTGCCGGCGAAGGCGATAACCTGTTCCTCGCCTCCATTGTGGCTCTCGATGCCGACAGTGGCGACTACCGCTGGCACTACCAGGTCAACCCGGCTGAAACCTGGGATTACAATGCGTCCATGGATATGCAGCTGGCCGAGCTGGAGATTGACGGCGAGTTGCGCAAGGTGGTGATGACCGCTCCCAAGAATGGCTTTTTTTACGTTATTGATCGCACCGACGGCAAGCTTATTTCCGCTGAGCCGTTTGCCAAGGTAACCTGGGCCAGTCATATCGATCAGGAAACAGGTCGCCCAGTAGAGCACCCCGAGGCACGCTATCCGGATGGCCGCACCTTTATTCTTTGGCCGAGTCCGGTGGGGGCGCATAGCTGGCTGCCGATGGCCTACCACCCCGACAACCGTCTGGTCTATATCCCGGCTATCGAAATGGCCACCAGTTACAACGATGTCGGCGTTGATATCGAAAATTGGGAGCGGGCGCCTGGCAATGCGGTAGATGGCGGCACTAACCCCGGTTTTGTGGTGGAGGATGCCGGCCCACTCAACGGTACCAGCTCGTTGCTGGCCTGGAACCCTGTGA
>JALNZZ010000212.1 GCA_023229065.1 Porticoccaceae bacterium
GGCTCCAAGCAGTAATCGCCAACCCTCAGGGATTGAGTGGCAATGCGAAAAGACGTGCGCTGTTCGGGACTTTCATAGCGCAGAATTTCTTCGACAGCCTTATCAATCAGCTCGGGGTTTTCCTGTAACAGAGCAAGTTGATCAGGGTGAGTCAGTAGCAACCACAAACCATTTCCCAGCAAATTGATCGTGGTCTCATGGCCGGCAAAGAGCAAGAACATCACCATCCCCTGTGCCTCTGCTGCGCTGATCAGGCCTTGATCACAAGCACTGATCAGCCCGGCCATCAACCCTTTGGCTGTTGTGCGACGCTCAGGCGCCACCAGAGAGCCCGCGTAATCCAGAAATGCCTTGGCATTGGCCTCCAGCTGCCGCGGGTCATGCTCTGTCACCCGCAAAGAATCAAACTCATCCGCCAACATCAATGCCCATGCTCTTATCTGGGGCAGGTCAGTGTCAGGGACACCCAATACCCTCGCCATCACCAACAAAGGTACGGGTTCAGCAAAGTCCGCCACCAAGTCGACCTGCTCACGACCGGAAAGCTTGTCGAGCACCCCGCCCACGATCTCTTCCACGGTGGCGACCAGTTCGGACATGGTCGAGCGGGAAAAATAGCCTGCCACCAGTCTCCGCAACCGCAAGTGATCCTGCCCGTCCCGATGCAAGAGATGTAAGTCGAAGGGCGTTGCCGTTCCCGCTGGCCGAATGGTCCGGATCTCCTTGGACACACTGTCTCCCTGCATAAAAATGGCTCTAGCCTCCGCATAGCGACAAAAGAGGATAAAGTCGCGCTGATAGCGCCCTTGGCTGTGCACTACCCGCCAGGGTTCAGGGTTGGCTCTCAAACGTTCATAAAAGAGATAAGGATTATCAAAAATACTTGTGTCGGTCATGCCCCACCTGCTCATCGCAGTATCTTCACGGCATAAGGCCCTTTAGTCTCACCGTACAAAGCCCGCCCAGTCTGTCAGTCACACGGAATTTCGCCACCGAATACAGCGCACCTCCCACCTTGCGCATCGACGCGGCCTCCATCTCCACGTCGATATGTTCAGGGTCCCTGATCGCCTTGATATTGTGGGTAGCGCTTTCCACCATCCAACCCTCGCGGGTTTTTTTCTTTTCGCCTGCCCACACATGAGCGTAAATAATCCACAGCTGGGTCAAGAACTCCAAAGTAGTAAATATTGACAGGTGAAACTGACCACCATCTGTCGCCGAACGATAGACGGACGTCATTCTCACCACTGCCTTCAAGGTCTTGCCGGTGACCTCGATGCTAACGATTTCCCAACTCTCCGTTTTACGCCCTTCGGTCAGATAGGGAGAAACCAAATCAGCCCACTCAGCGGGCTCAAGATACACCGTAGCAACCTCAGTCATTGCCTCATACTCACTACATCATATTGTTTTAGAAAGTCACGGAACAACTCTGCCTCATTCAACACCTGCACCTTGCCGTCAGGCAGGCTCTCTAACACCGGGTGCCATCCTCGACAACTTTTATCCCACAAAATCTTCCCGCTGCACAACTCAGCCAGAAAACCTGCACAACGGCGCAGCTTTTCCCAGTCCACACTTCCCTGGTGGCTACCCGGCTCTGCCAGCACCAGATGATCAAAGCGGTCCACTGGAAAGCCCGTCTTCGTTAATTGATCATCCACCAGACACAGGATCACCTGTTCGACCCTGGTGTCATTGAGAATGGCCTCACACCCCTGGTAAACGGACACAGGAGAATTCAGCACCTTGCGTCCAGCGACAGAAACACCCTCGGGCCACAGGGCACCGACGCACCGGCCAGCCGCATTCAACGCCTGCTCTAACTGCCTGGCCCAAGCTGGCGCTCCTCCCAAAATCACGATAATCGGCACTCGCCCCCCATCTGCCACCAGCTTCTTGATCAAATAGGCTGGCAAAGTTGATGACAGCTGTGGCTGGGCGTTGACCTCGCAAATCAAAGCGCCGCTCTCCAGCCACGACTCACGAATATCCGGGATGATCAGGTCGACGCCAGCCACATCCAGTCGCAACAGCCGGGCCGCCCGCACTGCCAACTCCATATTGTCCGGGTGTGCCCCTTCCAGAGCAGGCACCGGTATACCGCCGGAAGCCACGTTAGAGGCCCGTCGCAGGCGGACAAACTGATCTTTTTGGGGTATCGAGCTTGAGTTTAAGCCTGCCTCCTCCAGCAGCTCCAGTGCCTCATCATCCAGCTCAATAATTTTTAAGCGAGAGTTCGAGCCACGGGGACCACGCCGAGGGTCGGCATTCACTGCCGCCAGCAACTCCTTGACTGTGTGCACCCCATCACCGGTTACGCCACCGGGCACTCGATGAGAAATCCAGTAGACCTCGTCATGCAATACCTGCAGGCGGTAATCCTTACCTTCGGCCTGTTTCTCCACCAGAACCTGGCTGGACACTTCACTGGCCTGAGCGAAAGCTTGCCTCACCCCATCGGCCTTGAGTAGCCCAGCAAACACCCCCCGGCCACCATCTGCATTGGCAGGCTTAACCACGACGGGATAGCCGAATCTCTCGGCGATGGCCACCGCCTCATCCCCACTGTAAGCCTGCTGGTGACGGGCTCCTGGCAACCCTGAGGCCATGAGCACTTGCGCGGTCAGCCGCTTGTCTCGGGCAAGCTGGGTGCCGATAAGGGAAGTACTGTCGGTAAAGGAGCTATCAAAAAGTCGTGATCGAGCACCAATACCGAAGCGATAAACATTACCGGCCAGTTTGCGCCAGGGGATATCAAGCCTGTCCGCCTCTTCGATAAAGAGGCGGGTATTCATTCCGCTTGGCGCCACGGCACTCAACTGGCCGAGTACCCGGGCAAGCTCGGGCCCCAATGGATTGATGTCCCTTTTCGTCAACAGCCCATTTATCAGGCTAATCGCCCACTTCAACCCCTCAAGGTATGGAGCATAGACGCTGTGATCCAAGATGGGCAGAAAGACAACCGCCCCTTCTTCTGCACCACACTCTGCAAACATACGGCTGGAGCACAGCAGGGGAATACCCACTCTGCCAAGCAAGGCTTCGTACACTCCTGCCACCAATGACAACAACGGATAGTCACCGCCAGACCCAGCAAGCTCTCGCAGCGCAAAATCGGGAATGATGGCGGCGATTCCTCCTTCGATGTCTGTCACAAGCACACTCTCCTGGCTTGCACGAGCCGGGGC
>JALNZZ010000215.1 GCA_023229065.1 Porticoccaceae bacterium
TCCGGACGGGCGCGGCCATTGCGGTTGTTACTGTGTGAACCGGTGACATAAATGCGGTCATTGAGGCGCACAGCAGCTTCGTAATCGACCTCGCCATCGGTGCTGCAGCGAGCGGCAATACCAGTCATACCGTCCAGCTCGCAATTGTCGCTATTCGCGAGATCAAGCTCGGCATCCACCACTGCACTCAGATCAGCAACTGGCGCCCCTGAACGACTCAGATCGAAGACGAGCACCCCATTTGCAAGCGGTGGAGAGCGCTCATAATCCCCCTCGTCATCAAACACCAGCATGAAGTCATCGTCCAAGGACACGGCGGTGGATAAATCTGCCCGGCCTGTATACCAGCGGGTATGCGTAGTATCCGGCTGTGGATGAGCCGAGGCCGCATAATGCAATGTGTGTGTAGTAACGTTGCCGTGCTCATCCTCCAGCGCAAGCTGAATATCCGAGAATCCCACTCCCTCCGGCACGATGCGCAACACCACCTGGTTCTCATCACGCTCAACCTGCAAGTTGGCGTCCGGCACCACATCTGGATTGCTGCTAGTCAAGCTCAACTGCAACGCCGCGGCATCGCTTTCGACATCCGCCAGCTCAAAAGATAACCCCTGAGTCGCGACCGGATCGCTCGAATCACCTACCACGCCAGCAACAGCATCGCCTAGACCAACGAACTCCGGCGGTTCTCCGACGAGAATCTGGTAATAAGTCCGCGTAATCCCGCCGACCTGGCTGCCGTCCTTGTCGAACACTGCGAGAGAGAGCCAGCCGGAACTGTCGATTTCCACGCCCTCAGCCGTCAGCTCAGCACTGGATAGCGTCGGGTCGGTTGGCTCGGGGGTCAAGGTATAGTGCAGCGTCCACCCGGCTTCCAGCGGTTCAGACTTCGCCGTATCCAGATGCACTGTCGGTAACTCTTCGGCAGAGTAGCTGCCTCCAGCGGGCGATACAGCCAGTACTCCGCGCAAACGGACAGCGTCGAGATAGAGCATCGGGGCCGGAGTCATGCCCGTACGATCGCGGGCACGCAGGCTGATGCGGGCATGAGTGGCGTCGACCGGGATGTCCGCCAGCGCTGTCCGGTTTGTCTCAACCAGCTGCCAGGTGTTGGCATTGGCAGCTCCCTTGATCTGGAAATCTTCGTCGTCCAGCTCGTCCAGCTCATTTATACAATTGGCATCCGCAAACCATGCGACAGCGACTCTCACCCGGAGATCCTTGTGGGGACTATCCGAGCGCGCCTGTAGCGAGACACCAAAATCGTGAAACTGGGGGAGCTCGACGCACTGGTCGAGGCGGCTATCGCCGAAGCCCTCCATCAACTCTCCATACCTCAACACATTCACCCCGGTTGCGGCAAAGCCCGGAGGGTGCTGCTCGACCCGCAGATCGCCTGCTACTACTCGCCACCCCTGCTGCTGCCCATCTTCAACGAGGTACTGCCCTGGCAAAACCTGGAGACGGTCAAAGCGGGCATTGGCGACCTCAATCTCTGCGGCACCATTGCTCACTTCTACTGCGCCAAAGTAAATACGCCGGTCTGGCGCTGCCGAATCGTCCCGGGCACGCAAACTGATGCGGACAACAGCTGCATCGGCGGGCGTGCTGTTTGCCGCATATAGAATTGGACCTTTCTTGTCGCCATGGGTAGCCTCAAAGTCGAGCCACTCGTTACTCGCGGCTCCCGCGGTGGCGAAGCGTACATCCCAGTCCAGGTTGCTCCCCGACAGGCGGCCATCAGTACTGTCGGCCTGAATGTCGGCTTCACAGCTTGCCATGTCGGCATAAAAACCCGGATTCACGCGTGCCCGCAGATCATTGCTGATCGGGGCATTGGTACGCAGCGGCACATTGATGGTGAGCGGCTGGGAGCGGTCGAAGGCAACGCACTGGTCGAGTTTGTTGACACCGAAGCCATCTGTCAGCGTATCAAAATACGCGACGTTACCCCGTCTACCGCTCTCCCCCGCAACACCGGCATAGGCAAAATCCACGGCCTCCACCACGAGCCGCGCGTCAGGGCGGGCTCCTTCATCAGTCAGTATCGGTGTCCAGCCCGGTAGCGCCTGCCGGTCTGCGTATTCCACTCGCAGCTCAGAAAAGTCACCGTTGTCCAGTGCCAGCGCGGCGGGTGATAGCAGTGTGCCCAAGGCAAGTAGCGCAGTGCGGAGTCGCGCTGCACGACGGATAACAGCAGAGTACATGGCGAATTCCTTGTGAGGGAGAAAGCCGCCATGATCAAGGGGGTTTGTTACAATTGTTCGGTTGCTGTCTGATGCTGGACTCCCTTCAGCCAGCGGCAAGGTCGCACCGCTGAGTTCCAGCAAAGGGGCAGTAGATACTGAGTCCTCACAGGTGCTCTGCTCAATCTGCGGGACGTTCCCCCAGGAAATCGAGCAGCCGCCGCGCACAGCCGGAGGGATCTTCGAGGTGAAGCAGGTGTCCCAGATCCGGCTCATCAATGCGCCGCACAGTATTGGCACCGGCCTCCAGCAGATCCGCGGTGAGACGGAAGTCTGCCTCATCCCGCCCGCCGGTGAGCAGCAGCGTCGGTGTGGTGAGTTGATGTAGCCGCCCGATATCCGGCAGTACAGGCCGCTGATTGTCACTCACCCACTGGGTACCGGGAAAAGCCATGATCTCTTCGTAAACCCTGGCACTGGCGGCACTGTCTCGCACACTGTCGAACAGCGGGTGATTCCACCACTGCTGGCGGGCGGCATCAAGCTCCCCGGCGCGGGCCAGCTCGGCAATGGCCCGCCAGCGCTGGCGCCACTCCGCCGACCACTCCCAACCCATCAGGGCGGGACCGATTAGCGTCAGGCTGCGAACCCGGTCGGGGTGCTCCAGCGCAGCATGCAATGCGATGCCACCGCCCATTGAGACCCCGACCAGATCACAGCGCTCCACGGCCAGGGTATCGAGAATGCCCACCAGGTCTTCGGTGTGACTGTAGGGTTCGTCACCGCCACCGCTACTGCGACCATAGCCACGCTGGTCGTAGCGCAGGGCCGGCAGCGCTCCGTCCAGCACCTCCCACAATAGATCCCAGGTGTGCAGAGTGCCGCCAAAGCCATGGATAAAGACGACGCGCGGGGCCTCACCTTCCAGCCGGGCATGAAAATCCACCCCTGCTACCGACAGGGTCAACGCCTTCTCCATACCCATTG
>JALNZZ010000214.1 GCA_023229065.1 Porticoccaceae bacterium
TTGCCGCGGGATGCCGGGGGTGGGCCTGTTGCCAGGCTTCGATAAGGTCGAGCTGGTGAGCGATGTCGCCTTGACTCGTTGCTCCTGTCAGCGCCAGTTGCAGCCAGCCGGCGAAAACGGTATCACTGGCTGCCGTGGCGGCTCGCCTGAGACTTTGCTCGGGAACCTGAGTCAATCGCTGCCAGATGTCGTCGTGGGCTTTCTGGATCTCGGCAGGGCTGTTCAGCAGAGTCGCCAGCTTGGCATATTCTCCAGCGCTGGCGAGATCATCTCCCAGCAGAGCCTGCAGATCCCCCCGTAGCTGGTACAGGCTGCGGCGCTGCTCGGGTGGCAGACCGTCGAGTCCAGTACTGAGCCGGGGGTTCCCCAGCAGGCTGCGCGCCAGCAGGTAGCGCTCACTGGCGAGGGCAAGGCGCGCATAGGTGATGGTGTAGGCGGCAAAGTCACCGGTTTCCAGCACGCTGGCATTCACCCCGCGCAGGATCTGTTCGGCATCCGCATCGCGGCCACCGGTAGCAAACAAGCCAGCGGCCTCCACCAGCAGGCTATCGCGCAGCGGGGAGCTGGCACTGTCGGCACGGGCCAGTGTCGCCTGGGCGGACTGGATCGGGTTTTGTGCGGTCGTGTATGCTTCCTGGCGTGCTGGGGGCTGGGAGCTACAGGCCACCAAGATGACACTGAGCGCGGTCAGCAGGACGCGGGACAATAGCGCAGACGACGAGGTATGGATGAACAAGACGGGAAACCTCTTTGTGGTGGCGACACCGATCGGCAATCTGGGGGATATGGTACCCCGGGCTTTGCAGGTTCTCCAACAGGCGGACTGGGTTGCCGCCGAAGATACCCGCCACAGCGGGCGCCTGTTGGCACATTTCGGTATCGATACCCCCATGGTGCCCTACCACGACCACAGCGATGAGCGTCAGCTGGTACGTATCCTCGATCTACTGGAGCAGGGTGCCTCGGTGGCACTGATTTCCGATGCCGGCACGCCGCTGATCTCCGACCCCGGTTTTCGCTTGGTGCGGGAAGCCCGTGGGCGCGGTGCGACCATTACGCCCATTCCCGGCCCTTGCGCTGCCATCGTTGCACTCTGTGCTGCCGGCCTGCCTAGCGATCGTTTTGCCTTTGAAGGGTTTCTGCCGGCCAAGAGCCAGCAGCGACGAACGGCTCTGGAAGCGCTTGCTACGGCAGCACACACATTGATTTTCTACGAGGCACCGCATCGGATTCTTGCCACTCTGCAAGACATGGCCGAGCTTTTTGGCGCTGATCGAGAGGCCCTGTTGGCCAGAGAGCTGACAAAAGCCCATGAGACCCTGATTTTTGCTCCGCTCCAGGAGTTGGTCCAGCGGGTGCGCGAGGATGCCAACCAGCAGCGCGGAGAAATTGTGCTCGTGGTGCGCGGTGCCCCGGCTCAGGTTGCAGTGGATGAGGCAGAACAACTGCGGGTACTAGGGTTGCTGATGGAAGAACTGCCGCTCAAGCAGGCGGCGGCGCTGGCGGCAAGGATTACCGGCGGCAGTAAAAATGTGCTTTATCAGCAGGCCCTGTCCTTGAAGGAGTCTCGCTAGCAAGCCTGCAAGAGATCAGCCGCTGCCATTCTGGGTGCGCTTGAAAGAAGTGACGCGGCAGTGTCTACTTGGTCAGTTACAGTATCTGCCGCCGAACGTGACCCGAATAGGAGATAACATGAAACTCGAAACCCTGGCACTCCACGCCGGTTATGATGGCGATCCCGCCACGAATGCCGCCACCACCCCTATTTATCAGACGACTTCCTACACTTTCAACAATACCCAACACGGTGCAGATCTTTTCAATCTGGCTGTGCCCGGCAATATCTACAGCCGGATCATGAACCCCACCAATGCCGTGCTGGAAGCGCGCCTGGCGGCCCTGGAAGGAGGTGTCGGTGCCCTGGCCCTGGCGTCGGGGATGGCCGCTATAACCTACGCCATCCAGTGCATCGCCAGAGCGGGCGACAATATTGTCAGCACCACAGAGCTTTATGGCGGCACCTATAACCTGTTTGCCCACACCTTCCCTAACCAGGGGCTCGAAGTGCGCATGGCCTCCTGTGATGACCACCGGGGGCTGGAAGCGCTGATCGACGACAAGACCCGCGCCCTGTTCTGTGAATCCATCGGCAACCCGGCGGGCAATGTCGTGGATATCGAGGCACTGGCCGATATCGCTCACCGTCACGGGGTGCCGCTGATTGTCGATAACACCGTGGCCACGCCGTATCTGTGCCGGGTGTTCGATCACGGTGCCGACATTTCCATTCACTCCCTCACCAAATACATCGGCGGCCATGGCACCACGCTTGGGGGTGCTATTGTCGATTCCGGCAAGTTTGACTGGGCAGCCCACCGCGAGCGCTTCCCGATGCTCAACGAACCGGACCCTTCCTACCACGGCGTGGTTTACACCGAGGCCCTGGGGGAAGCTGCCTATATTGGTCGCTGCCGTGTCGTGCCGCTGCGCAACACCGGTGCTGCACTGTCGCCGATGAGTGCTTTCAATATCATGCAGGGGCTGGAAACACTGGGTCTGCGCATGGAGCGTCACTGCGAGAATACCCAGCAAGTCGCCCGCTATCTGGAGGCCCATGAGCAGGTGGAGTGGGTTAATTATGCAGGTCTGCCCAACAGTCCTTATCACGCTTTGTGCGGCAAGGTTCTCGGTGGCCGCGCCTCCGGTATTCTCAGCTTCGGCATCAAAGGTGGCGAAGCCGCGGGAGCACGCTTTATCGACGCGCTGCAAATGATTCTGCGCCTGGTGAATATTGGCGACGCCAAATCTCTGGCCTGCCACCCGGCATCCACCACCCATCGTCAGCTCGACGACGAAGAGTTGGCCCGCGCTGGCGTCAGGCCGGAGATGGTGCGCCTGTCCATCGGTATCGAGCATATCGACGATATCATCGCCGACATTGAACAGGCACTGGCAGCGGCCCGGTAGCTCCCAAAAAGTGTTATCCTTCGCGCGGGAGTCGGCCGGACAGTCGCCGCCTGTTACTCTGGTTGGCTCCAATGGTGTCAACCGGAGGCAGGGGGAGGAAAGTCCGGGCTCCACAGGGCAGGGTGCCAGGTAATTCCTGGGAGGTGTGAGCCTACGGAAAGTGCAGCAGAGAGCAGACCGCCGATGGCCGCGCCGCAAGGCGCGGA
>JALNZZ010000026.1 GCA_023229065.1 Porticoccaceae bacterium
GCGGCGGCTACCTCCCAGCGCCTCAAGGCCACTGGCCTGCTGCGTATGAATGTCCCGCTGTCGTTTGGCAGCCGCTTCGTTGCGCCACTGATCGCAGGGTTTAGCCAGCGCCATCCGGAGGTGACGGTGGAACTCGGTCTCAGTGATGCCCAGCACGACCTGATCAGTGGCGGCTGGGATCTGGCCATCCGCATTGGTCGCCTGGCGGATAGTCCACTGCAGGCTCGCCGCCTCGGTGATAGTCCGATGTTGGTGTGTGCTGCACCGCAATACCTTGATCATCGCGGTGTGCCGCGTCGGGTTGCTGAACTTACCCAACACAACTGTCTCAGTTATACCCTGTCCGGTTTGCAGGACGGCAAGCAGTGGAGTTTTGGAGCCCAGGGCCAAAGCAAAGTGCCGGTCAGCGGCAATCTGCTGGCCAATAACGGTGATGCCTTGCTGGCTGCTGCACTGAGCGGTCAGGGAATCGTCTACCAGCCACGCTTTATCGTCGCTGAGGCACTTGAGCGAGGAGACCTGGTAGCTCTGGAGCTGGATAAGCCTGTGGCCGAGCTCGGCGGTATCCACGTTTTGTACCCGCCTGACCGCAGGCCTCCCGCCAAGGTAAGGGCCATGATCGACTACCTGGTCGAAGCTTTCGCCACTGCCCCGCCCTGATGGCGGCTGCGCGGTTGGAGAGGCGAGGAGTTGATGCGCCTATCTGAGAGTCGGTATTTTCTCTGGTACCGATAAGGCTGAGCGGGGAGGGAACAGACTGGGGCCGTGGTGCAGCTAACCACAACCTGCCTGACGAACAGTTGGCTTGCGCATCAGCGTTGTTCACGGCGGGTAGCTTCACTCACATACTTGCGGTGCAAAATCGCCACCTGCTGCTGTAGCTGCTCAAGGCTGCCGCTGTTGTCGATTACATCATCGGCTCGCGCCAGCCGTTCGGCGCGGGGCATTTGATTGGCCATGATGGCGCGAATCTGAGCTTCACTATTGCTGTCCCGCGCTGTAGCGCGCGCGATTTGTACAGCTTCCGGCACATCTACTACTAGCACCCGGTTTACGCGTTGGTGTTGAGTTGTTTCCAGTAGCAGTGGGGATTCCAGAACCGCATAGGGACTCGATGCGGCTTCCAGCTGCTGCCAGATCCAGGTGCGGATCAGGGGATGAAGCAGTTGTTCCAGCCAGGTTTTGGCGGCGCCATCACTGAAAATTCGCTGGCGCAGAGCCGCGCGGTCCAGTTGGCCGTCCGACAGTAGCATGTCAGCGCCAAAGTGCTCGGTTATGGCGGCGAGGGCCGGGGTTCCGGGCTCCACCACTTTGCGGGCCGCGATATCGGCATCCACCACCACAATGCCCAGCTGCTCAAAACAGCGAGCCACGGCGGATTTGCCACTGCCGATACCCCCGGTGAGACCGACAATAAACCGGCTGTCAGAGTCAGGTGTACAGGGCTTGGCAATCATCTCAGAGCGGTTCATTACAATGCGTTCAGGTAAGTTGACAGGATCGTTTCACCCCACATCAAGGCGATCCAGCCGGCAACGGCTAAGTAGGGGCCGAATGCCATGGGAATATGACGTTCGCGCCCAGCCAGAGCAATGGCGGTAACCCCTACTGCCGCCCCCACGGCTGTCGACAGCAATAGAATCAGGGGTAATAGCTGCCAGCCCACCCAGGCGCCGAGCGCGGCCAGCAGCTTGAAGTCGCCGTAGCCCATACCATCCTTGCCGGTCACCAGTTTGAAGCCCCAGAATACCAGCCACAGCACCATATAACCGGCGGCAGCGCCGATGACGGCGCTGTGGAGATCAGTGAACAGCCCCTGGCTGTTCACCAGTAATCCGAGCCATAGCAGTGGCAGGGTAATAACATCCGGTAGCAGCTTGTGATGCAGGTCGATACCCGTTAGAACTACCAACGCCCAGGTGAAGAGGATGGCCAGGGCGGCTGTTACCGTTACCCCAAAGTTCACCAGTACCACGACGGCCAAAAGCGCTGTAATCAGCTCCACCAGAGGGTATTGGGGGGAGATGGCAGCTGAGCAGTGGGCACACTTGCCGCGCAGCGCCAAATAGCTCAGTAGCGGAATATTGTGCCAGGGTTTCAGTGGTTGGTTGCAGTGGGGGCAGTGGGAGGCGGGGAAGGCCAGGTTGAAAGGTTTGCTCTCCTCCGTAGCCATACCGAGAAAGTCCAGAGACTCGCGTCGCCAGGTGGAGTGCATCTGCAGCGGCAGACGGTAGATCACCACATTGAGAAAACTGCCAACCACCAGCCCCAGTAAAAAGGTGGCGAGCAGAAAATAAGCGTCGGGGTGGGCCATGAAAGGATCCTGATTATGGACGGCGAGGGTGGCTTATTGCTTGAGCAAGAACGAGGAGCGGTGACATGGTGGTGAGTGGTTCGGATACCGCTTCCCGTCGCCTGCTCCAGGACTCTTTCTAGCCACCAATCACCCCGCCGAGCCTGAAAATGGGCAGGTACATGGCGACCATCAAGCCGCCCACCACTATGCCCAGCACTGACATGATGAAAGGCTCCAGCAGGGCGGTAAGGTTGTCTACCTGGCTGTCTACTGACTCTTCAAAATGGGTTGCAGCTTTGTCCATCATTTCATCCAGGGCGCCGGACTCCTCGCCGATGGCGGTGAGCTGCAATAGCAGAGTGGGGAACAATCCGGTACTCCTCATGGCGCTGTTGAGCTGCAAGCCGGTGGAAACATCATCGCGAACCTGCCGTATGGCATCGCGGAATACTGCATTGCCCGCTGAACCCGCTACCGAGTCGAGCGCTTCAATGAGCGGTACCCCGGCGGCAAAGGTGGTGGACAGGGTGCGGGCAAAGCGCGCCACCGAAGATTCGTAGATGATCTTGCCGATGATCGGTATCTTGAGGTTGAATTTGTCGACGATATCGGCAAACGTTGGCGAGCGCAGCTTGGCTTCCCGGAAGCCTACGGCGCTGACGATAAGCAACGTGATAAAGAGCAGCCACCAACTTTGCAAGAATGTCGAGATATTGAGCACAAACTGGGTAAAAGCGGGCAGGTCTGCGCCAAAGCCCTGGAAGGTTTGAGCAAATACCGGTACGACTTTTACCAGCAAAATACCGGTAACAATCACTGCTACCACAATCACCGCCGCCGGATAGGTGAGGGCTTTTTTGACTTTGCGTTTCAGTGCCTCGCCTTTTTCTTTATAAGTGGCGACCCGGTCGAGCATCGTCTCCAGAGAGCCTGACTGCTCGCCAGCCTCAATCAAGCTGCAATACAGATCGTCAAAGTGGCGTGGATGCTTGCGCAGTGCTGTCCCTATGCCCACTCCTGAGGAAACATCCTCGTGCAAGCGTTTCACCAGGGTGCGCATTTTGTTGTTTTCCAGCCCTTCTTCGACGATTTCGAAGCTTTGCACCAAGGGGACGCCGGCCTTCAGCATGGTGGCCATCTGGCGAGTGAAGGTGCTGATATCTCTGGGCTTGATCGGTTTGTTGGCCTGAAACAGCGGTTTGGGCTTTTTCTTGACCGATGTGGGCAGCACACCTTGTTTGCGGAGCTGTGCCTTGACAAGGGCGGCGCTGGTGCCGGTGATTTCCCCCCGGATGAGCTTGCCGTCCTTGTTCTTGCCCTTGTAAATATACAGGCCGGGTTGAGCTGCTGCCATGAGTCAGTCCTGTTGATCGTCGTGTTCTGTCTGGCGGTGTGCCTGGTACTGGCTGGAGGGGTGGCTGCAAGGTTGGCGGTAAACGAGAGGGCCGCTCAATCCTTGGTTACCCGATTGGCCTCTTCCAGGCTGATAATGCCGCTTACCACCTTGCGCAGTGCCGATTGGCGGAGGCTGCAGAAGCCTTCTTCGGTGGCTTTTTCGGCGATCTGCAAGGAGTTGCCGCCCTGCAGGATCAGTTGGGTGATCGCCGGGGTTACCTTTAGAACTTCGTAAATACCGATGCGACCTTTATACCCGTTTGTGCACTGTTTGCAACCTACCGGGTGGAACAGTTTTATCTCGTCGCGGGGGATACCCAGGGTGTCGAGGCCTTCTTCGACCAGGATGCGGTCGGGTATGTCCTGGTAAGGTTGCTTGCACTTGGCGCACAGGCGGCGCGCCAGGCGCTGGGCGATGATCAGGCTGACGGAGGTCGCAACGTTGAAGGCTGGCACCCCCATGTTGAGCAACCGGGTGAGAGTTTCTGGCGCGCTGTTGGTGTGCAGGGTGGACAGCACCAGGTGGCCGGTTTGAGCAGCTTTGATGGCGATCTCCGCCGTTTCTAGATCGCGGATCTCGCCCACCATGATCACATCCGGGTCCTGGCGCAAAAAGGCCCGCAGTGCCTCGGCGAAGGTGAATTTGGTGCGGGTATTAATCTGTACCTGGTTGATCCCTTCCATGTTGATCTCGACGGGATCTTCTGCCGTCGAGATATTGCGTTCGGCGGTGTTGAGGATCCCGAGGCCGGTATACAGCGACACGGTCTTGCCAGAGCCGGTGGGGCCAGTGACCAGTATCATGCCCTGGCTCTGGTTGAGTGCCTCCATAAAGGCTGCTTTCTGTTCTTCCTCGTAGCCGAGGGCATCAATGCCCAGCTTGGCCTGGGCGCTGTCGAGAATACGCAGGACTATCTTTTCGCCGAACAGGGTGGGCAGGGTGTTGACACGGAAGTCGAGAGCCTTGCCGCGGGTAATGCGCAGTTTGATACGGCCATCCTGGGGTACCCGGCGCTCAGAAATATCCATGCGCGACATCACCTTGAGGCGAGCGGCCAGACGCGGCGCGACGCTGGGAGGCGGGCGCGAGATCTCTTCGAGGGCACCGTCGGTGCGAAAACGTACCCGGTAGTATTTCTCGTAGGGCTCAAAGTGGATGTCCGAGGCTCCTTTTTTGATGGCCTCCAGTAACATCTTGTTGATATAGCGCACCACTGGTGCGTCTTCCGGGTCTAGCTCGAGATCGCTGTCCTGCTCGTCCTCTTCCTCCTGGTTGCCGAGGTCACCGAGATCAATTTCTCCCATGCTCCCCAAGGCTTCGTCGATACCGCGGCCTTGTGCGCTCACCATCTGGTCGATCCCCTCCGCCAGTTGATCGTGAGCGACCAGCACCGGCTCAATGGTGAGCCCGGTCTGAAAACGAATTTCGGTCAGGGCATGCTGGTTGGTGGGGTCGCTCATTGCCAGCATCAGGCGGCTGCCTTTTTGCAGCAGAGGTAGCGCGTGGTGCTTGCGCATCACGCTTTCATTGAGCAAACCCTTGGGCGCTCGCTCCCAGTCGTGGGCTTCGAGGTCGTAGTGGGGCAGGCCAAAGCCATTGGAGCCCACATGGGCCAGCAAGCCGGGAGCGATCAGCTTGTGATCGATCAGATAACCCACCACGGAGGTCTTTTTTTGAGCACAAGTTGCGACGATTTCCCGTGCCGTTACCTCATCGATCAGGCCATCCTGTACCAGGCGCTTGGGCAGTCCGCGGAGGGTGGGCAGGGGTTGATTCATGGCGTTCTCAATGATCCGTGCGACGGTGGGTTGCTGGTTGCACTGTATGCCCACTGGAGCAAGTGTGCGGTGTTATACCAAGGCAATCCTATAACAGTGAACAAAGGTGGGAAAGGCTCCCCTTGAGCCTCACTTGGCCTGGCGCGAGTTGCTGAGCGACTTTTACCAGCCCTGGACCCCTTGGGCCTGTACTTGCATCAAGTGCCTGACCGCCTCATTGCGATGGAAGTCCAGCTCGCGCATTTCCCGGTGCAAGATACTGATATCCCGTTGCAAGTAGCGGATGTTGGCCAGGGCTCGCCGGCGATCAGAGTCGCTGTTGTCCTTGCGGGCGAGGATTTCCTGATAGCGGTAAATGCGGTAGCGTGCGTCGTCGATGCGCGCCGCGCGCTCCTGTAAGGCGTGGTCGACTTGGGCTACCCGTTGCTGCGCGTCGTAGAGGGTGCGGCCTTGCTGGTAGCCGAGCAGAAACCCGCCTTCCAGGTGGGATGGGCACACGCCGCGATAGGCTTGTCCGCGGCGACCGTATTCGTAGCCTTTGGCAGGGATGCAAAAATCTTCGAGCCCGTATTCGTAGCCTTCCAGCCAGGCGGCCCTGTTGAGGGCGATGCCGTGTCTGTTACAGGCATCGCTCTGACGATCAAGGCGGTCGCGACTCTCGCCTTGGCTGCCGGCTTCCAATCCCAGGGCGTACCAATCGGCACTCAGGCAGTCGTCCTGGTTCATGGTGCTACAGGCGGCCAACAGTAAGGCGACGAGGGCGACGAGGAGAAGGGGGATAGTCGCTGCGAAGTGGCGCATAATGGCGTCAATCTGGGGGGCTGGTGCTCAGGTATAAAGGATTGAACGCCGGCCTGCAAGTGATGATGTGGCTTGCAGGCCCTCTACCGGGTTGTCAGCTGCCCAGGGCTTTCAGCCGCATGGAAAAATCAATGGCTCGGCAGTGTTTGGTGAGACTGCCAGAGGACAGATAGTCGATACCGGGAATGGCGACGCCGGCGATATTGGCATCGTCCAGGTTGCCAGAGATTTCCAGCTTGACGGGGGCGGTCTTGAGGCTGATGGCAGTGTGGATGTCGGCCAGCTCAAAGTTGTCGAGCATGATGATGTCGGCGCCCCCGGCCAGAGCCTGGCGGTATTCGTCGAGATTCTCCACTTCCACTTCCACCGGTTTGTCAGGGGCGATTTCCCGTGCCCGGACAATGGCTGCGGCGATACCACCGCAAGCAGCAATATGGTTTTCCTTGATCAGGAAGGCATCGTACAAGCCAATGCGGTGGTTGTGACAGCCGCCGATGGTGACGGCATATTTCTGTGCCAGGCGCAGACCGGGAATCGTTTTGCGAGTATCCAGGATGCGGATATCCGTCCCTGCCACCTTGGCTGCATAGTGACGGGCACTTGTGGCAGTGCCGGACAGGGTTTGCAGAAAGTTGATGGCGGTGCGCTCGCCGGTGAGTAGAGCCCGGGCATTGCCGCTCAGGCGACAGATCGCCTGATCCGGCTGAATGTCATCTCCCTCCTTGGCTTGCCAGGTAACGGCAATGTTGCTGTCGAGCTGGCGAAATACTTCTTCTACCCAGGGTTGACCACACAACACGGCGTGTTCACGGCTGATAATAGTGGCTTCTGCCTGACTGTGCTCCGCGATCAGGCGGGCAGTGATGTCGCCGTCGCCGATATCTTCGGCCAGGGCCAGGGCAACGCGTTCGGTGATATCCGCCTGAAGACTGGAAAGCATGGGGGAGGGTCCGGGGTAGGGCAGGGGCGGGCATTATAACAATGAGGCAATCGAGGTTAAACTGCTGTACAGCCTCTCCCCAACGATAGAGGCAGGAGAACAAAATTGTGCTTGATAATTCTATCACCTTAATCCGGGTAGGCGACAATATGGTCAGCGAGGGACAAAGTGAGTGGTCAAGTTGGATCAGCTGTGGGGGATGATGTTGCGAAGGAGCTGCTGATTGAGAGGGGTTGGCTGCAAGGCGTTGAGCACAAGCCCTCTGCGAATGCCGACCAGCGCCCGGCTGGAGAGCAGCCGAGCCTCTTGGTTATCCACAATATCAGCCTGCCGCCCGGTTGTTTTGGGGGGGGCGAGATTGCTGACTTTTTTACCAACTGTCTGGACTTTGAGGCCCATCCTTTTTTTCGCGAAATCGAGGGGCTGAGGGTGTCCGCTCACCTGTTGATCGATCGCGATGGCGGTGTCACCCAGTTTGTCTCCTTCCTCGATCGTGCCTGGCACGCAGGGGTGTCCAGTTTTGAGGGGCGTGAGCGGTGCAATGATTTCTCCATCGGTATCGAGCTGGAGGGCACCGATACGCTGCCTTACAGCGATATCCAGTATCGGGTGCTGGCGCGTGTTACCAGGGCGCTGATGCGGGCTTATCCGGCCATTGTGCCACCGCGGATCTGTGGTCATAGTGATATTGCTCCAGGCCGTAAAACGGATCCCGGTGAAGCGTTCGACTGGGGGTATTATAGAACTTTGCTGTCGCAGGGCAGTGGGAGAGCAGGGTGAGCTTTTTGGTATTGCTGGTGGCAGTACTTCTTTCCGAGTGGCTGGGCACTCAGCCTGCGATTCAGCGCGATCAGTGGTTTTTTCACTGGCGCCGCTGGCTTGCCGGGTTGTCTTTCTTGATGGAGCGACCGCGTGTGTCGCGAGCACTGGTACTGTTGGTGCCAGCGTTCATCCTTGCCCTGCTGTTGCATTTTTGTGGCAACTGGCTGTTTGGTCTGTCGGCCGTGGCTATCAACCTTCTGGTGTTGCTGTACGCTTTTGGGCGCGACACCGTCGACGACAGCATTGATCTTTACCGCGACGTTCTGGCGCGCGGGGATGTGCAGGCGGCCTGGCATGAAGCGGCGCAGCTGGGGGTGGAGGACGCGGATAGCTGGCCCGAGCTGCACAACCGCGCCCAGGCGGCTGTTGCTTACCTTTGTTTTGAGCGCTATTTTCCCGTGTTGTTCTGGTTCTTGCTCCTCGGTGCGCCAGGCGCACTGTTCTACCGCTTGGTAAGCTTACTGGCGAGCGCTGAGAAGAGCGAAGACAGTGCTGTGGTGAGCCGCCAGTTGCTGTGGGTGTTGGAGTGGTTGCCTCTGCGGCTGCTGGGCCCGGTGCTTGCGATGGTGGGCAACTTCCCCGCTACTATGCGGGCTTGGCGTGAATCTCTTTTTGGCGTTGCTGAAAGCAGCGCGCAAGTATTGGCTGGCATGGTGCGCGGCGCTTTGTTGGTGGAGCCGTCCCCGTCGCCGGCAGAGGGTGCTCTGGAGGTAGATGCGCTGCGCGCGCTGTTCCGCCGCGCCTTGATTTTCACCGTGGGCCTGATTGCCCTGCTTGAGCTGCTGTAGAGGTTTGCTTGGCCAACCCGACTCCTTGGTATAACACACTGAGCGTTTACCTGCAGCCCAAGGTTCTGGTGCTGTTTTTCCTCGGCTTTTCTGCTGGCCTGCCCCTGTTGCTGGTGTTTGGCACCTTGTCTGCCTGGCTGGCGCGGCTGGGGGTAAGCAAAACCGAGATTGGCTATTTCTCCTGGGTAGGGATTACCTATTCGCTGAAGTTTATTTGGGCGCCTGTCGTCGACCGCCTGCAGATTCCCCTGCTGACTAGCTGGCTGGGTAAGCGGCGCAGCTGGATGTTGCTGGCTCAGGTCGGGGTGGTTGTGGGGCTGATCGGGATCGCTCATTCGGACCCTGCCACTGATTTGCGCACTGTGGCGCTACTGGCTTTGCTGGTCGCATTTGCGTCGGCGACCCAGGACATTGTTATTGATGCTTTCCGCATTGAAAGTGCACCGGATGAGTTGCAGGGGGCAATGGCTGCCAACTATCAGTTGGGATATCGGCTGGGCATGATTGTCGCCGGGGCAGGTGCTTTGTATCTGGCCGGCACGCTTTCCTGGAGCATAGCCTATCAGGTGATGGCGCTGTGCATGGCTGTCGGCTTTGTGACCACTCTGCTGGTATCCGAGCCACCTCATGAGCCATTGGCGGCTCTCGACAACAATCTGGGGGTGCGGGAGCGGCGCCAGGTGGCGTTCAATATTGCTGGTATCGCAGTGCTCTTTGCTGTGGTGGCAACTGTGGTTCTAACGCAGGCGGGAGATGCTTTTACCCGCCTGGTCTTCGCTGGCGTGCTGGTGTTTGCCGTGGGGCTGGGGGTATTGGCCCTGGCAGCCAGGGCCAACAGAGCGCGCTCGGTAGTGGGCTGGTTTTACCCGTCGGTGATCTTGCCCTTTGCCGACTTCTTCCAGCGTCAGGGCTGGTTGTCGCTAGCGATTCTGGCATTTATCACCCTCTACCGCTTTAGTGATATCACCCTGGGCATCATGGCCAATCCGTTCTACATCGACCTGGGTTTTACTGAAATCCAGATTGCTGAAGTGACCAAGGTCTATGGTCTGATTATGACTATTGTTGGTGCCTATGCCGGCGGAGTGTTGGTCACCCGCTTTGGTATCCGCTGGCCCTTGTTGCTCGGTGCCTGCCTGGTGGCGGGCACTAATCTACTGTTTGTCTGGTTGGCGTCGGTGGGCCCGGATAAGGCGGTGCTGATGGTCACTGTCAGTGCTGACAACTTTAGTGGCGGGCTAGCGGGATCGGCTCTGATTGCCTATGCTTCCAGTCTGACCAACCGTGCTTTTTCCGCCTCGCAGTACGCGGTGTTCAGCTCCCTGTTCACTTTGCTGGGCAAGTTTGTCGGCGGCTTCTCGGGCCTGGTGGTGGACGGTTATGGTTACGCAACCTTCTTCTGGGTGGCGGCCCTTTTGGGGGTGCCGGCCATTCTGTTGAGCCTGTACCTGATGCGCACTATTCCCGCTCGCCCTGCGGCGGTGCTGCGCAGTTCCGACCTGTGACATTGCGGGGCAGGGGGCTATGCAATCAGGCGATACCCCGATGAGCCAAGGAGCTCTATGCGATTTTTTCTGTTGTTGTTTATTGCCCTGCCTCTGTTTGAGCTGTGGCTGATTATCAAAGTGGGGTCGCTGGTAGGCGCCTGGCCTGCAGTGGCCCTGGTGGTTGCCACTGCCGCTATCGGGCTGTTGATATTGCGCCATCAGGGAGTGAGTACCCTGTTGCGCGGTCGCGAGCGTATGGCGCAGGGAGAGGTGCCTGCTGAGGAAATGCTTGAGGCCATGATGCTGACGCTGGGAGGCGTGCTGTTGGTCGTGCCGGGGTTTGTCACCGATTTGGTGGGTTGCCTGGCATTGATTCCATTCTTGCGCCGCTGGCTGGCAGCGCGGGCGGTATCGCGAATGGTCGTGGTCGGCGGTATCGGGCCGAGGGGCGGGTTTCGTGGCAACACCGTAGAAGGGGAGTTTTGGCGCCACGGCGAGCCCCGAGAGCCTGGTGATCCACCCCGTGAGTTGCCAGACCAGAGGGACTCTTCCCGGTAAGGCTTGTGGGGCTCCCCTTGAAACCAATAACTTTGTCCCCATTTTCTCTTTGCCGGAAGATTGCCGGATTTTTTTTGCCGGACCCCCCTTGAAAAGGGAGCTGGTCGACTCCAGATAGGGGTTCAGCTTCTTGCTCCCCGCACCCTGGGCGGGGCCGGATGTCACTAACCCAATAAATGGTGGAGAAAGTCGAACATGAAAATTCGTCCTTTGCATGACCGCGTCGTAGTTCGTCGCAAGGCAGAAGAGGAAAAAACTGCTGGCGGCATTCTGCTGCCGGGTGCAGCCAAAGAAAAACCCAATCAGGGAGAAGTCGTGGCCGTAGGCGCCGGTAAGGTGCTGGATAACGGTGAAGTCCGTGCCCTGGCTGTCAAAGTAGGCGACCAGGTAGTGTTTGGCCGCTATGCCGACAGCAATACCATCAAGGAAGACGGCGAAGAGCTCATCATTATGAGCGAAAGCGATATTTACGGTGTGATCGAAGGCTGATCGCCGCACCCTCCCTCAACAGTTTTCTGAGTTATCCGAAAAAAGGAAGGATTTGAAAATGGCAGCTAAAGACGTGAAATTTGGTGACAGCGCTCGCCGCAAAATGCTGACAGGCGTCAATACCCTGGCCGATGCCGTCAAGGTAACCCTCGGCCCCAAGGGTCGTAATGTTGTAATCGACAAGTCATTCGGCGCTCCCACTGTAACAAAGGATGGCGTGTCCGTAGCCAAGGAAATTGAGCTGAAGGACAAGTTCGAGAACATGGGTGCCCAGCTGGTAAAAGAAGTTGCCAGCAAGGCTTCCGACGAGGCTGGTGACGGTACTACTACTGCTACCGTACTGGCTCAGGCTATCGTGACCGAAGGACTGAAGTCCGTTGCCGCCGGCATGAACCCCATGGACCTGAAGCGCGGTATCGACAAGGCGGTGCTTGCCACTGTCGAGCAGATCAAGGCGATCGCCAAGCCTTGCTCCGACTCTAAAGAGATCGCTCAGGTTGGCACCATCTCTGCCAACTCTGACGAAAGCATCGGCAGCATCATTGCCGAAGCTATGGAAAAGGTCGGCAAGGAAGGTGTCATCACCGTTGAAGAAGGCTCCGGTCTCGACAATGACCTGGAAACCGTGGAAGGAATGCAGTTCGACCGCGGCTATTTGTCCCCCTACTTCATTAACAACCAGGAAAATATGAGTGTAGAGCTGGATAGCCCCTACATTCTCCTGGTGGACAAAAAAGTCTCCAACATTCGTGAGCTGCTGCCCCTCCTGGAAGGTGTCGCCAAGGCCGGTAAGCCGCTGCTGATTATTGCCGAGGACGTCGAAGGCGAAGCACTGGCCACTCTGGTCGTGAACAACCTGCGCGGTATCGTGAAGGTTGCCGCCTGTAAAGCTCCTGGCTTCGGCGATCGCCGCAAGGCCATGCTGCAGGATATCGCTATTCTTACTGGCGGTACCGTGATTTCCGAAGAAGTTGGCCTGGAGTTGGAAGGCGCTACTCTGGAGCACTTGGGTACTGCCAAAAAAGTAAACCTGAGCAAAGAAAATACCACCATTGTCGATGGTGCTGGTAATACCGCGGATATCGAGGCTCGTGTCAAGCAGATCCGCGCTCAGATCGAGGAGACCTCTTCCGATTACGATCGCGAAAAACTGCAGGAACGCGTTGCCAAGCTGGCTGGTGGTGTTGCCGTCATTCGGGTAGGTGCTTCCACTGAAACCGAAATGAAAGAGAAGAAAGCGCGCGTTGAAGATGCTCTGCACGCTACCCGTGCAGCTGTGGAGGAAGGTGTTGTGCCCGGCGGCGGTGTCGCTCTGATCCGTGCCCTCCAGGCGCTGGAAGGCCTGACCGGTGACAACGAAGACCAGAATGTAGGTATCGCTATCGCTCGTCGTGCCATTGAAGCTCCGCTGCGCCAGATTGTTGAAAACGCTGGCGAAGAAGGATCTGTAGTGGTAGACAAGGTCAAGCAGGGCAGTGGCAACTTTGGCTACAACGCCGGTACCGGCGAGTATGGCGACATGATTGCCATGGGTATCCTCGACCCCGCCAAGGTAACTCGTTCTGCGTTGCAGGCTGCTGCCTCTATCGCGGGCCTGATGATCACTACCGAGGCCATGATCACCGATCAGCCCCAGGACGATAAAGCTGGCGGCATGCCCGATATGAGCGGCATGGGTGGTATGGGCGGCATGGGCGGCATGATGTAAGTTGCCCCCAAGCTGAACCGAAAACCCCGGGCAGTTCGGCCCGGGGTTTTTTTGTGGTGTCACTTTGAATTGTCATAATTGTTACAAAATCAGATTGTTGGTGTCATTATGACTATTGATGTCAAAATGACTTTACCTGCGGCGTGTTAATTTGATGCATGATTTTTAAATGCTATTAAAATTATAGACTTATTTTTTGGCATGGTTGTTGTATATGTATAGGGTGTGAGAGTTAACCAACGGCACACCATGTGCCTGTCATAGCCCGGGAGATATACACATGCTGTCACCTGAAAATACCGCACTGATCAAAGCCACTGTTCCTGTACTGCAACAGCACGGTGAAGCGATCACCACCCATTTCTACCGCATCATGTTTCGGGACTACCCGGAAGTGAAAGCCTACTTTAACCAGGCTCACCAAGCGCAGGGCACCCAGCCCAGAGCGCTGGCCAACAGTGTACTGGCGTATGCCGCCAATATTGATCGCCTGGAGGCATTGCAGGATGCCCTGCCAGTCATCATCCAGAAACACGTATCGCTCGATATTCGTCCCGAGCATTACCCCATCGTCGGCACCTGCCTGCTGCAGGCTATCCGCGAGGTGCTCGGAGAGGCTGCGACTGACGATATTATCAATGCTTGGGCTGCCGCTTATGGCCAGCTGGCTGATCTGCTGATTGCGGCAGAAGAGGCAGTGTACAGCGCCAACGAGGCCAAACCAGGTGGCTGGCGTGGTCCGCGCCGCTTTAAGCTGGTGAAGAAACAGCCCGAGAGTGCAGTGATCACCTCTTTCTACTTCGAGCCGGAAGATGGCAAGGCAATCATGGAGTTTGAGCCGGGGCAGTACCTGGCAATTCTGCTCACCATTGACGGTGAGCCCGTGCGCCGCAATTATTCGTTGTCCTGCGCGCCGGGTGAGGGGCATTACCGTATCAGTGTCAAGCGCGAGCCCAATGGTATGGCGTCTACCTATCTTCACGACCGCCTTCATGAAGGGGATGTTGTGGAGCTGCTGCCTCCCAGTGGCGAGTTCGTACTGGAGAGCGAGAGTGCGCACCGGCCCCTGGTGCTGTTGACTGGTGGCGTCGGTATCACTCCGGCCCTGAGTATGCTCAAAGCTGCAGCGCCCAGTGGGCGGCCGATTGAGTTTGTACACGCTGCTCTCAACAGTAGTGTTCACGCTTTTCGTGATGAAGTGGCGGCGGTGGCACGCGAGTACCCCAATGTGAGGACCTGTTATGTCTACAGTGATCCGCTTGCGGGAGACAGTGCCGATGAGGAAGGGTTTGTCAGCCGCGACTTGCTGGCCAGTCGTCTGCCTGCCAATGGCGATGCGGATCTCTACTTTGTCGGCCCCAAGCCCTTTATGAGCATGGTCTACCGTTATGCCAAGGAGCTGGAGCTGCCCGGTGAGCGTGTGCGGTATGAGTTCTTTGGGCCTGCTGAGAGCTTGGCGGAGGCTGTTTGACGGCGAGCTTGTTGGCTTGAAAACTAATCAGATAGATGGACCCCGCCCTCACGAGGGCGGGGTTTGCTGGCTGCAAGAGCCAGCATCTAGTGTCGCAGGTCAGCCGGCGTAGTTGGCGGCGACAAAGTCCCAGTTCACCAGATTCCAGAACGCCTCCACGTACTTGGGGCGCTGGTTGCGGTAGTCGATATAGTAGGCGTGCTCCCACACATCGCAGGTCAGCAGTGGTGTCTTGCCTTCGGTCAGAGGGCAGCCAGCCGCACCCATATTGACGATTTCTACATCGCCGTTGGCATTTTTTACCAGCCAGGTCCAGCCGGAGCCAAAGTTGCCGGCAGCGGAGGCACTGAACTTTTCCTTGAACTCGGCAAAAGAGCCGAAAGCCTTGTTGATGGCATCGGCAATTGGGCCGCTGGGCTCGCCGCCGCCGTTGGGGCTCAGGCAGTTCCAGTAAAAGGTGTGATTCCAGATTTGAGCGGCATTGTTGTAAACACCACCGTCGGCGGACTTGATGATGTCTTCCAGGCTCTTGCCTTCATACTGGGTGCCGGGTACCAGCTTGTTGAGATTCACCACGTAGGTGTTGTGGTGTTTGCCGTGGTGATAGTCCAAGGTTTCCTTGGAGATATGGGGCTCCAGGGCGTCCTGAGCATAGGGGAGTTCGGGCAGGGTAAACGACATGATAAACCATCCTTCTCTGTTCAGCGTGATGAGTGGCCCACCGCGGCCCCCAGAGGTGGGCAGGGAGCGGGCCAGTCAGGAAGTCTCCGGTTGATGGGGCCGGAGAGTATCTATTCTAGCAAAGACTGAGTGTCTGGGTGGGGTAGGGTTTTAAGTCCGCTGCCAGGTTTGAGGCTGATTCTCTTTTGCTGCCCGTTTGTACTGTTTTTTTGTCGCTGACCGGGCCGCTTCCAGTTGGCCATCAACTGAGGCTGCAATCCTGGCAAGGTCCGGAGAGGTCTACAGGGGTGTCATCCATTGCCGTATCGACCTCACAGCTGCACTGGTGGGGTTCAATTTGATGTAACTGCTCTGTGGGTAGAAAGGCCGGCTTCGCGCCGGCTTTTTCGTCAGTGTATAATGTGGCCACTTTTCTTTCTCTCCGGATCTTCTTCCTATGAGCGACAAGGACTTCAGGCCGTTAGATCCCATCGTTCCCGAGCGGGACGGCCTGCCGCCGAGAGCCGGTTCTTTCACCTCCGGTGACGATCGGCGCGAACAAGCGCCCCCCCGCAGCGGCAAGCAACCCAGGCGTGAGCAGGCTCCCCGCGAACCTCGCGAGGGTGGCTTTCCCTGGCTGGCGGCTATCTGTCTGCTCGCGCTGCTGGTGGTGGCAGGCTTTGCCTGGCAGCAAAGCCGGGTATTGGCAGATCTCAATGCTCGCTTTAATCAACTTTCTGCCCGGATCGAGTCTACGGATGAGTCCCTGAACCAGTCAGGCGCGGCACTTGGATTGAAGCTCAAGGAGCAGGAGGAGGCTCTGGCTGAGCACTGGACCGAAATCCGCAAGCTGTGGGGGGTGTCCTACGACACCAACCGCAAGGCCATCGCCGCCAACACTGAAGCCATCGAAGGGTACAAGGCCACGATTAACACTCTGCAAGCCAACCTGAAGAAAGCCGAGAGCTCACTGGCCGCATTACAGAAGTCCATGGATACGGCCAGCAAGCAGGCCGCAGAGGCCAGCCAGAGTGTCGCCACCATCCGTGGCAGTGCGCTGAGCACGTCTGCCCAGGTGGAAGAACTGCAGCAGAAGGTCACCAGCTTGGCGTCGACACTCACGACTACCAACAATGGTGTAAACCAATTGCGGACCGACCTCTCTCGCCGGGTTGCAGACAATGAGCAGGCGCTCAAGGCCATGGACAGCTACCGCGCACAGATCAACCAGCAGCTCAGCCAATTGCGCCAGCAGATCGGTCAGTAAAGACCGCCCGGAGTTTTGCCTTCAACTGGCGGCGGTCGACAGCTGCCCGCCGCCCTTACCCCACCGACTGACCTTGAAGTGAGAATTGCCCATGACTGTCATTCGCCAGGAGGATTTGATCCAGAGCGTCGCTGATGCCCTGCAATACATTTCCTATTATCACCCCATCGACTTTATTGAGGCCGTCCACGAAGCCTACCAGCGAGAGGAGTCGGTGGCGGCCAAGGATGCCTTGGCCCAGATCTTGATCAATTCCCGTCTGTGCGCCATGGGACATCGGCCTATTTGTCAGGATACCGGTATTGTCAGCGTCTTCCTCAATGTCGGGATGGATGTGCGTTGGGAAGGTGAGCTGAGTGTCGAGGAGATGATCAACGAGGGAGTGCGGCGAGCCTATCAGCTGCCCGACAATGTACTGCGTGCTTCCGTACTGGCGGATCCTGACGGCACGCGCAAAAACACAGGTGACAATACCCCCGCCATGATCACCTACAAAATTGTTCCAGGGGCCACGGTGGATGTTCACGTGGCTGCCAAGGGCGGCGGCTCGGAGGCGAAGACCAAGTTTGCCATGCTCAACCCGTCTGACTCGGTGGTCGACTGGGTGTTGGAGCAGGTGCCGAAGATGGGAGCTGGTTGGTGCCCGCCCGGTATGCTGGGCATCGGCATTGGCGGCACCGCCGACAAAGCCATGCAGATGGCCAAGGAGGCGCTGCTTGACCCCATCGATATTCATGAGCTGCGGGAGCGCGGCGCCAGTAATCGGGCGGAAGAACTGCGGCTCGAGCTGATGGACAAGGTCAATAGATTGGGTATTGGCGCCCAGGGCCTCGGTGGCCTTACTACAGTGTTGGATGTCAAAGTCAAGGATTGTCCTACCCACGCCGCCAACAAGCCAGTGGCAATCATTCCCAACTGCGCGGCGACTCGTCACACCCATTTTGTTCTTGATGGCAGTGGCCCCGCCCGACTCGATCCTCCGAGCCTGGAACACTGGCCAGAAATCAGCTGGGAGGCGGGCGACAGTGTGCGCAGAGCGAATCTGGACACCATCACCAAGGAAGATATTCAGAGCTGGAAACCGGGTGAGACTGTCTTGCTGTCCGGCAAGCTGCTGACCGGTCGTGATGCGGCTCACAAAAAGATGGTGGACATGATCAATGCTGGTGAAACTCTGCCGGTCGACTTCACCAACCGCTTTATCTACTACGTTGGCCCGGTCGATCCTGTCGGCGAAGAAGTTGTTGGCCCAGCAGGCCCAACAACGGCTACCCGAATGGACAAGTTCACCCGCACCATGCTGGAAAAAACCGGCTTGATAGGCATGGTGGGCAAGGCTGAACGTGGTCCCATTGCTATCGAGGCGATCCGCGACAACAAAGCGGTGTACCTGATGGCAGTAGGTGGTGCGGCTTATCTGGTGTCTAAAGCGATCACGGCTTCAAAAGTACTGGCATTCCCTGAACTGGGAATGGAAGCGGTATACGAGTTCGAGGTAAAGGACATGCCGGTGACTGTCGCTGTCGATGTAAATGGCGAGTCTGTACACCAGACTGGACCGCAACAATGGCAAGCCATTATTGAAGAGAAGTCGGTGCAGTTGGCCTAATGGTTGGTGAGTCCCCTTTGCCTGTCTGTAGCCTGAAAGGTTGCGAGATCTTGTTTGGCAAAGGACATTTAACCAGCTATTATGAAAACGTTATTTGACTGCGAAACTGCTAGTTTGGGGCGTGGTTGCCGTCGTCCCAATATCTGTTCGCCACTAGTTGATCAAGAAGAAATTTCATCCAAGAAGAGGGAAGCTTTATGCGTAATTTACTGAAAGTCACCGGTGCTGCACTGCTGGCTACGGCCATGACTGCGGGCGCCAGTGAAGGTGTCTACCTGGGCGGTTCACTGAGCGGCTACCTGCTTGATGACAAACGCACCGTTGACAGCGATAGTGCCGAAAGTCTGGTTGGCGGACTCAACCTGGGTTATCGGGTCGACCGCTGGGCTGTTGAAACTGGTATTGGCACCGACCTGGCCGGTGAAGACCTGGATCTCGCCAAGGCGGACCTTTACTACTACCTGGGCAACACAGATGAATCCTGGGTTCCCTACATTGTGGCTGGCGTGTCTTACTTCGAGCGCGACGAGGACAACCTGGAACGCGGTGAAGGGTACACCTGGCA
>JALNZZ010000216.1 GCA_023229065.1 Porticoccaceae bacterium
CCCTGCCCGCAGCTGCCAGGGCCGCAGCCGGGTATGGCGGTAGACGGGGATATGAAAGTGGTTGGCGCGCACCAGGCCGGGCGCGATGCGCAGCAGGGTGTCGCGCTCCTGCAAACTTTCGCGCACCAGGCGGTACTCGCCCTGGCGCAGGTAGCGCAGGCCACCGTGAACCAGTTTGCTGGATGCGCTGGAAGTGCCCGCCGCAAGTTGGTTCTTTTCCACCAGCAGCACACTGTAGCCGGCTGCAGCGGCCGCCTGGGCGACGCCGACCCCCTGTATGCCGCCGCCGATAACGGCAATATCAATAACAGTCACAGTGGCAGCCCGGTGAAAAGGTAGAGAGACAGGAGTTTAAAAGGGACGAGTAGCTGCAATCCCGGCAACGCCCTGACGAGCGAGGCCGGGGGAGCTCATAGAGAAGATGGTGCGAGCGACTCAGAGTTGTTCGAGGATTTTCTCAGCGGTGGAGACCTGGATGCCAGCGCCGTCGGGTTCGACATTCAGGTGAGTCACTTTACCATTGTCGACAATCATGGAGTAACGCTTGGAGCGGCTGCCGAGCCCAAAACCACTGCCGTCCAGCTCCAGGCCGATGGCTTTGGTGAAGTCGCCATTGCCATCACCCAGCATCAGCAAGTGCTCGGCATTTTGGCTTTTACCCCAGGCACCCATGACAAAGGCGTCGTTGACGGCGACGCAGGCCACGGTGTCCACGCCCTTGGCCTTGATGTCATCGACATGCACTACATAGCCGGGCAGGTGGGTATTGGAGCAGCCGGGGGTAAAGGCGCCGGGCACGGCAAACAGCACGACTTTCTTGCCCTTGAAAATATCATCGGTGCTGATGGGCTTGGGGCCGTCGCTGGTCATGGTGAACAGATTGGCGCTGGGAATGTTATCACCCACTTTAATCGTCATGGTTATCTCCAATGGTTGATCTATCTGATGGTTGTTACGGGTTGTTGGG
The DNA here is from genome assembly GCA_023229065.1 of Porticoccaceae bacterium. Taxonomy (GTDB): domain Bacteria; phylum Pseudomonadota; class Gammaproteobacteria; order Pseudomonadales; family Porticoccaceae; genus NAT127. The sequence continues at coordinate 968 of JALNZZ010000216.1, forward strand.
ATTTCTCGTCGTACCATACAGCAACAGCGGTTAGCTGCTCAATCAGGTTGTAGCACCCGCCGCCGCGCTGGTCGCAAAAATGGCCTCCAGCGATGGCTATTCAAGTAGAGTGAACAGGCTCTGCTTACAGAGCATGACGCCCCAATGCGTGCAAAAGGCCGCCGATGTCGAACGTCTCAATCATATCCAGGCCGCGCTCAAACAGGGCGATAGCCTGGTCCGGGTCTGCCACTTCATAAACCACCAGGCGGGGAGTCAGTGCTCCCAGGTCGGCCTGCGGCGGGATTTTTTCGAGATCGCAAAAAATAAACTCGGGGTCGCCAGCGCGAACCGCCTCGCTATCCAGATCCTGCCACGCCTGCAGCACCGCGCCCCGGCGCGGGTAGCCACGCTGTTTTGCATAGGCCATGAAATCATAGTCGAAACTGATCAGAACCGCCTGCTCGGCAACGGGTTGAAGGCAGGCGGCGACCTTATCAAAGGTGTCTTCCAGGCCCAGAATCTGCACGGCACTGCGCTTGATCTCAACAAAAGCGATAACCTCGGGGTGCTCCTCCAACAAGGCCACCAGCTGGGCGAGGGTGGCGATGGGCTCGTCGCTGAACTGATCACCAAGGCGGTCGGGTTCATGGCTGGAGAGCGCCTGCAGCTCAGCCAGAGTGAGATTGCCGATCAGGTTTTCCACGCCGCTGAGGCGTTTCATCGCCATATCGTGATACAGCACCGGCACGCCGTCGGCGCTGAACTGAATATCCGTTTCGATATAGCGGGCACCGGCCTCAATGGCCTTGCGCATGGCCAGCAGGGTATTTTCCGGGTACAGCTTCTGGTAACCGCGGTGGGCAACGAGTCGGTGCTGAAGCATGGGGCAGTAAACTCCTCAATAATGACTCACTGAATTGTGTCGGCCTGGGGCAGAGCGGACAGCGCCTGGGTCACGGCCATTTTGAGATCCGGGCCACTGGGCTCCTGGAAGATGCGCAGTCCAAACTCGGGCAGGATCGCCAGCAGGTGATCGAAGATATCGGCTTGTACGCCTTCATAAACCACCCACGCCACAGAGGAAGTAAAGCAGTAAATCTCCAGCGGCAGCCCCTGGGGACCGGGACTCAGCTGCCTCACCATCAGGGTCATATTCTGGTTGATCCCAGAGTGGCTGCGCAGATAGCGCTCCACATAGGCACGAAAGGTCCCGATATTGGTTACCTGGCGGCTGTTGATCGGGTCGAGCCCGCGTTCAGCGAGATCGGCATTCCAGGCGCTGATCTCGGCATCCTTTTCCTTGAGGTAGTCGCTCAGCAGGCTAAAGCGCTGCAGATCCTCCTCCTGTTCAGGAGACAGAAAGTGAACACTGTTCTGGTCCAGATACAGAGCGCGCTTGATGCGCCTGCCACCACTCTCCTGCATCCCCCGCCAGTTTTTGAACGATTCGGAGATCAACCGCTTGGTGGGGATAGTGGTGATAGTGCGGTCCCAGTTCTGCACCTTGACGGTGTGCAGGGCAATATCGATAACATCGCCATCGGCATTCAGCTGGGGCATCTCGATCCAGTCACCGACGCGGACGATATCACTGGTCGACAGCTGGACACTGGCCACCAGCGAGAGCAGGGTATCCTGAAAAATTAACATCAGTACCGCAGCCATGGCGCCCAACCCGGAGAACAGGATAAGCGGAGAGCGATCCAGCAGCGACGCGACGATAAGAATAGCCGCCACCGCATAAACGACGATCTGGAGAACTTGCAGGTAACCTTTGATGGGGCGGTCGTTGGCCCTCGGGCGGTGGCTGTAGACCAGGTTGATACTGGTCAAAAGGCTGTTGATCGCCATGGCGACGGTCAGCACGACATAGGCGTTGCAGACGTTGCGTACCACCGTGACCACGGCGTCCGGCAAGCCGACGACCAAGCCAATACCGGCGAACAAGACCAGGGCCGGTACTACGTGGGCGAGGCGACTGACGACTTTATCGAAGCCGACGCTGGGGTCGCGGCCCAGTGGGGTGTGGACGAGTATGCGGCGTACGCCGCGCATGAGTATTTGTTTGGTGACGAGGTCTGATAGCCAGACGGCGATCAGTAGCAGGATCAGTGATGTGAGGGTGTATGCCCAGGGGCGTCCTTCAGCCCATACAGTAAACCACTCCGGATAAGACATTGTTTCTCCGTTTTTTCTGTCGGTGAATGACGGC
>JALNZZ010000217.1 GCA_023229065.1 Porticoccaceae bacterium
TGGTCGACTTCCTGGCCAACGCCGCGCACCTCGCGCTCACCCGCCCCATCATGGTCAGCCTTGGCCTGGCCGGCTCGGTCGGTGCCAACGCTGGCGGCATCGGTGGCGGCGCAGCAGGCGGAGCAGGGGGCATCATGGGCGGCGCCCAGTCGCTCAGCTCGCTGTTTTCCCTCGGCAAGCTTGCCAGCGGCGGCGGCATCCTGATGGGTGCCAACAATGCTCTGGGCCAGATGGCCGGCAACGCCATCCAGTTTGCCTACAACCAGGGCTGGACGGCAGCGGGCAATATGGGTGTGCAGTGGGCCAACAACATGTCGGCCATGCCGGGAGGCATGGCTGGCGGGCTCGCCATCAACGCAGCGGCGGGTTATGCCGGCAACTGGGCCGGCAACCAGCTGGGCGGCGCGCTCACCGGCAAGCAGGCCAACAGCGCATGGGGCGGCACCATCGGCAGCGTGGTCGGCTCTATCTGGGGGCCGATCGGCACCGCAATTGGCGGCGCCATCGGTGGCTTCGTCGACTCTATTTTTGGCTCCAGCGGCAAAAAGCGCGTCACCCTCGGAGTGGAGACCAACCCCAACGCCATCGTCTCCAGCCGCGGCTACACCGATCACCAGGTGCGCGGTGCCTCCGGCCTGCTGTTCACCGGTCGCGAGACCCGCGGCGACGCCAAGGTGGCCGATCAGTTGGTGGATGTGTTTGCCGCCACCGATGCCGCTCTGGTGGGCGTGTACCGCACCCTCACCGACATCACCGTCGACCTCACCGGCCAGTCGCTGGCGGGCAAGATGAGCCAGGCAGGCAAGCGCGGCGAGGGCAGCTTCTTTGGCGCAGCCGACCACAACAAGCTGGTGGAGGAAGATGTTTACGGTGCCACCGATGCCTTTGTGCAGGCGTGGGTGGACAAGGTCAACGAGGCCACCAACAGCGCGCTAGATCTCGAGCCGCTGTTTGCCCTGGCGCAAGAGGGCGAGCTGCTGGCCGACGCCCTGATCCGCCTGGACACCCAGTTTCACGGCGTGACCAGCACATTGCAGGCGCTCGATCTCGCCGCCTACGACACCAGCGTGCGCGGCGTGGAGCTGGCCGACTCGCTGGTCAAGGCCCACGGCGGCCTGGAGCGATTCATCACCGGCACCGACAGCTACTACCGCAACTTCTACACGCAAAACGAGCGCTTTATGTCGGTCACCCGGCAGCTGTCGGGTGAGTTTGATAGCCTGGGGCAGCTGATCCCGAGCACCCGCGACGGCATCCGCGACATTATCGACGGGCTGGATCTGCTCACCGACGCAGGCCGCGCCACTTTTGCCGCCATCATGAACGCCAGCGAAGGCTTGAGCGAGTATTACACGCTGCTGGAGGGCTACCAGGCCAGCATCACCAACGGGCTCGACAGCTTCCGCGACCAGCTGATGATGGACATCCTCGGCGACGCCGGCGCGCAGTACGACTACCTCAAAGCGCAAGCCGACGCCCTCGGCCAGGTGCTGCCCACGCTGCAGGATGCCGACGCCATTGCCCGCGTCAAAGAAGAGATCCTCGACTTGTCGCGGCAGGCGTATGGGCTGCTGGACGAAGAGGGTCGGCGACAACAGGCCCCCGAGTTTCGCAGCATGATTGACGAGCTTGAGCGCGTCAGCCTGGATCAGCTCAAGCGCGGCCAGCAGCAGGGCAACGACAACGCCAACGCGGTGGCGGCAGCAGTAGAGACCGCCATGGCCCACGTGACTAACGAGTTCCAGCGGCTGCTGTCGTCTGCCGCTCAGGATCAGCAGCAAGCGGCACAACTGCTGCTGAGTGGCGTGGCCCAGTTCGGCAACTTTACGGCGGGCCTGCCCAGCAACATCCGTGTCAACGTCTCCTTCCCCGAAGCAGGTAGTTACTAAAATGCCACGCCAAGTCTCCCTCACCATCGCCACCGAGCTGGACAAACCCACCCCGCACCACGTCCGCCTGCTCGAGATCGGCTTCCCCGGCCACACGCTGCGCTACAGCACCCACGAGCAGATCACCTGGGAGGATTCGCTCTGGCATCCCCTGGGCGTCACCATCGAGAACGTCAGCGCCACAGAGGCCACCTTTGCCCTGCGCAACGAAGACAACAGCATCAGCGCCCTGGTGCTCACCCTGCCGCTGGACGAGGTGCCGGTGCGCATCCTCGACTGGTACGGCGGCGATGCCGAGCAGATCCACGTCGGCCTGCTCAACGGCGCGCCGCAGATCGGCAATCCGGTGCGGCTGTCGTCGCGGGGCCACCGTGGCGCGCCCATGTACCCCAATGAGCGCATTGCCGCGCCGGAGTTTCCGCACATTACGCCGGCGGGCACGGTGATCCGCTGGGGCAATGACCAGTTGGTGCTGGAGGTTCGGGGCCGGTGAGCGTTGTGCCATACCCGGCCATCCCGCACTCGCGCAGCAGCAGTTTTGTGCCGCGCCCGAGCTACGCCTACACGGCGCTCACCTCGGGCAAGCTGCGGGGCCGCTGCATCAGCGCGCAGACCGTGTACGACGTGCGGCTGATCCACACTGCCAGGGATACCGCCACCCTGGACGCGCTGGAAGATCACTACCGGCAGCACGAAGCCGACTATGTGGAGTACCCGTTTGCCGGCCACTGGTTTTTGCTGCGCTACCAGACGCCGCCCACGCCCCGCATGGTGGTGCCGGGCTTGTACGACATCACCACCACGCTCATCGGCCACCGCATCAGCGTGATCGACGACTACCACATCACACTGCCCGAGCTGGAGGCTGATCTGCTCAGCATCTGGCACGGGCAAGAGGGGCCTGCCGAGGGCGCCGACCCCACCGACGGCGCGCCGCCCGCACCCCACGCCGTGGCCGCCTGGCCGCTGCCGTACAGCCAAGAGAGCAGCATCCAGCCCCGACCATCGTGGCTCTTCGACACGATGACCGACGGGCAAATCATCGGGCGCGACGACACCACGCGGGAGGTGCTGGATATCTCCCTGGTACATACGCGGATCACCCAGCGCCAGCTCGACAACTTGCTCTACCACTACCAGCAGCACCAGCGCGACGTGATCCGCCTCGCCTATGCGGGCGAGGTGTACGACGCCCACTACCTGGGCGAGCCGGAGTTTCAGAGCGCGGGCGGCCCCTGGCGCACCGCCACCGTGCGCCTGATCGGCACCCG
>JALNZZ010000218.1 GCA_023229065.1 Porticoccaceae bacterium
TCCTCGTCCAGCAGGTCCTCGCTCTTAGCCACGATACAGGAAACCACCCCGTCACCAGTGATATTGACAGCGGTGCGCACCATGTCCAGCAACCGGTCGACCCCGATAATCAGGGCAATGCCCTCCACCGGCAGGCCAGCCTGCTGAAGTACCATAGCCAGGGTCACCAGCCCCACACCTGGCACACCGGCAGTACCGATGGTGGCCAGAGTGGCTGTGGTTATCACTGCCACATAGCCGCCGAAACCAATATCCACACCGAAGGCCTGAGCGATGAACACCGTAGCCACCCCCTGCATGATCGCAGTGCCATCCATGTTGATGGTGGCACCGAGGGGCACAGTAAAAGCAGCAACAGAGTTATGGACCCCCATACGTTTTTCCACCACGCTGAGAGTAATGGGTATGGTGGCATTACTGGAGGCTGTACTGAAGCCGAACAGTATGGCAGGACGTATATTCTTGAAGAAGGCCACCGGACTCAACCCCGATAGCGCCTTCAGCATCACCGAATAAAACACGAACTGATGAAGCACCAGTACCAGCAACACGGTGAAGAAGTACTTGGCCAGATCAAGAATAGCGCCGATGCCCAGCTCACTGAACATCTTGGCAAGCAGACAGAACACACCATAGGGTGCGATGTGCATCAACAGGGTAACCATGGTCATGACTACTTCGTTGAAGCTCTGGAACAACTCCAGAGTGCGGCGCCCAGGTTCACCTGTGTGAGTTACCGCCACCCCCATAATGATAGAGAACACGATAATCTGCAGCATATTGCCTTCCGCCATGGCGGCCACCGGGTTAGTGGGAAAAATACCCACCAGAACGTCCTTCACCGACGGTGCCGGGATCGGCTCAAAGTTGCTCGCAGCTCCCAGGCCAATGCCAACGCCCGGCTCGATGAAATTGGCCCACAGGAGTGCAAAAATGAGAGCCATAGGGGTGGTAAACACGTAGAACGCCAGCGTCTTGCCAGCCATGATGCCCATTCGCGCATCGCGCCCGATGGCACTGGTACCACACACCAAAGATACAAAGACCAATGGCACCACCAGCAGCATCAGAGAAGAGATAAAGATACGACCGATGACGTCGAACACCATATTGGCCAGCCAGGCTGACAAATTGGCCGCAAAACCTCCTGTCTCCTTGGACAAAAAGTTGAGTATCACGCCGACAACAATACCGGCCACCATGCCGGTGATGATTTTTGTAGAAAGTTTCATAGTCCGTCCTTTCATCATTTTTTCTCGCCCCGCAGCTCCACCACCTGCTGTCGCAGCCCCTCGCGCGTTGCCTGCTCCGGCGGCAGCGGCGTGCCCGCCACCAGGTCAATGCGGGCAAACAGTTTCCAGCCGCGCCGAAACAGCCCTCCGCGATGGCTGAAAAAGCTGCCCCACAGGCCGCGCAGGGCCATAGGCACAACAGGCACCGGCGTGCGCGCCACAATGTGTTCGATACCGGAGCGAAAATCGTCGATCTCTCCGTCCCGGGTCAGCTTCCCTTCGGGGAAGATGCACAGTAACTCTCCCTCTTCGAGCCGAGCGGCGATCTGTGCCATCGCGTCCTGGTAGGCGGCTTCATCTTCTTTGCGGGGACAGATGGGGATGGCGCCACCGGCGCGGAACAGGTAGTTGAGCCCCGGCGTATGATAAATATCCTTGTCCATCACAAAGCGCACCGGGCGCTGCACAGCGCCGCCAATCAACATGGCATCCACATAACTGACGTGGTTACAGACCAGTACAGCACCGCCCTTTTTCGGTATCTGGTCGAGCCCTACATGACGCACCCGGTACATACTGTGGCCCAGCAACCACACCAGAAAGCGCAGGGTAAACTCCGGCACCTGACGGTAAATAAACAGCGCCACAGCAATATTCATCAGCGCCAGCGCGAGGAAGAATTCGGGGATAGCAAAGCCCGCCAACCCCAGAAATACCATGCCCATCACCCCAGCCAGCACCATAAATAGCGAAGTGAAGATATTGCGACAGGCAATCACTCGGGCGCGTTTGTCACCAGCCGTACGCGCCTGAATCATGGCATTGAGGGGCACAATGTAGAAACCGCCGAAGGTACCGAGCATCACCAGGTCAAACACTATACGCAACCCCTGGGGCTCACTCAGGAAAGCGCTTAGGGCCAATCCCTCACCGGTGGGGAATTGGGTTGCAGCAAAGTACAGGTCGATTCCAAACACACTGAGCCCCAGAGAGCCTAAGGGCACCAATCCCATCTCCACCCGGTGGCTACTGAGGCGATCACACAGCAGGGTGCCAAGACCAATACCTATGGTGAAGCTACACAGCAGGAGTGCGATAAGATTGGCGTCGCCCCCCAGCACCGCCACTACAAAGTTGGGCATTTGGGTAAGGTAGGCCATTCCCAGCAGCCAGAACCATGCAATGCCAAGAATGGCATGCCATACAGCGGTTTTCTCCCGTGCCAGCTTTAACAGCTGGATCATTTCTCGCCCTGGATTCCAGTCGATGCGCAGGGTCGGGGCATGGGGCTCAGCAGGAGGCACTCGGCAGCTCGCCAGCCAGCCAAGCACTGCTACCGCCATCAGAAACGGTACTATCACCCACAACACTTGGTCCATGCCACCAATGAGGGTGCCCAGCAGAGTGCCGATCAGTATCGATACGAAAGTGCCCATCTCCACCAGTGCGTTGCCACCCACCAGCTCGGTGGGGGCCAGGTGCTGAGGCAAGATGGAGTATTTGATGGGGCCGAAAAAGGTGGATTGTGCGCCGGTGATGAACAGCATAGCCATCACCCCCCACAAGCTGCCCAGAAACAGCGCCAGCCCGGCGCAGCCGATAATCAGAATCTCGGCGAATTTGATGCGGCGCACCAGCATGGCTTTGTCGTACTTGTCCGCCAGCTGGCCCGCAAGGGGGGAGAAGAGGAAGAAGGGCAGCACGAACAGGGCAGCGGCGAGATTGACCAGGGTATTGGTGTCGACGCCAACACTGGCGAACATGCCTGTCACCATCAGTACTAGCAGGCAGTTGCGGAACAGGTTGTCGTTGAAGGCACCCAGGAATAGTGCAATGAAAAGGGGCAGGAAGCGCCGCGACTTCATCAGTTGAAACTGGCTTTCGACGGCCTTGCGGCTCATGGGCAATCCTTGTGC
>JALNZZ010000027.1 GCA_023229065.1 Porticoccaceae bacterium
ATGTTGCCTTCGGTAGCAAATGCGCAGGCCGTTACCGAGACAGAGGTAGTTATTCCCACACCCGATGGCGAGGCAGATTGCTACTTTGTCCACCCCGTCAGCGGCAGTCACGCCGGGGTGGTGATCTGGCCGGATATCCTTGGGCTGCGTTCGGCTTTTCGCGCTTTAGGGCGCCGCTTGGCGGAGTCGGGCTATTCGGTGTTGGTGGTCAATCCCTTCTATCGAAGTGCACCAGCACCTGTGGTGCCTGAGGGTGCCAGCTTTCAGGATCCGGATGTACGCAGTGTGGTTATGGCATTGCGTGGGGAGCTGACAACGGATGCTCAGCGTGTCGATGCCCGAGCCTTTGTCGGTTATCTGGATGCTCATCCCGCCGTTGATAGCCGCCGTAGAATAGGCGTGATGGGTTACTGTATGGGCGGTCCGATCGTAATGCGGGCGGCGGCCGAGCTGCCGGAGCGGGTTGGTGCTGCAGCCTCTTTTCATGGTGGAGGGCTGGCTACGGATGATGAGGATAGTCCGCACCTGTTGATCCCTGCTATGACGGCAGATTTTCTGATCGCTGTAGCCGAAAATGATCATGAACGAGCGCCGAAGGTAAACGAGGTTCTGCGTCAAGCTTTTGCCGAGGCGAATCTCAATGCCGAGATAGAGGTGTACGAGGGTGCGCTGCACGGCTGGTGCGTGCCGGACTCACCGGTATACGATAAGGCGCAGGCAGAGCGAGCCTGGCAGCGGTTGCTGGCGCTCTTCGAACGTAAACTGGGGTAATTGCTAGGTTTCCTTTGCCAGTCTGTATTGCAACCCCTTTGCGTTGCAAACCGTGCACCATTCTCTTAACCGAGGTTGACTCAGAGAATGGTGCATATCAGCTGCAGTAAAGGGCTTTTGTCGCGGTGCTGCTCCAAGAGGGTTGGGCCACTAAGCTCAGCTGGTCGAAGCTGGACGGCGTTTAGCTAAATAGTCGTTGAGTACTTCGTGGAAGCGTCGCACTCGGCGCTCCTGGTGGCTCAGGTAGGCATCGTCATAAGCGCGTGAATGAAAGCCCAGTTGCTGGCCTACTGCGATACTCAGATCCTGATCGGCAACAAAACCGGCACTTTTTTCTCCGTGTTTGAAAACATCGTGTTCAGCTGGCTCCAGCTTGCCACCAATACCTGCAGCGCTGTAGGCGACTTCCTCTCTTCCTGGCACTTTGGGTACGAAGAACCAGTGATCGAAGTAGCATTTTTCCGGGTCTTTGGGATGGGGTTGGGGGCGGAGGATCTGAAAGCCCTCGGCACTCATGGTGAGTGACAGATTGGGGAACAGGGTGTAATGGTGGAAGTCAGTGAGCTGGTCGTCACTCAGCTTGTCGTAGTGAACGTTGCCCCGCTTAGGGCCCAGACGGCGCTTTTGCTGCTGCAGGGCCAGGCGGATTTCGCGCGGTTTGTCGACAAAGTCCTGGGGGTCCAGCTCCCACTCCTTCATGATCTCGGCCAGCGGCTCCTGAATGGTCTGACTACCGGCACTGTAAGCAGGCAGCCCTCCTTTCATCTGCATCCGGTTGTGTCCTGACTGGTACAACTCAAAGACAGTTTCGCGGTAGTCGTCTTCGATCATGCTGTTGAGCTCGGTGTGCAGTGTTGGCAGGTGGTAGGATTCATTGAAGTTATCCTGGATGACCTTCCAGTTGCACTCCACTTCCACAGTCATGTATTGAACGCGGACCATATTTTCCATGTCGTATACGGCCAGCTGATCGGCCACCACACCCAGATAGTCGCGCACGCTGGTGGCGTCGGGGTCCATGTTGAACCAGACGAAGCCGCCCCAGGTTTCGCAGGGAATCTCTTTCAGATTCCGCTTGCCGCAGGGGTTTCCCTGGGGAAAGTCTTCCGGGTTTTGTGCTTGGCGGAGCTGCCCCTTACTGTCGAAGGTCCAGCCGTGGTAACTGCAGACTATCTTGGGTAAGTGTGCCTCTTCTACTCGCACCAGGCGGTTGCCGCGATGGGGGCACACATTGTAATAAGCGCGGATCACGCCATCTTCGCCCCGGGTCATGAGAATTGACTCACGCCCAATATCGTGGGTGACGACATCACCTGGATTCTCTAGTTGGGCGGTAAGGGCGCCGATATGCCATACCTTCGTCCACATGGCTTCCCACTCTTGCGCCATGAATGCGTGATCATGGTAGCGCTCTCCACTCATCGGGTCGCCGCGGAGAAGCGGCTCTTTGACCAGCTCTGCCGCTGTTTTTTCAGCAATATTCATATTTGATACCCCCCTATAGATTGAGCTCTTTCCAGGTCATGGTGGGTAAGCATTCGGTAGTTGTCAAGAACGGGAGTCTGGTGCTCACGGGTGTCAATGATGGCTGAAAAAGGATCAGGATTTATTACTTTCCTTAGTCTTGAAACCTTGATTGATGTCGATGATTTTTATTAAGAATTTGAGTTATAAGTATATTTTTAAGTTTGGCGTAGAGATAAGAACTTGGCTGTCTACCCTAACAATTACTGAGCTAAGGTAGACAGCGTACTCTGGTCCTAGGTTGTCAGTCCTCCAGGTAGCGATCTACCGTAGCGTGCAGGTGACGGATGCGCACTTCCTGATAGTTACCCAGGGTTTGGCCGCGTTTCTTGGCGGTGTAAAAACCCAGTTGCTGGAGCCCCATGTTGTTGGTGTCCTGGTCGTAGACCTCAGCCATGCCCGGATCCAGCTCGGGAACAGTAGTGTAGGAGTCCTCAATACCAATACGGATGGGCTCCGGGGGGCTCGGACGCTCACCTGAGCGGGGTACAGGACGCAGGAAGATCAGATCGAAGAGGCTCTTGTCGGGGTCCATACCCAGAGGGCGGAAGCGGTAAATCATCGGCAGGGACAGGCCCGGGAACAAAAACATGTTGGGGAACAGGGTGTATTCCATGGTGTCGATGATTTCGGCGTCGGTCAGATCGCCGACTTCAATATCCATAGCGGCGAACTGTTTGCGCAGCATCTCCGCCAGGGTGTTGCGGGCGGTACCGCCCTCTGGTACCTGAACGGGGTTGTTCATGGAGCCGTCACCTACCAACGCCATATCCAGGCGCTCCTGCTCACTCAGCTCTCGGCCAATGACCGGGTCGGGCACCGTAGTGAGGTTGTAGAAGCGGGAGAGGTGATCGCCAAGAATGTCGTACTGAGTGCTCGGGCTAGAGGAGCTGCCGATCAGTTGTGGGTGTACCGTTTGGGTGTGGTAGTTCTCCAAAAAGGCTTCAGCCGCCGCTTTCCAGTTGCAGGGCAGCTCTTTCTGGACATGCACGGCGATATAGCGGTCGGCCAGGTTCCAGCGCTTGAAGTGATCGTCCAGCGGGGCAATATATTCTTTCAATGGCTTGGCATCGGGGTCCATATTGATGAAGACGAAGCCGCCCCAGGTCTCCACTTTCAGCTCAGGCAAGTGCAAGTCTTCGGCTTTGACATGCTCAAAGTCCCAGGCGTTGGGGATCTTTTTCAGGCTGCCGTCAAGATTCCAGGTCCAGCCGTGAAATGGGCAGGTTAGCTGGGAAACCGCTCCCTGAGTGTCGGAGTGGAAAAACTTGGTGCCCCGGTGCAAGCAGGAGTTGTAGAACGCCTTGATAGAGCCTTCGTCGGTGCGTACCACGACGATAGAGTACTGTCCCACGTCATAAACGGTGTAGTCACCGGGCTCGGGAATATGCTCCTCGCGGCAGGCCCACTGCCATACCCTGGACCACATTTTGTCCATTTCCTTCTGGAAAAACTCCCGCGACGTGTAACGAGAGAAATCGATATCCTCGGTGCCGAGAAATTTGTAGGATTCGAAGTCGAGCGGATAAGGCACCTTCTCGTTGGTCTTCTCCAGAATTTCCTGAACGCTGGGGCCAGGGGAGTTCATTGCAAAGGCGGGAATATTTGTCATAGGAAAGCTCCTTTTAGATATTCTGATAAGGAAGCATCTCAACTTGAAGAGATACGTTTGAAGCGTATAGCCCTGAGTGCTTTATAGTGTATATCAAATAGGCGGCCTATAGCCTAGCCCTCCTGGCCATGAAAACAGAGGTCCCTTGAGCTTTGTCAATAAAATAGTGACTTGAAGGGGGGAGTTGCTCGATTCATTATTGGACGGCGCTCAGGAGCCCGAAAACTCTTTACCCCGGCAGCACCAGCCGTCGCTCCAGCCAGCGGGCGGCAACTACGACCACCGAAACCATCGCCAGGTACACCGCCCCGGCTAACAGGTAGGCCTTGAAGAACTGGAAGTTGCGAATGGCGAGGTCCTGTATCTGGGCAAAGAACTCGGTGTACTGAATCAGGAAGGCCACGGAGCTATCCTTGAGGTTGAGGATGGCCTGGTTGGTGAGAGCGGGCACCGACAGGCGCAGCACCTGCGGCAGGGTGATCAGGGTGAACACTTGCAGGGCACTGAACCCCTGGGCTCGAGCGGCTTCCAGCTCATCCTGGTCGAGGCCGCGATAGGCCGTCATCAGGTAGCGGGCATTGTAGGCCGATACGTTCATGGTGAAGCCGATCACTGCCACCGCCAGCGGTGACAGGCGCAACCCCCACTGCGGCAAGCCGTAATACATCAGAAACAGCAAGACGATCAGGGGTGTTCCGATAAAGAATGAAATATAGCTCTCAGTGAGGCGGCGGCACAGCCGGCTCTGGCTGAGGGTGAGGTAGAAAACACCGATACCGCCCACCAGGCCGGTGAGAGTAACGATAGTAGCCAGCAACAGGGTGTTGCCAAGCCCTGCGAGGATTTGTGGACCAAAGTCCACCACTTGCTGGAGAAAGGTCATGCCACCGCATCCCAGCCAGGCTGTTGCTGTTTGGCTCCGGGCTTAGAGCGGGTTGTCATCGCGCGCCTCCTGGCTGAAAAAGGCGCGGATGCGGGGGTCGGCGTGGTCATCAAACAACTGCGCAGCCTCGCCTTCAGCACGAATCACTCCCTGGTCGAGGAACAGCACCCGTCCGCCTACCGAGCGCGCCAAAAACAGGTCGTGGGTGACGCACAGCATGGATACATTGTCGCGACGCAGTTGCTTGATGACATTGATAATTTCCCGCGACATGAGCGGGTCGAGGGCAGAGGTGGGCTCATCGAAAAACAGCACTGCCGGGTCCATTGCCAGGGCGCGGGCAATAGCCACCCGCTGCTTCTGGCCGCCGGACAGCTGTGCCGGGTACTTGTGATGGTGTTCGACCATGTTCATCCGGCGCAGCTCGTGTTTGGCTCGCTCCACTGCTTCATTAGTGGGCATACCGCGCAGTTTGCGCAGCCCAAGCGTCACGTTCTCGAGTGTGGTGAGGTGACGGTAGAGGGCAAAGTTCTGGAACACAAAACCGATGCGCTGACGCAGGGCGCGCACATCGGTATCGGGACGGGTGATGTCCTCACCGCGAAAGATTATCTGCCCCGAGGTGGGGGTGGCGAGTCGATTCAAGCAGCGCAGCAGAGTGGACTTGCCGCATCCAGAGGGCCCCATGACGACCTTGAGCTCGCCTTCGTCGAGGTCGAGATCAATACCCTGGAGGACGGCCTTGCCATCGTATTCCATCACCAGGTTGCGGACTGTCAGTAGCGCCACAGCTTTTTCTCCCTTAGCGCTCTTCGGTCAGGCCCGGTACGCGGTAGCGTCGCTCGAGAGCCCAAATCAGAGTGACCAGCAGTTTGTAGATGGCAAAGTACACCAGTCCTACGGCAAAGTAGATTTCCACCCCGCGCAGGGTGGCGGCAGAGAGCGCCATGGCCTGCTTCATCACCTCGGGAATTCCCACGGTGTAGGCGAAGGGCGAGTACTTCAGGACCGTGGTGAACTCATTGATCATGCCAGGCACGGCAAAACGTAACATCTGCGGCAGTTCGATGTAGAGCAGCGTCTGCAAACGGGTCATGCCCATCGCCTGGGCGGCCAGGATTTCACTGGGGTCTACCGAGGCGAGAGCACCGCGAAAGACCTCCCCGAGATAGGCGCCGGCGATCAACCCGAGGCTCAGCATCATCGATACCAGTGGCGGCACTGAAATCCCGATACCTGGCAGGCCAAAAAAAACGATGAACAGCAATACCAGCACCGGGACACCGCGGAATACATATGTAAACAGGGTGAGCAGAAGGTCGAGTGGGCGCCAGCCCAAACGCGATAGCATAGCAATAGCGAGGCCTACCACCATGCCCGTCGCACTGCACAGCAAAGTGACGAGTACCGTATAGCCAGCGCCAGTGGCGAGAAGAATGAGAATATCCAGAAAGCTCATCTGTCTCTGGCCGCGCTTTTCCGGGAGATTGGAGCGCCGCAGGTATACCGAGCAGAGAAGTGCACCGCTTGCACAAGCCCGATAGCAGCGGCTGACAAAAACATCAGTTGAGCCACTTATCGATAATAGCCTGCAAGGCCTGTGGCGACAGTTCATCGCTCAGGTAGCGGTCGAAGTCCTCCCTCAGCTCTGAACCCTTGGGAAAGGCAAAACCAAAGCGGTCAAAGCCAGTGAACACGTAGGTGTCGCTTATAGGCAGGCTCTTGCGGTACACCGAGGCGACTGTGCCGTCGAGAAAAGCAAGATCCAGATTGCCGTTCTGCAGGTCGGATAACACTTCATTGTAGGAAGGGTACATCTTGACCTGGCTGAGGCTGTAAATGCCCTTGGGTTCCAGATCATTCTTGATGAAATCACTGTAGGCCATGCCGCGAGGGTAGCCGATGGTGTATTGGTTCAGCTCCACAAGGTCGTCAATGTGGATGTTACGACTGGTGAGGCTCACCAGATTCCAGGTGTTTTCCATATAGGGCTGCGAAAAATCCATCGCCTTGAGGCGTTCCTCGGTAATGGAAATAGCCGAGAAAGCGACGTCGGCCTGACGGCTGACGATGGCGCCGAGCATGCCCTGCCAGTCGTAAGCGGTAATGCGCAGGGTACAGCCTCTGGCTGCGCAGTAGCCCTCAAAGATTTCCAGGTCGAGGCCCTGGGTGCGGCCGTTTTCCTCATAGAGGTTAGGCGGCGATGCCGGTGATACCGCTACCCGGATGACATCGCTGGCATTCTGGTCTGCACAGCCCGCTGTCAGAAAAAGTAATAACGCGCTGATAAGAGTTATCAGTCTGAGCATGGGATTTCCCTTGTTATTTGGCGTGGATATCAGGGCTATATTGACGGAAAAGAGCGGTAAACGGTAGGGTTCGAAGGGTTTTATCAAACGATTTCTCGCTGGGTTGCCTTGATCCACTCCTCCGCCGCCTGGGTCAGTGCCTTGCTGTCGCCCCCCGCAGTGTCCAGGGGAGGGCCAAACACCAGAGTAATAGTGCCAGGGTGCTTGAGGAAGCGCCGTGCGGGCCAGTGCTTGCCCGCATTGTGGGCTACGGGCACGATGGGCACTCCAGCGGCCACCGCCAGAGCGGCGCCACTGCGGGCGTACTGGCCGTACTCGCCGTGGTTGAGGCGAGTGCCTTCAGGATAGACGATCACACTATTGCCATCAGCCAGGCGCTTCTTGCCTTGCTCCATGACCTCTTTGATGGCCTGGCGCGGGTTGGACCTGTCGATGGCGATGGGTTTGACTGACGCCAGCCCCCAGCCAAAAAGCGGGATTTTCAGCAACTCTTTCTTGAGAATGGTGCTCACTGGCCGCAAATGGCGCTGGAGATAGAAGGTCTCCCACGGAGACTGGTGGTTACTCAGCACAACGAAAGGGGCTGGCGGCAGGTTGTCGCGGCCAATGATGTGGACGCGAATGCCGCAGCACAGGTTGAGCCAGTGAAGGATCAGCACATTGCCGGTGGTAGCCAGGGCTTGGCGCCTGCCGAGGGGCATCAGCATGCCGACCGTGCAGCTCAACAGGCTGAACACCGCGATGAGCGCGCCGTAACCAATGTAGAACAGACTGGCTCGCAGGACTTTCATGTGCCTTGAACAGCCGCGTCAGCCAGCAGGTAGTCGACGTAAGTCGCCAGGCTGTCGAATATCAGAAGTGAGTGTAACAGGGAGCTGTTCGCGGCCCGCAACTTTGCTTCGGTGGCGCTGCCCTTGCCGGTACGTACCAGCACAGGCTGGCAGCCCCTGGCAAGGCCGGCCTCAAGATCTCGCAGGCTGTCTCCCACCATTACAGCGCTGTCCAGCGTCAGGTCCAGATCCTGCGCCAGCTGATCCAGCAGCCCGGGCAGCGGTTTGCGGCAATCGCAGCCGTCATCGGGTTTGTGGGGGCAGTAGTAGATGCCGGCCAGCTGCCCGCCAGCGGCTGCCACCAGGGTGCGGAGCCGTTGGTGCATGGCGTCGAGATCGGCCTGGCTGAACAGGCCGCGGCCGAGTCCCGACTGATTGGTGGCCACCGCCACGGTAAAGCCCGCACGGCTCAAGCGGGCAATGGCCTCGATACTGCCGGGTAGTGGAATCCATTCATCAAGGTTTTTGATGAAAGCGTCCGAGTCCTCGTTGATCACCCCGTCGCGATCGAGAATCACCAGTGTCATGGGGCCTTACTTTGTTGGGGCCAGCAGAGAGATATCGGCGATGTTCAGGAACAGCTCGTGCAGCTCACTCAACAGCTTGAGGCGATTCCCGCGCACGTCGCGATCGTCTGCCATCACCATCACTTTGTCGAAGAAGTGGTCCACTGGCTCCTTCAGCCGGGCCATGGCGCGCATGGCGGCGTTGTAGTCGCGGGCGGCGAGCAGTGGCTGTACTGTGGTGCTGACCTCGCGCAGCGCGGCGAGCAGGGTGTGTTCCTCGTCGCCTTCGAACAAAGCGCTGTCCACTGCAGCCGGCAGTAAGCCTTCTGTCTTGGCTAGGATGTTGGTCACACGTTTATTGGCCGCTGCCAGAGCCGCAGCTTCAGGCAGTTGTTGGAAGCCGTGCACTGCCAGAGCGCGCAAGTGAAACTCGCGGGGGTTATCCAGATTTTTGGCGCTCACGGCCATAAAGACTTCGGTGGAGATGTCCTCTTCGTCGAACCAGGCGCGGAAGCGTTCCAGCAGATAGGCCAGCACTTGCTGTTCCAGCCCATCGGTCACAGTCAGACCGCTGGCAGTGAAGCGGCTGTGCAGCCCCGCGGCAAAGCGAAGGGTTTCCAGCAGGTTGAGGTCGATGTCCTTTTCTACCAGGATGCGCAACACACCGAGGCTGGCGCGGCGCAGCGCGAACGGATCCCGCGAGCCGGAGGGCGGCTGACCAATGCCAAAGATACCCACCAGGGTATCGAGACGGTCAGCCAGGGCAATGGCGGCACCGGTGGCGGTAGCAGGCAGTTGGTCGCCGGAGAAGGCGGGGTAGTACTGCTCCAGCATGGCCTCGGCAACTTCATCTGCCTCTCCGTCATGGCGAGCATAATAGCGCCCCATTACACCCTGCAGGTCGTCAAATTCCATGACCATCTCGCTGACCAGGTCCGACTTGCACAGCTCGCCGGCACGCTGTACCCAGCCGGGGTCGGCGCCAAGGGCTGGGGCCAGGTGGACGGCCAGGGCGGCAATGCGCTCGGTTTTGTCAAACACAGAGCCGAGCCTTTCCTGAAACACGATACTGCGCAATTGTTCGCGGCGTTCGGCCAGGGTGTGCTTGAGATCGGTTTCGTAGAAGAAAGCGGCGTCGGTGAGGCGCGGGCGGATCACCTTTTCGTTGCCGGCAATCACCTGCGCCGGGTCGCGGCTGTCGATATTGGCGACGGTGACGAACAAGGGCAGCAGCTTGCCGGCCTCGTCCACCACATGAAAATACTTCTGGTGCTCGCGCATGGAGGAGATCAGCGCCTCGGGCGGCACCTCGAGGAAGCGCGACTCGAAGCTGCCTACCAGCGGGACCGGCCACTCGTTGAGGGCGGTGACTTCGTCCAGCAGATCGTCGCCAATCACGGCGTCGCCCCCGGCCCGGCGAGCGGCCTCGGCGACACCCTGGCGGATCAGCTCGCGGCGCTCATCAAAACTGGCGATCACGTGAGCCGTGCGCAGGTCTTCGCGGTAGCTGGCAGGGGACTGGATACGCACTGCGCCACTGCTGTGGAAGCGGTGCCCGCGGCTCAATTGACCGGGGACGATGGACATCACCGGGTCGACGATCACCGTATTGCCCAGCATCAGCACTATCCAGTGCACTGGCCGCACGAACTCGTCGCGTTTGCTGCCCCAGCGCATGCGCTTGGGGATAGGCAGGGCAGCGAGGGCCTGGTTGACGATCCCGGCCAGCATCCCCTGGGTGGCGATGCCCTCTTTTACTGCCCGATAACAGAGTTTGTCCTGGCTGCCGTCGTTGGCGACATAGTCTTTGAGAGCGTCGGCCGCGAGGCCGTTTTTATCGGCGAAGGCAAGCGCGGCTCGGGTGGGGTTGCCATTGCCGTCAAAGGCAATCTTGGCGGGCGGCCCCCAGTTGGTAATCTCCTTGCTGGGTGTCTGCTCATCGAGGCCAGCGACGAATAGCGCCAGGCGGCGCGGCGTGGCAAATAGCTCGACCTCGCCGTGGTTGAGGCCAGCAGCGCCGAGGCTGGCCACGATATGATCGCGGAACACCCGCGATAGATTCAGCAGTGCCTTGGGGGGTAGCTCTTCGGTACCGATCTCGACTAGAAAATCCGCGCTCATTGTGCTGCCTCCCGGTGCTTGGCTATGACATCTGCGGCAAGGGCCGGATCAGCGAGGGGGAAGCCGAGAGCAAGCCGTGAGTCGAAATAGGCCTGGGCCACGGCCCGTGCCAGAGTGCGTACCCGCAAGATAAAGCGCTGCCGCTCAGTGACAGAAATGGCGTGGCGAGCGTCGAGCAGGTTGAAGACGTGAGAGGCCTTCATCACCATCTCGTAGGCGGGTAGGGGCAGCCCTCTTTCGATCAGGCGCTGGCTCTCCTTCTCATAGACTTCAAAGCTGTGGAACAGGAAGTCCACCGGTGCTTCTTCGAAGTTGTAGCGCGACATTTCCACCTCGTTCTGGTGGAACACATCGCCGTAAGTGACTTTGCTGCCCTGAGGGTCGAGGGTCCAGGTGAGGTCATAGATGCTATCCACACCCTGCAGGTACATGGCGATGCGCTCCAGGCCGTAGGTGATTTCACCGGTGACCGGGAAGCATTCCAGCCCGCCCGCCTGCTGAAAATAGGTAAACTGGGTCACTTCCATACCGTTGAGCCACACCTCCCAGCCGAGTCCCCAGGCGCCGAGGGTGGGGGATTCCCAGTTGTCCTCGACAAAGCGGACATCGTGAATGCTGGTGTCGATGCCGAGCAGGCGCAGCGAGTCCAGGTACAGGTCCTGGATGTTGTCGGGCGAGGGTTTCAGTACCACCTGAAACTGGTAGTAGTGTTGCAGGCGGTTGGGGTTTTCCCCGTAGCGACCGTCTTTGGGGCGGCGGCAGGGCTGTACATAGGCGCTGTTCCAGTTTTCCGGCCCCAGGGCACGGAGAAAGGTGGCGGGGTGGAAGGTGCCGGCGCCAACCTCCATATCGAGCGGTTGCAGAATTACGCAGCCCTGTTGGGCCCAGAACTGCTGGAGGGCGAGAATAAGTCCCTGGAACGTCGATACGTCCGGAGTATGGTTAGCCACGGTCGTCATCTGTTGAGTTGCCACCTGTTGAAAGTGAAGGCGGCAATTATAGGGGGATAGGCACGGCAAGTCATGGTGGCGACAGGTGCTAAAATGGCGACCTCGTCAGATATTGGACCTCAATCATGGCTACAACACACTCATGAAAGACTTTTTACTGCGTGGCTTCATTGCTACGGCCTCCCGCTTGCCGCTGCGCCTGGCGCGGCTACTGGGGCGGTTGCTGGGGGATATTGCCTGGTACTGCAACATTCGCGAAACGGCGCTGACAAGGGTCAATATTGCTCTTTGCTGGCCGACCATGAGCGCTGCCGAGCAGGTCCGGCTGGCACGCGCCAGCTTGCGCCATTGGGGAATGACGATTTTTGAAGTACCGATCATCTGGCGCAAGGGGCGCGGTGCTCTCGACTTGATCGGCACGGTTCACGGCGCCGAGGCGATGGCGCGGCAACTGGCCTCGGGGCGGGGCACTATCATGCTGAGCCCACACCTCGGCAACTGGGAGTTGGCGGGACTGTGGGCGTCCTCCCATGGCCCTACCACCATCCTCTACCAGCCCCCCAAGCAGGAGAGCGTGGAGAAGCTGGTGCGTACCGGGCGCGGTAAGGCTGGTGCTACTCTGGTGCCCACCAATCTGCGCGGTGTGACGGCGTTGATCAAGGCACTCAAAAAAGGCGAGATTACAGGTATCCTGCCCGATATGGTGCCTGACCTCAGTGGTGGGGTAGTGGCGCCGTTCTTTGGTCATCCGGCCTTCACCATGACACTGATACACAGTCTGCAGCAGCGCTCTGGAGCCGGTATCTTGCTGGCTTTTGCACAACGGACGACAGGGGGCTTCGACATCCATGTGCTGGAGCCCGACGACGACATCTACAGCACCAGCCCGGAAGAAAGTGCAGCAGCCCTCAACCGGCTGGTGGAGCAGAGTGTGCTGATTGCGCCTGAGCAGTACCAGTGGGAGTACAAGCGTTTCCGCGATGTGGCGGAGGGGCAGCCAGCGGTCTACCCGAAGCGGGAGAAGCAATAGTCCCGTGTCACCATCACTCCAGGGTTTGAGGCTTGAGTGATTCCCGGAACAGAGCGCCGTTGCTGACATAGTGTTGAGCGCCATTGAGCAGATTTTGCTGTTCCTCCGCCGTCAGTTGACGGCGGACCTTGCCGGGTGATCCGATTACAAGGGAGCCGTCCGGTACCTCCATGTTTTCGGGAATCAGGGTGTTGGCACCGATCAGGCAGCCCTTGCCGATGCGGGCGCCGTTGAGGACCACTGCATTCATGCCGACCAGGCTGCCGTCACCGACGGTGCAGCCGTGCAGCATTACCTTGTGGCCGATGGTGACGTTGCGACCGATATGGACTGGTGCACCAGGATCGACATGGATGATTGAGCCGTCCTGAATATTGCTGCCAGCGCCGATCACCACCTGGTCGTTATCAGCACGGATGACCACGTTGAACCAGATACTGACCTGGTGCCCGATCTCCACCGAGCCGATCAGGGTGGAACCGGGGGCTATGAAGTACTCGCCTTTGGCCACAATATGGCGTGTGCCCAAGCTGTAGAGCATGGAATGACTCCTAAAAGTGGTGGGGGTGGCAAGGTAGCGCACCCGGAGCGGGGAGTCACGGGATTGTTGCGGCAGGTCGGTCGTGCCGGGCGGCATTCAGTTTGGCCAAGTCAGTTTGATCAGTGTGTAGCCGCCTGGCCTCGGGTCATACACCACCCATGGTGTAAACTGGCTGCTTTCGTATGTTCATCTCTATTTGCCAGGCACCGCTTTTTCCATACAAGGCTTTTCCACACAAGGTTCTTCCATGCCCCTGCTTACCCTATCTTCGGTATCCCTCCACTACGGCCAGCGCGTACTGCTGGACAGTGTCGACTTGACCCTGCGCAAGGGCAATCGCATAGGTCTGCTGGGCCGCAATGGCGAGGGTAAATCCACACTGCTAAAGGTGATCTCCGGTGCTATCCTGCCCGATGGCGGCGAGCGCTGGGTCCGCCCTGGAGTGCGTATCGCAGTGCTGTCCCAGCAGTTGCCGGAGGCCGATGAGCAAACTGTCTACCAGGTGGTGGCTGGAGGGTTGGAGCAGGTGGGCGAGTGGCTGGCGGAATACCACCAGCTCACCCAGCAGGCGGAGCCGGATCTCAAACGTCTGGAGCAGGTTCAACACCGCCTGGAGAGCGCCGACGGCTGGAACCTCCAGCAGCGCGTGGAAACCGTGCTGACCCAGCTGGTGCTGGACGGCGATGTGCTGATGAAAACCCTGTCCGGGGGCTGGCGGCGGCGCGTCGCTCTGGCGCGGGCGCTGGTAGTGGAGCCGGATATCCTGCTGCTGGACGAGCCCACTAACCATCTGGATATTCCGTCCATCGAATGGCTGGAGCAGCAGATCCGCGACTATCGCGGTGCTCTGCTGCTGATTACTCACGACCGGCGCTTTTTGGAGCGGGTCACCAATGGCGTGATGGAGCTGGATCGCGGTCATCTGTTTCCCTGGGATGGTGATTACCGCAGTTTTCTTGAGTATCGAGAGCAGCAGGCAGCGGCGGAAGAAAAGGCCAACGCCCTGTTTGACAAGCGTCTCGCCGAGGAAGAAAAGTGGATTCGCCAGGGTATCAAGGCCCGCCGCACCCGCAACGAGGGCCGGGTGCGAGCCCTGCAGGCGATGCGCAATGAGCGCATGGAACGCCGCGAGAAGCAGGGGCGCGCGGACTTCAGTCTCGACAGGGCCAGCAGCTCCGGCAAGATCGTCGCCGAGCTCAAGAATGTGAGCCAGCGTTTCGCCGGGCGCACCGTAATCGATGATTTTTCCACCGTGATCATGCGCGGCGACCGCATCGGTATTGTCGGTCCCAACGGGGCCGGCAAGAGCACCCTGCTGAAAATTATTCTCGGCGAACTGCAACCCGAACAGGGCGAGGTGCGTCACGGCACCAAGCTGGAAATCGCCTATTTCGATCAACTGCGCCAGCAGATCGACCCGGAGAAGAACCTGCTGGACAATATTTGTGAAGGCCGCGAATTCATCACCATCAATGGCAAGGACCGTCACGGCATCAGCTATTTGGGAGACTTTCTGTTCACTCCCGAGCGCGTGCGTACACCGGTCAAGGCCTTGTCCGGCGGTGAACAAAACCGCGCTATTCTCGCCAAGCTGTTCAGCAAACCGGCCAATTTACTGGTGCTCGATGAACCCACCAACGACCTGGATATCGAAACCCTCGAGCTGCTGGAGGAAATCCTCCTCGGCTTTGATGGCACGCTGCTGCTGGTCAGTCACGACAGGGCCTTTATGGACAATGTAGTCACCAGCATCATGGTGTTCGAGGGGGAAGGCAAGATCGGTGACTTTGTCGGAGGCTACAGCGACTGGGTGGCCCGTGGCGGGCGCTTTGCACCTTCGGCGCCGTCGCGCTCAGCGGATGAAAAACCCACCAGCTCTACCCCGATGGCGCAAGCCGCCACGGCAAACAGTGCGCAGTCAAAGCCTCCCGCGAAGAAAAAGCTCAGCTACAAGGATCAGCGGGAGCTGGATCAGCTGCCGCAGCGCATTGAGGCGCTGGAGGCGGAGCTGGAAGCACTGCAGGACACTCTGGGCAGCCCGGATTTCTATCAGGGCGAACGAGCCGTTATCGATACTACCCTGGCGCAGGTGGAAACGCTCCAGCAAGAGCTGGAGCAAGTCTATGAGCGCTGGTCAGAACTGGAAAGCCAGCTATAGATTGGCGGGTGCCGTGCTGGCAGGCACCCTTCAGTCTTCTGCGCGCAGGGTTTTCACCCCATCGCGGGTGCCCAGCAGGAGCACATCCGCTGGTCGCAGAGCGAACAGGCCGTTGGTCACCACGCCGGGAATATTGTTGATGCGCTCTTCCAGCTGACGCGGGGAAGCGATGGGGTGCAGGTGGTGGACATCGAGGATGACGTTGCCGTTGTCGGTCACCAGGCCCTGCCGGTAGACCGGGTCGCCGCCTAGCTTTACCAGCTCGCGAGCGACAAAGCTGCGGGCCATGGGAATCACTTCTACCGGCAGTGGGAAGCTGCCCAGGCGCTCTACCCACTTGCTCTCGTCGACGATACAGACGAATTCGGTGGCGGCCCCGGCGACAATCTTCTCGCGGGTCAGCGCTGCGCCGCCACCTTTGATCAGCTCCAGCCGGGGGTTGGTTTCGTCGGCACCGTCGATATAGATCTTCACGGTGCCCGCACTGTTGAGGTCGAGGACTTCGATACCGTGAGATTGCAGTCGTTGTGCAGAGGCTTCGGAGCTTGCTACAGCACCGGCGAAGCGGTGGCTGTGGGATGCCAGCAGGTCGATAAAGAAGTTGGCAGTGGAGCCGGTACCAATGCCAACGATGTCATTGTCCTGGAGGCGTTCGAGAGTGTAATCCACCGCTGCCTGGGCTACGGCTTTTTTCAGTTCATCCTGGGTCATGTGTATGCTCGCCGAGGGGGTGGTGCTCAATTATAGCAGCGGGTAGTGTGAACAGGCCCTAAGGACAATGATAGGCGATGTAGCTGCCCTTGCCATCGGCAATGGACTGGCGCACCAGGGTATTGGCACCCATCGGTACCGCCTGCTGTCGCGCCAGGTCGTCCAGTTCATTGCGCACTTTGGTCCCATCGCGTGGGATGGTAAGAATAGTGGCTTTGACAGTGCTCGATACGGTGCCCAGCCGAGTGCAGGCGCTGACCCGGTTGGCGGGTACCACGATGACTTTCTGGGCGTCCGGCGGTACTTTGACCCAGGTGCAAGCGGTGGCAGCAACCAGGAGTAACGCGGTCAGCAGGCGAGTGAGCAGAGTGCGTGCAGTGGGCATGGGTAATTCTCCAGCATGGGCGGGCCATCAGATACACGGGACGGCCATTGGTATGGTCAAGCGGGCGCTATGCTAATCGCTTTGGGTTTGGTGCCGCAACCTTGACGCTATCCCGCCCCTGTAACTCACAAGCTGGGCTCTGGTCCTACCGGGACGATCCCTGTCGGGTTGATGGTCCTGTGGCTGCCATAGTAATGGCGCTTGATATGGTCGAAGTTCACCGTGTCGGCAATGCCGGGCAGGCGATACAAGTGCCGCAGGTAGAGCCCCAGAGCGGGATACTCTGACAGCTTGCGGCGGTTGCACTTGAAGTGCCCGTGGTAGACGGCATCAAAACGTACCAGCGTCGTGAACAGCCGCCAGTCCGCTTCCGTCAGGTTGTCGCCGGCGAGGTAGGGGGTTTGAGCAAGGATGTCTTCGAGCCAGTCGAGACTGTCGAACAGCTCGCTATAGGCTTTTTCGTAGGCGGGCTGGCTGGTGGCGAAGCCCGCCCGGTACACGCCGTTGTTCACCGTGTCGTACACACGCTGATTCACCGCGTCAATTTTCTCCCGCAGCGCCTGGGGGTAGTAATCGTCGCGATTGCCGGTGAGCTCGTCGAAGGCGCTGTTGAACATGCGGATGATTTCCGATGACTCATTGTTAACGATGGTGTTGCGCTTTTTGTCCCACAGGACGGGCACAGTAGCACGCCCTTCATAGGTCGGGTCGGCCTTGAGGTATAGCTGGTAGATAAAGGACAGTTGATGGAGTGGGTCACCGTCGGGGCCGAACTCCCAGCCGTTCTCCAGCATCAGCGGTTCCACAGTACTGACACTGATGTGCTCTTCCAGGCCTTTCAGCTTGCGGAAGATCAGGGTGCGATGTGCCCAGGGGCAAGCCAGCGAGACATAAAGATGATAGCGGCCACTATCCGGGGTGAAACCGGCTTCTCCGCTGGGCCCGGCGGCGCCATCCGGTGTGATCCAGCTGCGAAAGCGGCTGTCCTGGCGGACGAACTCGCCATCGCTCTCGTCAGTGTCGTACCATTGATCTCGCCATTGGCCGTCGACTATCAGTCCCATAATCATTCCTCCTTTGGATGGTGCCCCAACAGGTTTGCTCCGCTGAGGGCAAGGACAGTGAAGGGCGGTTTATTGCCAATCCCTTCAGTGTAGTTGATGATGAAGACATGCTAGGTCTTTAGCCTGAGATCTATAACTGGGCCAGACTGCTCAATAACATCAAATTATTGGAATGATGGATCGCACCATGGATATCAGCCTCGACCTGTTCCGCATTCTCGATGCCATCGACCGCCGGGGCAGTTTTGCTGCCGCTGCAGAAGAGCTCGATAAAGTGGCTTCAGCCCTGTCCTATACCATTCAAAAACATGAGCAACAGCTGGAGGTGAGCTTGTTTGTCCGGCAGGGGCGGCGCTCGGTGTTTACACCGGCGGGCCGGCTGCTGCTTGAGCGGGGTCGAGAAATACTTAAGGCTTCTGACAGTTTGGCCAATGACGTGGTGACGTTGGCGCGGGGCTGGGAGCCGCGCTTGCGAGTAGCGGTGGACTCTCTGGTGCCGGTGGAAGGAGTGATGGCGGCGCTGGCGGCCTTTCTCGACAAATACCCAGGGGTCGAGATCGATCTCTGCGAGGAGGTGCTGGGGGGTGGTTGGGAGGCGCTGATACAGGATCGGGTACAGCTAGTAATAGGTGCGCCCGCACCCTTGCCCCAGATCCCGGGGATACGGACCGAGAAGCTTGGTTACCTGTCGCGAGTCTTTGCTGTGCACCATGATCACCCTTTGGCACGTCTCGGTCGCCCGCTGACTGCTGAGGATATCGCTCAGCACCGCATGGTGATTGTCCACGACACCAGCCGTAACGAGATACCCCGCAGTCATCGCCTGCTCAGTCCCGGCAGCAATTTTTTTGTACAGACGTTCCCCCACAAAGTGGCAGCTCAGCGCGCTGGTATTGGGGTGGGGTTTTTGCCTGCCAAGGCGATAGCCCCGGCACTGGCCAGTGGTGAAATGGTTGTTCTTGAAGTGGAGGGGGTCGGCCTGGAGGACGAGCTCTATCTGGCCTGGAAAACGACCAGCCAGGGCAAAGGGCTGAAGGCGCTCAGAGAAATGTTGTTGTCAGCACAGTTATTAGAGTAGGACTGATTGCAGCCGATAAGTCCTTTGGCCTCATCGGCTGCAATCAGCTCCTCAC
>JALNZZ010000219.1 GCA_023229065.1 Porticoccaceae bacterium
TTCCCGCGTCTCTCGGTGCTGGTCAACTGCGCCTCCATCTACAACGCCGCCCCGGTGGCGGAAACCACCATGGCCATGTTACAAAACGAGTTCATGGTGAATTTCTTTACTCCTTTCCTGCTCAGTGGCGCTTTTGCCCGGCGCGTGGAAACCGGCAATATTGTCAATATTCTCGACAATAAAATTGCGTTCCAGCAGTTTCAGTACGGTGCCTATCTGTCTGCCAAAAAAGCCCTCGGAGAGCTCACCAAGATGACTGCCATGGAATTTGCGCCGCGCATCCGCGTCAACGGTATCGCGCCGGGTGTCATCATGCCTGGCGTAACCCGCAGCGACGATTACATACGCTGGCGGGTACAGGGTATTCCACTGCAGCGCCAGGGTGCGGTGGAGGAGCTTGGCAAGGCTTTGCTGTATATACTCGACAATGAGTACATTACCGGGCAGCATCTGTTTGTGGACGGTGGTGAAGGCCTGTTCCATATCGGCCAGAACGCTGAGGTCTATCAGCCCTAAGGACGGCGCTCCGCAGCGTAGAACACCGGTTTTCCTGGTCTGGGCGTGTTTGACTGGCAGAGGGAGAAGTCACATGACATTGCACATTCTGTTTCTGGGCCCCCTTGGTGACACCGCCGGGTGTGAAAGGCTGGATATTCCTTTTGATCGGACCCTGTCCACCATTGCCCACCTGCGCGACAGGCTGGGGCAGGACAATGCCCTGCTGGGGCAGGCGCTGGCGGAGCCGCAGGTAATGGTAGCGCTCAATCAGCAGCTGGTAGACTGGGATTGTAACCTGCAGCAGGGCGATGAAATCGCCTTTCTGCTCCCGGGCTGAAGGGTGTTATTGAAGAGTTATGCAGATTACACCTAACCTCTCCATCGCCGACGACGAGATCGAACTGACGGCCATTCGCGCCCAGGGCGCAGGCGGCCAGAACGTCAACAAAGTCTCCTCCGCTGTACACCTGCGTTTCGACATCAAGGGTTCCTCCCTGCCGGAGATGTATCAGGAAAGGCTGCTCCAGCTGCGTGACCACCGCATCACCTCAGATGGTGTCATCGTCATCAAGGCCCAGCAGTTCCGCACCCAGGAGAAAAACCGCGCCGATGCCCTGGAGCGCCTGCGAGAACTGATTGCCTCGGTGACGGTAGAGCGCAAGCCGCGCCGCCCTACCAGGCCCAGCAAAAGGGCACGCCAAAAGCGCGTCGATGCCAAAACCCACCGCGGCAAAATCAAAGCGGGCCGAGCACGGCCAGACGCCGGTGAGTGACAGTCCCCGGTTCGCTCGCCTAGCGCTGAGCACCTCTCCATCACCGCAGCAGCTCACTTTCTAAGTATGCCCACTATCCTAAGTGAGCTCGCTATCTCCTGCCGAACGGGCTAATCCTCAGTCTGCTCCACCCCGAATTTCCACCGCTTCTTTATGCCCGCTGGCCGAGCCGAGTCAGCGCCGGTTGGGGTGTTAAAAAAAAAGACACTGCTACTTGCCACTTCCTAGTATTTCAGCTACTTTGTAACCAATAGTTACAAGGTAATTCTTTGTAACTAGCCCCGTGAGCCCTGAACTGCTGTAACAACAATAGAGGCTCCACGAAAGGGAGAGGTTCTTGAGCCTATGCCTGAGGCCCCTGGTCGGTTAATCGCTCATTGTTGAGCGCGACCAGGGGCCGCTTTTGCCGTGCCCGGCGGACAGTTAGAACACCGCTACCCACTGAGCGGGGGTAGTGAGACAAAAACAGTAAGTAGTTAACGGAGAAATACCATGAACAAGCGCGAACTGAAAAATCTGGATCTCAGCAATACCTACAGCGGCAAATACTGGCAGCAGCTCAAAATGGCCTCCTACCGGTTGATCAAGTTCCAGGGCCGGGCAGTGGCGGCGGCGTTCTTTTTCTCCGGGTTGATGTTTGTGGGGGTGCCGGGGCAGGTCATGGCAAATACAGACCTGGGAGCAGGCAATGACTTTAGCTGGGGAAGTGTGGGCAATATCGTCGTAGGGGATGATAACGACGTCTGGAGTTCTGATAACAACGTGATTGCGGGGGATGACAACTACTTAGATTGGGAGTCGGACAATAATGCGCTTATCGGTTCTAAGAATGATCTACTGGGTGCGGGGAATGGCTTAGTGGTTGGTGACAACAACGACATTAAGGATGCCGATGATAATTGGGTCTCAGGAAATAATAATAATATCAGTGGGTTAACGGATAGTTCTGACCTGGCGGAGGGCAACCGGGTATTTGGTGACAACAACGCATTGAATCATCGTGCCGACGATAACAGGGTTGTTGGCAGCAATAATACTCTGCACGGTGCTAACAACGTTGTGGAAGGCAACAATAACCAGTTATTTTTCGACGCCGGTAACAACAGCATCGAAGGCAGCAGCAATACTCTCAGCAATGCACACCATAACCAGGTCGACGGGGACAGTAATACATTTAACACTGCTGCTGATGGCAACACGGTTGTTGGTAATACAAACACCCTGGACGGTGCAGGTAACACTGTGGAAGGCAACAATAACCAGTTGCTTTTCGGCGCCGGTAACAACAACATCGAAGGCAGCAGCAATACTCTCAGCAATGCACACCATAACCAGGTCGATGGGGACAGTAATACCTTTAATACTGCCGCCGATGGCAACACGGTCGTTGGCAATGAAAACACCTTGAGCGGTGAGGGTAATATTGTAGAGGGCAACAATAATACGTTTAACGGTGACGCCGATGGCAACATGGTTGCTGGCAATGAAAACACCCTGGACGGTGCAGGTAACACCGTGGAAGGCAGCAACAATCAGTTGCTATGGGGTGCCGGCAACAACAGCATCGAAGGTAGCAGCAATACTCTCAACAATGCACATCATAACCAGGTCGACGGCGACAGTAATACGTTTGACACTGCTGCCGATGGCAACACGGTTGCTGGCAATGAAAACATACTGAACGGTGCTGGCAACACTGTGGAAGGTAACAATAACCAGTTGCTTTTCGGCGCCGGTAACAACAGCATCGAAGGCATGGGGAACAACCTGAGCAATGCCTATGACAACGAGGTCGCTGGTGACAGCAACACGCTGACAGATGCCCGCAGAAAC
>JALNZZ010000220.1 GCA_023229065.1 Porticoccaceae bacterium
GCTGATGATGATGCGCCGCGGTGCCGATGTGCTGGTGGCCACCCCCGGCAGACTGCTGGACCTGTACCGCAGCAACGCGGTGCGCTTTCAGCAGCTGGAAGTGCTTGTGCTCGACGAAGCCGACCGCATGTTGGCGCTGGGCTTCGCTGATGAACTCAACGACATCCTCGCCCTGCTACCTCGACGCCGTCAGAGCCTGCTGTTTTCCGCTACCTTCTCGCCCGCGGTCCGCACTCTTGCTCGCCGCCTGTTGCGCGACCCTGTAGAAATCAACGAGGGCGCCCGCAATACAACGGCTCAAGGGGTCAAACACTGGATCTGCCCGGTAGACAAGAAGCGCAAGCCAGCCCTGTTAAAGGAGCTGCTGCGCGTCAAAAGCGGGCAGCAGGTGCTGGTATTCGTCAAGACCCGCGAGGGTGCAGACCGGCTGGCCCGCGAGCTGACTGCGGACGGTCTGTCCAGCATTGCCATTCACGGTGACCGCAGCCAGGGCGCCCGCCAGAATGCCCTCTCCTCTTTTCGCGACGGCAAAGCGCAAATTCTGGTGGCGACAGATGTGGCGGCGCGGGGCATCGACATCGACCTGCTCCCCCTGGTGGTCAATTTCGACCTGCCCAAAGCAGCTGAGGATTACATCCACCGGGTCGGGCGTACTGGTCGCGCTGGCAGCCGGGGCGAAGCTCTGTCGCTGGTCAGTGCCGATGAGTTTCCCCAGCTCAGCGCCATCGAGCAACTGCTGGGTAAGGCGCTGCCGCGGCGGCTGATAGACGGTTTTGAGCCAGACCACGATGTACCTGCCTCACGCCCTCTGCACAAGCCGCTAAAGCTGCCGGCAAAAAAGGCCCACAAGCCTGGCAAAGGCCGAAAAATGAAAAAAATCGCCGCCGGCCACGGAGGCGGCACCCAGCGATACGACACGAAAACCGTCGGGGCGCCGAAACCCAAGGGCAAACCACCGAGGAGCAAGGCTGCGCCCCAGCGGGGCAAGCCTGGGCGCTGACAGGGTCAGTGCCCGGATCATCAAGCAGAGAGAAACAAGACATGGATCCCTTTATGCAAATCGCGCTGGAGGAAGCTCGCCAAGGGTTGGCAGAGGGCGGTATTCCTATCGGTTCAGTGATTGTCCACAACGGTCAAATCATCGGCCGCGGCCACAATCGCCGAGTACAGCTGGGTAGCGCCATCCGGCACGGTGAGATGGACGCCCTGGAGAATGCCGGCCGGCAGCCCGCCAGTGTCTATCGGCAGGCGGTGCTGTATACCACGCTGTCCCCCTGTGCCATGTGTAGCGGTGCTATCTTGTTATACGGTATCCCGCGGGTGATCATTGGGGAAAACCACACCTTTATGGGCGAAGAAGCCTTGCTGCGCGAGCGCGGCGTTCAGGTAGAAGTTCTCCAGGATCCCCACTGCATCGCCATGATGGAAAACTTTATCGCTACCAGACCCGAGCTGTGGAACGAGGATATTGGCGAAACAGTGTGCTCCACCTAGCCCCTCCAGGCGGGGCACGCCGAGTACACCACCGTCAAAGCTCGACTGTCACCACATCAAATCATCGGGAATCTGGAACTCTGCATAGGGGTCATCTTCGCTCTCCCCCGCCTTGCTGCGCATATTGTGCAGTACCACTGCCGCTTCATCGCGCTGACTGATCTTGTCTGCCACACCGGCGGGAACCAGCTCATAGCCATCACCGTGACGCACAATGGCAACCACCCCATCTATCAGCTGTTGTTGCTGCCTGGCAGTGACGAACAACTTCTTGATCTTGCGCTCGTCGGTAAACTGATAGGCTTGATCACCCTGCTGGCGGTCGATGCGGTTGAGCTCCACCAGCTGAATGATCTGGGCAGCAATAGCTTTTTGCTGCGCCTGCTCCTGACGCTGGCGGTTGATCTCCCGGTCGCGAGCTGCTTTTTCTTCCAGTGCCTTGCGGGCCAGCACCTTGGCTTCATCTTCAGCTACCCGCCCCTTGGGCTGCTGCTTGAGCTGCTTGTGTTTTTCGTGCTTGACCTGTTTGGCTTTCTTCTTGTCGACGATACCGGCTTTGAGCAGCTGGTCCTGGAGACTGGCCATGATGAAATCCGTACTGAAGATGGGCGCGCCATTATCGGCGCTGGCCCGGATACAGGCAACCCGAAGGGAATCTATCGAAGCACACTGGCCCCCAGTAACTCCTCCACCAGCTGAGGCACCAGGGTGCCCGCCGGGCCGCGTCGCTGCTCGGCAAACCGGGACTCCACTGCCGAGGGCTCCAGATTGATTTCGATGGTGTGGGCCCCGGCGGCCCCGGCTTCGCTGACAAAGCCCGCTGCCGGGTACACATGGCCCGACGTCCCTATCGCCACAAACAGATCGCAGCTGCTCAACGCCCGGTAGATTTCATCCATCTGCAGCGGCATCTCGCCAAACCACACCACATGGGGACGCAGGTTGCCGGCCCGGGCACAGCAGTCGCACCGGTCTGTCACCGCGAGATCAGTCACGGCAGGATACAGCTCGCCACTCTCGGCACAACGCGCCTTCAAGAGCTCGCCATGCATATGGATCAGATTGCGTGAACCTGCGCGCTCATGGAGATCATCGATATTCTGAGTCACCAGCAAGAACTCACCGGCAAACTCCGCCTCCAGCCGTGCCAAGGCGAGATGGGCAGCGTTGGGCTGCACCTCGCCACCCAGCAACTGGCGGCGGCGCTGATTGTAGAAGCGCTGTACCAGCGCCGGGTCAGCGGCAAAGCCCTCCGGCGTCGCTACATCCTCGACGCGGTGCTCCTCCCACAAGCCATCCGCGGCGCGAAAGGTGCGAATCCCCGATTCAGCGGAAACCCCGGCTCCGGTCAAAATAACAATATTGCGATAGCGTCCAGTCATCCTGTTCTCCCTGGCTCCGCCTGCTCTTGCTACAGACTGCCGGCGGCACTCACTCCGCGGCGGACAAAGTCGGCCTGGATTTCGTCGAGAGAGACCGGGTCATCAATGGTAGAGGGAACCTCGTAGGCTTCGCCATCGGCCATCTTGCGCAGAATAGCCCGCAGGATCTTGCCCGAGCGGGTCTTGGGCAAGCGTTTAACCAGTAACACCTGGCGCAGATAGGCAA
>JALNZZ010000028.1 GCA_023229065.1 Porticoccaceae bacterium
CTGGAAGAAGTGGGCAAGCAGTTCGACGTCACCCGCGAGCGCATCCGCCAGATCGAAGCCAAGGCCCTGCGCAAACTGCGCCACCCCAGCCGCTCCGATCACCTGCGCAGCTTCATCGAAGACTGACACTGGCGCTGACGAGGCCATTTAACAGGCTTTATGTCGGCAAACAGTGGTCAGCGAGGAGGCGGGCATTTATAATGTCCGCCTCTTTAGTTATAAAGAACTACCTCAGGGCCCATAGCTCAGTTGGTTAGAGCGTCCGACTCATAATCGGCCGGTCGCTGGTTCAAGTCCAGCTGGGCCCACCATTTCCCCTTATTAGCGTTTCGGTACAGTGGCAATGCAGGAGCCCTGTTCAGGAGTGACCGATGGCTACGATTGTGAAGACCCCTTCCGGCGCTTGGAAAGCTGTTATCCGCAAGACCGGCTGGCTGGTGCCCCCGGGCAAGCTATGTCGCTAGTGGATTGGCGTTGCGGTAATTATCGTTGCGTTGGCTTTTACGCCTGTTGAGACAAGGGCTGGCCTTCCCGGTCTCTCGGATGACACTGCAAACAATCCAACACAAGCCCTCCAGCGCTAGTGCTTCAACACACTTCACCCGTTAAACTCGGCACTTTTTCCAGATAAGTGCTTAGGCTCATGCTCAATTTTCGAATTAGCCCCCTGTCCGCCATGGGGGTTCTTTGGCTGGTAACCGCCGCCTGGGCCTTCAGTTTTTCCTTGATTGGAGTCTATCTTTCCGGTCATGTTGACAGCTACCTTGCCGTGTTCATCCGGGTGGGTTTGGCTTTTTTGTTGTTTCTGCCGTTGCTGCGCCCCAGCACCTTGTCTCTTCCAAAATCCGCTGCACTGACCGCTATTGGCGGGATCCAGATTGGAGCCACCTACCTCCTGCTCTACCACGCCTTTTCATATCTGAGCGTGCCGGAAGTGCTGCTATTCACCATCTTCACGCCTCTCTACATCACGCTTTTTGATGAGTTGATACTGGGACGGCGGCGCCTGCCCATTCGCTGGTGGATTGCCTCGGTGGTGGCTGTCATTGGCGCGGCGGTGATTCGCTACAACCAGGTCAGCAGCAACGCGCTGATGGGCTTTCTTCTCATCCAGGCTGCCAACCTGTGCTTCGCCGCCGGACAGGTGGCTTACAAGCGTCTACCACTCGGTGAGCTGGCACAACAACCACGGGTGTTTGGCTGGTTTTTTCTGGGCGCGACTCTGGTGTCAGGCATCGGCGTTCTTTTCTTTGCCGATTGGAGCAAGGTGCCGAGTTCTGCCTTCCAGTGGGGTATTTTGATCTGGCTGGGCCTGGGTGCGTCTGGTCTCGGTTATCTGGCTTGGAATATGGCGGCCAAAAAAGTAAACACCGGGCAACTGGCCAGTATGAACAACATGATGATTCCCGCCGGCATTCTGGTGAACTTCCTGTTCTGGAATGATGAAGTGGACTGGTTGCGCCTGCTGTTGGGCGGCTCCATCATTGGCTTATCATTATGGATTTGCAGCCCCAAACGAGACGCGATTTTTGAACCTCGTGAGCAGCAAAGCAGCCGAGCCAACCCTGAGAGGCAGTAGCACACGATCGCAGTTTAGAGTTCCTGTATCACCATGAAAACATAAGTGGCGAGCTGATGGCTGGACGGTGCAGATCCTTCCCTAACCAGAACATCGACGGGAAAGTTGTTCTCAAAGAAAACTGGAAATGGTTCACTGGGGATCAGTCGGAAGGATCATCTGAAATTGAAGAAGTCGACGAAGATAGCTGACACCAGGCTCAAGCCGTCCTCCACGCTCACTGGGACGAGCTGAAGCCCGCCCCTTAGCCTAAGATTAGCCGTTTAGAGAGAGCATATGGAACTCATATCCTTTGATGATTTTTTGAAAGTAGAGCTTCGCGTCGGGCGTATCGTAGAGGCGTCTGTGTTCAAAGAGGCGCGCAAGCCTGCCTACGTCCTCCATGTGGATTTTGGCGATGAGCTTGGCATTAAAAAATCCAGCGCACAAATCACGGCGCTTTATGAACCAGAAGAGCTTGTAGGGAAGCTTGTCGTAGCTGTAATCAACTTCCCTCGCAAGCAAGTTGGCCCTCTGATGTCAGAGTGCCTGGTAACGGGCTTCCACCATGAGCGTGGCGAGGTTACCCTTTGCGTACCGGACCACTCGGTTCCTCTTGGAACTAGATTGTTGTAATAACGACTATCCATTCCGACGCTGCTTTGCAGCATGGCTTAACTCAGGTGCGACCCACCAGGACTCGGCGACTATAGGCTTCTTGTCCCCACCCTCCCACTTCTGCACAGTCGAAACGCTGATGTTGAGCACTGCGGCAAACACGGCCTGACTCATCTCCTGAGCTGCGCTCCACAAGGCGGCATCGGTCACATCCGTCTTTTTCATCCAGCGGGTAAAAGGAAGCACACAAGTCTGCCTACACCTACATGGACGCACACCTCTGTCGCTGTATTACACCACAGTGACAAGTCTTCCCTAACGCCGTTTGATATCACGGTAGAAATTTTCGTGCGGCCCCAAAGCCATCAGTTCCAGAACGAGGGTACCCTCATCAAAACTGTATCCAAGCAGGGTCAGCTGCTTGTTCATTTTAAATTTATATACGCGCAAGAAAGCGAGATCGCCTTTTTTCTGTTCCCCAAGATCAGTATTGGCCATCAGCGCCTTGACGGCCTCATCTAGGTCTTCTTTCTGGTTCGCTTTAAGTTTTTTTACTGCTTTCTTAAAGGTCGGAGACTGTAAAACACGGGTGGCCTTAGCCAAAGTCGTAAGCCTCCAGCTTACCGGCTTCTCGCTCTGCTTTCGCTATGATGGCCTGCCTGACAAATTCATAGGGTAAGTCTGGGTTGTCTTCCATCATTTCACCGATCTTCGCCCAGTGCTCAATTTGCTTGGGAGTCGTACGGTTAAGCGCTTTGGCTATTATGGTTGCCTTCTCGATAAGATCTTGATCCAAACGGATGCTACTCGTGGCCATGTCAATGCTCCTCAAGGTTTGTTCGATTATAGCTGCGCCCCACCTCTGATGCAATTAACCACAATTGATGCAAACCGCCACAACTGCTTTCTGTACGAACCTGGAGGGGCTAGCTACGCTCTTGCGCATCCGCAGCAGGCCAGGTCAGCTTTTTACTTTCACATTGCACAATTCCGTTGGCACCCAGGCGTATGCGCCAGCGCTGGGCACTGGAGTGCGTTTCGCCCGGGTCCGTGTATACCAGCAACAGGTTGTAATCGTGCTGTTTCTCGATGACATGGGCCTGAATATCGGCAAAGGGATCTTGTTCATCCGCCACCACAAACAGCTGGTTACGGGGTGCCTGGATCATTTCACAGAGCAGTTCGCAGTCCAGGCTGAGGCGCTCTTGAATCTCATTTTGCGCCAGGGCGGCCTTGTCCAGGGTGAGGAGTGAGCGATAGCAGACAACCTGGCGCTCCTCGCTGATGGCCCACTTGCCGGAGTGCTCAGCCACTTCGCGGGGCAGTTCCCCGAGCCGGCGGTAGGTCAGCCAGGTCAGTTGCTGGGCCAGTTGCTGCCTGGTGTATGGCATCAGCAGACGAATTCTCCAGCGCGGCCTGCCCTT
Organism: Porticoccaceae bacterium; assembly: GCA_023229065.1. GTDB lineage: Bacteria > Pseudomonadota > Gammaproteobacteria > Pseudomonadales > Porticoccaceae > NAT127. Next base: position 3,601 of record JALNZZ010000028.1, read on the forward strand.
GCGCAGCCAGCGAGTCATCATGCTGATCATATCGTCGCGCAGCAGGTCGCGGATGGCATAGATCAGCGCAATACCCAGCAGCAGGGCCACTGACAGCTGGCTCACGCCTCTGGCATTGAACAGCAGGTAGGTGAACAGCGACATGATCACTGTGGTGGAGACGGCCTTAACCAACTTGCGAGTACCGGCTCCCAGTTCGGTAATATTGAGTCGCAGCAGCACCGGGTACTCCAGCAGCCGTTTGTACAAACTCATGCGGTTCCAGACACGGGTGGGGCTGCCGCGAAATTCGTCCGTATACTCGCGTTCCTTGCGCAGTAAATATTCTTTGCGCAGAAATGCCTCGACTGAGCTCTTTAATTCTGCATCAAGCTCGTCAAACTCTGGCAGGGTCATGCATTCGAGCAAAAACTGCTCCGCGTACCAGGAAAAATAAATATCCATCTGCCGAAAATAGCGCTGCTGGCGATTTTGCTCCGGTGTCGAGCGACGCAGTCGCTGGGCAAAGGTTTCGCTTAAGCGCAGCGCCCGGGAAACAGGTTCAGCGGAGGCTGTGCCCGCAGCCTGTAACTGTTGGCGCAGTCTGTCCATAGAGGCTTTGTATTGGAACAGCCAGGAGCCATACATAATCTCGTAATGGGGAGACAGCAGCGAATAACCTTCGCTATCTTTACCCGCACGGTTCGCGGAGGGCTGCCCAAGCAGCCCATAGCGGTGGATGACAGAGCCAAAATAGAATTGGGCCTCCGACAGTGTCCAGCTGGAAAAACTGGTCTCGTGAGGCGTAAACAGATACAGCTCCACCTTGTAGCGGCCCGGTTTTTTCAAGGTACGGGACAGCTGCAGACGATAATCACCCTTGCGCTTTAGTGAGTACACGGCTTGACCTTTTTGTATGTGTTCGACATGCCTGCTCCTCCAAGACAGGTAACACCGCGCTCTACCTCAACCTTTCATGATAGACGCAACCAGGGCTAGAATGCCGGGCCAATGATAGCCCACTCAGCCAGGTCATAATGCAACTTGCCATAGCCACTGTTATCGCTCTACTACCGATCATCAACCCGTTCAGCACCGCACCGATGTTTCTCGCCATCACCGAGGGCGACACCAACGCTGAGCGCCGCGAACAAGCGCGCAAAGCTGTGATTTACATGATCTGCATTCTGGTGGCTTTTTTGGTGGGCGGCACCTTTATCATGACATTTTTTGGTCTGTCGCTACCCGGTCTGCGGATTGCCGGAGGCATTCTGGTGGCCGGCGTGGGGATGCGAATGCTCTACCCCAAGGATGGCGGCGTCCAGACCAGAGCCGAGCACCTGGAGTCAAAACACAAGCGCGACGTCTCTTTCACCCCCCTGGCCATGCCGAGCCTGGCGGGGCCTGGCGCTATTTCCGTCACTATCGGTCTCACCTCCATGGCTCGAAGCTGGGTGGACTTTATCTCCATCATCGTGGGCATCCTGCTGGTGGCGGTAATGGTCTACACCACTTTGCGCCTCTCCACCCGCCTGGTGAAAGTGCTGGGGGTGAATGGCTTGCACGCCATGACCAAGATCATGGGCTTTTTGATCCTCTGCGTGGGAGTACAATTTATCGTCAATGGCATTGTCGAGGTAGTATCCAGCCCCGAGCTGGTGCACGGGATTCTCCGCGCCATCGAAAGCGCTCCTGCTCAATAATTGGGGGTATGGCTGCAGTCTAGCGCCCACGAGCGGCGGACTGAGTTACCAACGGAGCAACCTGCTCCCGCAACGCTGGCACCACCTCGGCTTCAAACCACGGGTTGCGCTGCAGCCACAGGCGATTGCGCGGCGATGGATGAACGAGGGGGAAGCAGCGGGGACGATCCGGCAGGCTGAAGTCACGCCAGTGACGCACCGTCTCGGTGAGCGTCGTAAAGCGCCCCAACTCCCACTCGCGCAGATAATAGCGCTGGGCGTACTGACCAATTAGCAGTACCAGCTCAATAGCCGGCATGTGCTCCAGCAATTTGTGATGCCAGCGCGGTGCGCACTCTGGCCGGGGCGGCAGATCTCCCGAACGCCCCCGGCCCGGATAGCAAAACCCCATGGACATGATGGCGATGCGAGTCGGGTCATAAAAAGTGGCGCGATCCACCCCCATCCATTCGCGCAAGCGGTCGCCGCTGGGGTCGTTCCAGGGAATGCTGGTATTGTGTACTCGCGTACCGGGCGCCTGGCCAATCACCAGGATGCGGGCGCCGCTGTCCACCCTCAGCACGGGATTGGGGCCGAGGGGCAGATCCTGGCAATAGCGACAGTGGCGCACTTCGTCCAGCAACCCCGCCAACTCATCCCTGACGGCAATTCTGTCTGTCATGGCTCCTCCACGGATTCATACCCGTCATTGTAGTGCCATCCCAGCGCTGATGCTTCGACCGGCTGGTAACAGGCGCTTTGCGCCTTAACACCGCGAGGCCAAAATACATACCGTTTGCCGCCCCGCTGATGGCCTTGGTAAAATGGTCGGCTTCGTTGCACCGGCCTACGGTGCCCTACCTCCCCGCACGCTGCGCCATCTTTCTTGCCACAGGAACAATCATGCCGGATTCATCTGCTATTCAATCACTTATGGGTCACGATACCTTTATCGGCCGCCATATAGGCCCCGATGACCGGCAGATTGCCGCTATGCTGGAAACGCTAGGGGCCACCTCACTCGACGATCTGATGGAGAAGGTGGTGCCCGCCACCATCCACAAGCAGGACAGTCTCGACCTCGCTCCGCCCATGAGCGAGCAGGCGGCTCTCCAAAAGCTGCGGAGCATCGCTGCCAACAATCAGCTGTTCACCTCCCTGATCGGTATGGGCTATCACTCGACAGTGACGCCGCCAGTAATTCTTCGCAACGTGCTGGAAAACCCCGGCTGGTACACCGCCTACACTCCTTACCAGCCGGAGATCGCCCAAGGCCGGTTGGAAGGACTGCTCAATTACCAGCAAGTGGTGATGGACCTTACCGGCATGGAAATGGCCAATGCCTCCATGCTCGACGAAGCCACCGCCGCCGCCGAGGCCATGGCGATGGCCAAGCGCCAGCAGCGCAAGAACCGCAGCGACCGCTTTTTTGTCTCCCGCCACTGTCACCCGCAAACTCTCGCGGTGGTCAGAACCCGTGCCGAGCACTACGGCTTCGAGGTGATTGAAGGCGACCCCGCCGCAGACCTGACTGACGGTGACTATTTTGGCGCCCTGCTCCAATACCCCGGCAGTGAAGGTAATATTGAAGCTATCGCCAGCCAGATCGAGATCATTCACGGCCATGATGCTCTGGCAATCGTGGCTGCAGACCTGATGAGCCTGGCATTGCTGCGCGCACCCGGCGAGCTGGGTGCCGACGTAGTGATCGGCAGCGCCCAACGCTTTGGTGTGCCCATGGGCTACGGCGGCCCCCACGCAGCCTTCTTTGCCTTCCGCGATGCCTACAAGCGGTCAGCACCCGGTCGCATCATCGGCGTTTCTATCGACAGCCGTGGCAAGCCGGCCCTGCGCATGGCCATGCAGACCCGCGAGCAACATATTCGCCGCGAAAAGGCCAACTCCAATATCTGTACCTCTCAGGTACTGCTGGCGGTGATCAGCGCTTTCTATGCTGTCTACCACGGCCCCGAGGGCGTGCGCCAGATAGCCCTGCGCATTCATACTCTTGCCAATTACCTGGCGGACGGGCTGCTCGCCGGCGGCCTGACGCTGCGCCACCACAGCTGGTTCGACACCCTCACGGTAGAAGTCGGCGCCCGTCAGCGAGCCATCCTCGACGCGGCCCTGGCGGCGCGCATCAACCTGCGCCCGGTGGGCTCCGACGCCATTGGTATCAGCCTCAACGAAACCAGCACTCCGGAACTGGTCAAACAATTATTGGCTATTTTCGATTGCAAGGAAGTGGACTTCAGCACCGCGCCACAGGCCGCTGGCATCAGTGCAGAGCAGCGCCGGGAGTCTCCCTTTCTCACCCACCCGGTGTTCAATACCCACCACAGCGAGACGGAAATGCTGCGCTATCTCAAGCGCCTGGAAGCCCGCGATATCGCGCTCAACCACAGCATGATCCCGCTCGGCTCCTGCACCATGAAACTCAATGCCACCGCCGAGATGATGCCCATCACCTGGCCGGAATTTGCCGAACTCCATCCCTTTGCGCCAGCGGATCAGGCGCAAGGTTACCGGCAATTGTTTGAAGAACTGCAGCGCATGCTGGCAGTGTGCACTGGCTACGACGCCGTCTCTCTGCAGCCCAACGCTGGCTCCCAGGGCGAGTACGCCGGGCTGATAGCTATCAAGAAATATCACCAGAGCCGCGGCGACCACCACCGCAATATCTGCCTGATCCCGGCCTCTGCCCACGGCACCAACCCGGCCAGCGCCCAGATGGTGGACATGCGCGTCGTGGTGGTGAAGTGCGACAGTCGCGGCAATGTGGACCTGGCGGACCTCGAGGCCAAGGTAGTGGAACACAGCGAGCAGCTGGCAGCCCTGGTAGCCACCTACCCCTCTACCCACGGCGTTTTTGAAGAAGATATTAGCCGCATGTGCGAACTGGTACACCAGCACGGCGGTCAGGTTTACATCGACGGCGCCAACCTCAACGCCCTGGTCGGCATCGCCGAGCCGGGCAAGTTTGGCGGCGACGTCTCGCACCTCAACCTGCACAAGACCTTTTGCATTCCCCACGGTGGCGGCGGTCCAGGTGTCGGCCCCATCGGCGTCAAAAGTCATCTGGCGCCGTTCCTGCCCAGCCACCCTGTCACTCCGGTCCCCGGCAATGACAGCAACAGCGGCGCCATCTCTGCCGCTGCCTGGGGCTCCGCCTCCATCCTGCCCATCTCATGGATGTATATCACCATGATGGGCGCAGAAGGACTAAAGAAGGCTACTCAGGTAGCCATTCTCAATGCCAACTATCTGGCAAAAAAACTCGATGCCATCTTCCCGGTGCTGTACACCGGTCGCAACGGCTTTGTGGCCCATGAGTGCATCATTGACCTGCGAGAGCTCAAGGAAAAAAGTGGTATCAGCGAGGAGGACATTGCCAAGCGCCTGATGGACTTTGGCTTTCACGCCCCCACCATGTCATTCCCCGTGCCCGGCACCCTGATGATCGAGCCCACCGAAAGTGAATCACTGGAAGAGCTCGAGCGCTTCTTTACTGCCATGACGACCATTCGCGCCGAAATCGACCAGGTGCTGGCGGCGCAGTGGCCAGCGGATAACAACCCGTTGGTAAATGCTCCCCACACCCAGGACGACGTACTGGCAGACGACTGGCAGCGGCCCTACAGCCGCGAAATCGCTGCCCGTCCAGCGCCCTGGCTGCGAGATCACAAAGTGTGGCCTGCGGTGAACCGCATCGACAACGTGTACGGCGATCGCAACCTGGTGTGCAGTTGCCCACCCCTGTCGAGCTATGAGGAACAATAAGGAGCGGTGACAGAGAGGAGCCGGTAGCTGTCACCCGGTCTGGCAACGCCTGTCACGTCTCGCGCAAATTGAGCAGATCGGGATCGCCGCCGCGGGCGTTGAGGTTTTCGCTCCAGCTCTTTTCGGTGACAAAGCGCAGCAGGTAGTGTGGCCCTCCTGCTTTGGGGCCGGTGCCGGACAGGCCCTGGCCGCCAAAGGGTTGCGAGCCCACCACCGCGCCGATCATGGTGCGGTTGACGTAGGTGTTGCCCACCCGGGTGCGGCGGAACACCTCGTTGGCGAAGCCGCTGATGCGGCTGTGGATGCCCAGGGTCAGGCCATAGCCGCAGCCGTTGATCTGGCTGATAACATCGTCCAGGCCGTCGCTGCGGTAGCGAATTACATGCAGGATCGGCCCAAATACCTCTTCCTGAAGCTGATCCAGGCGCTCGATGGCGAAGATATGCGGTGCTACGAAATTGCCGTTCTCGAGCCCCGCCGGAATCTCCAGCCGCCCGAGCAGCCGCGCATCCCCTGTCATGCGCTCGATGTGGGCCAGCAACTTGTTCCGGGCGCGCTCGTCAATGACCGGCCCGATATCGGTGGCGATGCGCGCCGGGTCGCCAAGACGTTGCTCTCGCAATGCGGCCACCAGCCGCTCACTGAACTCGTCGGCGATGTCTTCCTGCAGAAACAGCACCCGCAGTGCCGAACAGCGCTGGCCGGCGCTGTGAAAGGCTGAGGTGATCACGTCGTCCACCACCTGCTCCGGCAAGGCGGTGGAATCTACCAGCATAGCGTTCTGGCCTCCAGTTTCGGCGATCAGAGTGGCAATGGCACCATCGCGGGCCGCGAGCTGGCGGTTGATATGGCGTGCCGTCGCCGTCGAACCGGTAAAAGCGACACCGGCCAGGCGCGGGTCGGACAGCAGTGCATCACCTATCACCGCCCCTGAACCGGGCAGCAGTTGCAAGACTTGCGGCGGTAGCCCGGCTGCGCGGAACAGCCGCACCGCCTCCGCTGCCACCAGCGGCGTAGCTTCAGCGGGTTTGGCCAGCACGGTGTTGCCGGCCACCAGCGCGGCGGCGAGCTGGCCGGTGAAGATCGCCAGCGGAAAATTCCACGGACCGATGCAGAGAAACACACCGCGCCCATGCAGGCTCAGGCGGTTGTCCTCGCCGCTGGGACCGGGCAGCCGGCGCTCATTCAAAGTCCGGCGCGCTTGCAGCGCATAGTAACGGCAGAAATCCACCGCCTCGCGTACTTCGTCGATACCGTCGCGCAGGGTTCGGCCGCCCTCCTGGGCGAGCAGGGCGATCAAGCGCTGGCTGTTGGCCTCCAGCATGTCGCCCATGGCGTCGAGCAACCGGGCGCGACTCTCGACGCCTTGTGCGTCCCAATCCGGTTGTGCTGCGAGAGCAGTCTCCAGGGCTTCAAGGGCCTGCGCTGGCGCGGTGGCCACTACTGTTCCCAACGTGCGCCGGGTATCGGCGGGACAAGTCACCGGCTGGGCACTTTGTTCGTGGTTTGCGGTGTTAATCAGCATCGGCGTCGCCTGCCAGGTGGCGGCCAACACATCCTCGCAGACCCGCTCGAGAGTAGCGACAGTGGCGACATCGCTCAGGTCCAGCCCGGCACTGGCATCGCGCTCTTCCCCGGCCATCCGGTACAACTGCCGTGGCAAGGGGATGTGCGGATGGCGATGGGGTTCGATGTCCGCCGTCTGCGCCAGCGGATTGCGCAGCAACTCGGCTGGCGGTACTTCGTCATCGAGAAAATGGTGAATAAACGAGCTGTTGGCGCCGTTTTCCAGCAGCCGCCGCACCAGATAGGGCAGCAGTTCGCGATGGCGGCCCACCGGGGCGTAGACTCTGACGGCAGGCCGATGGTTCGGCAACAACTGCGGCAAGTGCGCGTAAAGTGCTTCGCCCATGCCGTGCAGGCGCTGCAACTCAAAGGGGCGCTCGCCCGCCAGTGCTGCCACCAGCGCCAGAGTGCCGGTGTTATGGGTGGCGAATTGAGGAAAAAGATGGGGCGCGGCGTCCAGAAGCTGTTGTGCGCAGGCCAGATAGTTGAGGTCGGTGTGAACCTTGCGGGTGAACACCGGGTAATCGAGTAGGCCCAGTTGTTGCGCGCGCTTGATTTCGGTGTCCCAGTAGGCGCCCTTGACCAGTCGCACCATCAGGCGCTGGCCGCTCTCCCGCGCCAGTGCCGCCAGCCATTGGCACAGGGGCAGAGCGCGCTTTTGATAGGCTTGTACCGCCAAACCCAATCCCTGCCAGTGTTTCAGAGCCGGGTCAAAGGCCAGCGCCGCGATGAGGTCCAGCGACAGGTCGAGACGATCCGCTTCCTCCGCATCCACCGTCAGGCTGATCCCGGCGGTTTGTGCCATCAGGCACAGTTCGCGCAGGCGCGGCAGCAGCTCATCCATGACACGCCCCGATTGGGCGAATTCGTAGCGGGGATGGAGGGCGGAGAGCTTCACCGAAATGCCGTCGCGCAGCTCTACGGCCCGTTCGCCGCGTTGCGCCTGACCCAGCGCGGTGATGGCGTCGGCATAGGCGTGCCAGTAGTGCTGTGCATCCTCAGCGCTGCGGGCGCCTTCGCCAAGCATGTCGTAGGAATGCAACAATGTTTCTTGTTTTTCAGCTCGCTGAAGAGCCGCGGCCACAGATTCGGCAAACACATAATGTTCGCCTATCACCTTCATGGCCTTGCGCATGGCAGCGCGCACCAGAGGCTCTCCCAGGCGGCCGACAAGGCGCTGCAACAGGTTGACGTCGGTCCGCTCCAGATCGACCCAGCGACCGGTCAACGCGAGGCCCCAGACCGCCGCATTGACCAGTCCAGGTTGATCGAGGTTGCGGTGTTGCTGCCAGTGCCCGGCGGCGATTTTGTCGGCGATCAGACGGTCAGCGGTGGCGGCATCGGGTACCCGTAGCAGAGATTCCGCCAGACACATAAGCAGCACCCCTTCCTCGCTGGAAAGGCTGAATTCCTGCAGTAGTTCGTCCACGAACGGTTGGTCGGGTTGGGTCCGACAGGCGACCACCACCGAGCGGGCGCGCTCGAGAGCCTCCTCCAGCTGAGCTGGCGGCAGAATATCCCTGTCGAGAAGACGGCGGACAATACGGTGCTCATCACACAATTTGTGCTCACGTATTGTCCGCCGCCATGCCGGGCCCACAAGCGTTACTTGCCGCTATTCATCAACCCCCGCACTGCGGCTGGCAAGTCCGCCGGCAATAGCACCAGCTTGCCGTTGGGAGAAGAAGCCATATCTTTCATCGCCTCCACATAGCGTTCGCCGAGCAGGAAAACAGCGGGCAGCTCCTTGTCCTGTATGGCCTCGGTGACTTTCTCGATCGCTTCCCGGGTCGCTTCGGCGAGCACCACCTTGGCCTCAGCATCGCGGCGCGAGGCTTCCAGCCGCCCTTCAGCCTCGAGAATTGCCGCTTGTTTTTCACCATCCGCGCGGGTCACGGTGGCGCGGCGCTGACGCTCGGCAGCAGCTTGTTCTTCCATGGCTCTTTGCATGGTCTGCGATGGATTGATATCCTGAATTTCCACGGTCTTGAGCGTAATACCCCAGTCGGCAATATCGTCGGAAATATCGTTTTTAAGCCGCGCCTTGATGCGCTCCCGGGAGGACAGCGCCTCGTCCAGATCCATCTCGCCAACGATCGAACGCAGCGCCGTCTGCACCAAGGTCTGGATCGCGACCTCATAGTTTTCAATACCGTACACTGCCTTTTCCGGCGACAGGATATTGATATAGGCCACCGCGTTGGCAACGATCACCGCGTTGTCGCGAGTGATCACATCCTGAGAAGGAATATCCAGAACGATATCTTTACTGGTGATTTTGTAGGCCACTGCTTCGATATAGGGGATAGTAAAGTTCAGCCCTGGCCCCAGGGTTCGGTCATATTTCCCGAGCCGCTGCACTACCCATTTGCTGCCCTGAGGCACCAATCTCACCCCTTTGACCAGGGTGACCACGGCGAGAAACAGCAGCGCCAGCAATACAATCGATCCATCCATTTGTTGTTCTCCGCACAGTTGTTGAGAATACAGTTGTTGAGAATATTGGTATTGGGAATATTTGATGACCTACAGTTTGATTACAACCAGGGCATTGCCTGAAAAGTCCTTGATGTGCACCCGGTCACCCAACTGCACAGGCTGTTCACAGATAAACTCCCACTCGTCGTCACCGAGCACCGGCAGCGTAAAACGGACCCGACCGCGACCGTCTGCCACCGGCACCTGAATTACCATACCGGAGGTACCGATGACCGCTTCACGCGCAATACCGGCCTTGGTTTTATGTACCATACGAGGCTTGAAATAGCGGAACCAAAAAATCGCAAACCCGCAGGAAAACAGCAGCCACAGCAGCAGTTGTACGGCAACGGACATACCGGGCATCAACCACAGCAGAAGACCACAGAGAATGGCTCCGAGACCGAACCACAGCGCTGTAAAGCCGCTGAGAAAGATCTCCGCTACCACCAGGGCGATGCCGAGCAATATCCAGTGCCAATAGGCAAAACTAAAGGCTACACTTTCCATATCATCAATCTTCCTCTTGGTTCTGTTGGGTACGGCCGTGTCCCTGAGCTCGGTTAATGATGTAAACAGCAAACGGCACCATCATTAAAAATCCAATGATAATATAGGTCGGCCCGCCCTCTCCGCCGATAAACAAATAGACGCCCCAGGCCACCAGCGCTGCACCAACCAGATCCAATGCCAGCAGGTGCCAGGGAAAAGAGGAAGCTTTCTTACCTGAATTGTTCATAGTGACGCTTTCCTGCTTAACTCTCTTTCGAGCTGCTTAGCTCCCCTTTAAGAGAGCATCGTGAGACAACGGAAATTCGCTAATCCGCTGCGCGGCTATACTATGCTGTGAAATGGGCTGGCTGTGAAGCGGGCTGGCGCAGGCAGGCCATGGCTGCGGCGATATAGTCGTCAGCCAGGCGGGCAAGATCACCCCCTTCACCCGAGGCATTAGCCACCAGCTCTCCCAACCTACGGGCACAGTCGCCGTCGCGACTTGTCAGACTGGACTCGAGCCTGGCATGAAAAGCAGCCAGCGCCTGGGCTGTCGGTGCCGCAGCAACCCCGGTACGCCACTGGTGATAGATAATCACCCGCTCGACAAAATTCTCCCTGAGCAGCGTCTCCTGCAAATGCCTCTCTTCAACCACTGGCAAAGCAGGGAAGCGCGCCATGATAGCGGCGGCAAACAAACCTGCTCCGCTGGCCACCACCGCGCCACTGGTGTCGAAGATTGCCACCCCTTCTGTACCGCAGCTAGGGGATCCCTTCTTGAAAATAAATCCCGACAGTTGTGCCACCTCTGACTCCCGCGCCAGACTGTAGGCTTTGAGCGCATCAGTGACGTCCTGTTTTTTGTTTTTGACGCCGACGACACGCAGCTCATTATCCATCATCACCAGGCGAATGGGCGGTCGCGGGACCCCGAGCCCAATACCGACCTCAGGACAGAAAGGGTGAAAATCAAAATACGCCGTAAGCGTGTCGACAATATAACTATTGCGCTTGTGATCGCCGTCATAGCGCACAGGATTACCCAGCAAGCAACTGCTGACCCCGACTGGAATTCTGTCAATAGACATAGGCCATAATCCAGGCATCTTCGCGAGGCTGCTCCGCCGCCCCAGGCAATGCCGGGTAGTATCCCTTGCGGGTACCCTGGCGAGTGAATCCCATACGCTGATAGAGGTCGATGGCGCGCTGATTCGATGCTCGCACTTCAAGAAAGATACTGCGGGCATGGGAGCGATTCAGTTCGATCAAGCGTGCTACCAAGGCCGCGCCGTAACCCCTTCCCTGCCGCGTACGGCAGACCACAACGTTGAACAGCTCAGCCTCATCCAGCACGCGATTAAAAATCAAAAAGCCCGCAGCAACACCATCTTCCTCCAGCATCAGTACCCGATGATTAGCGAGGCTCTCGGCAAGCTGGCCGCGACTCCAGGGAAAGGGCGTGACAGCACTGTCAATGGCGACTAGCGCGGAGAGGTCGGCGGGAATGGCATCGCGAATAACGGCGCTCATAGCATCAAACTCCAAATGAGTTTAGGCACAAAATCCGCTTGCAAAAGCCCCTTTTACAACAGGCTTATCGGCACAAACTCAGTCGGCCAAAAAGCGAATGGCCTGCCAGGTTTCGGCCTTGAGGGACGGCGTCTTCTCCATATCGTGCAGCGAGTGGGTAACGATTCCCCGGCCACCCCAGGCAAAGTCGTGTTGGTAGCCCGCTTCAAATGTGGCATCGATGCCGCAGGCCCGCGCGGCGACCTCGCCCATCAACAGTACGGTTTCATAATTCTGCAGGCGCTGTTTGGCCTGGAGAAACACGCTGAGATATTCCCGGGCAGCAGCGAGGGTGGCACCCCCTTGCAAGCCGAGCCCCGAGGACGGCGGCCAATCAATCAGATCCACAGAGGGCAGACCCTGCCCCACAGCACCGATGGCCTTGAGCAGATTGGTGAGCATGGTGATCTGTACCGGCGTCGGCCTCTGGGCGGGGGGCATGGCACTTATCACGGCTACCGAGGCGGGCTGCCAGAATCCGAGCCGACACAGGAAAGGCTCGGCGCTGGGCTCGATCCCAGCTGCGGCCGGAACAGCTAGGGGGCCCTTGTTAGCGGAGCGCACCCGGTCCGAACTGCCCATTTCCTGGGGACGGACCAGACTGGGGGCGCTATCCAGGGCCGCAAGCACCTCGGCACCTCTGGCCCCCTGACGGACGACATCCGCCTCTGCTGGTGCTGGGGCATCTCTCACCTCCTCCAGAGGAGACACATGCTGCCGAGAGACGCTGTCATCCGGTGCCTCGTCAGGCACCACTTCGTCCCGAGGCACATAGCGCACAATACCCAGACTGGCGAGATACCAGTTGCGCCTGGCGCTGGCTGCCCCGGTGGTCAACACAGTGTCACACCCCCTCCAGCTGGGGATGGAGGCGACCCGGTGTCACCAGCAGGTTGAGGGCATGGAGATAGGCGCGGGCGCTGGCTACCAATACATCGGTATCGGCGCCCTGGCCATTGACGATACGGCCTTCTTTTTCCAGCCGCACGGTGACTTCCCCCTGCGCCTCGGTGCCTTCCGTTACAGCATTCACCGAGTACAGTTGCAAGTTGGTCTCGCTGTTCACCAGCTTTTCGATGGCCTTGAAAATAGCGTCCACGGCACCATCGCCTTCCGCCACAACCCGCTGCAAATCGCCATCAACCCGAATGGCAAGATCGGCGCGGGGGGCCTGACCGGTGCGGGAGACCACTTCCATGGTGACCAGGCTGTATTTTTCCGGCAGCTCCTGACTCTGTACTTCCGATACCAGGGCCTGCAAGTCTTCGTCGTAGATTTCCCGCTTCTTGTCCGCCAGCTCTTTAAAGCGAGCGAAGGCGGCGGCCAACTCTTCCTTGGTATCAAAGCTGATGCCCAGCGCTTCAAGGCGACTGGCGAAGGCAGCACGACCGGACAGCTTGCCAAGCACGATGCGGTTGGCGCCCCAGCCCACATCCTGGGCGCGCATGATCTCGTAAGTCTCGCGGTGCTTGAGCACGCCATCCTGGTGAATGCCAGACTCGTGGGCAAAAGCGTTGGCGCCGACAATAGCCTTGTTGGGCTGCACAGGGAAACCCGTGATGCTCGACACCAGTCGCGAGGTGGGTACGATATGGCTGATATCGATACCGGTTTCCACCGGATAGCGGTCTTTGCGGGTGCGAACAGCCATCACGATCTCTTCCAGCGCAGCATTGCCTGCCCGTTCGCCGAGGCCGTTGATGGTGCACTCCACTTGGCGGGCGCCGTTCAACACTGCCGACAGGGAGTTGGCCACCGCCAACCCTAAATCGTTGTGGCAATGCACCGAGAAGATTGCCTTGTCGGCGTTGGGGACGGCCTGAATCAAACGGCCGATCATGGCACCGTACTCTTCCGGCTCACCGTAGCCGACAGTATCGGGAATATTGATGGTGCCGGCACCGGCATCGATAGCCGCCTCGATGACGCGACAGGCAAACTCAAACTCGGTGCGGCTTCCATCCTCCAGGGAGAATTCCACATCGCCCACCAGGTTGCGGGCCAGCTTCACAGCGCTGACAGCCTGCTCCAGCACCTGCTCCGGGCGCATTTGGAGCTTGTATTCCATATGAATAGGCGAGGTGGCAATAAAGGTGTGGATACGCGCACGCTTAGCACCTTTAAGCGCCTCGGCAGCGCGCTCGATATCGGGCCTGACCGCCCGTGCGAGGCTGCACACTGTGCTGTCGACAATGGTGTCGGCGATGGCTTTTACCGCTTCGAAATCGCCGGGACTGGAGATAGCGAAGCCTGCCTCGATGACATCCACACGCAACTTCTCCAGATTGCGAGCAATGCGCAGCTTTTCATCCCGGGTCATGGAAGCGCCGGGGCTCTGCTCACCATCGCGCAGGGTGGTGTCAAAAATAATGAGGCGGTCTTTGGTCATTCATAAGCTCCTGTCTGGGGTCGCCGATCGCGGGAATTTTCCCCCTGCCTGACGGGGTTTGCAATCGGCAAGGCGCGATAAAAAAGGCTTCACCGCTGGTCGTCAGCTGGCCTGTCAGTAACGTTGCTATCTGCAGTGGCATTAGAAAATGCTCTCCGCCTGCGGGCCTTGTGCCTCTGGTGAACCCACAGGGCCGGGCCGGACAAGGCGTAGATCACCGCCAATCCCAGCAACATCCGAGCCGGATCGATAAGGATGACGGCCACCACCAGCGCCACGGCCAAAATAACTACAAAAGGAACACGCCCCCTGAGGTCCATACCTTTGAGGCTTTTATAACGCAGGTTGGATACCATCAGCAGGCCGGCGGTTGCCGTTACCAAAGCCGCGAGCAGCGCCAACGCGGTGGACGGCTGCTCGCCGTAACCACTCCACACCATGCCAGCCACCAGGGCGGCAGCAGACGGGCTTGCCAGGCCGATAAAATAGCGTTTGTCGACAACGTCGACCTGGGTGTTGAAACGAGCCAGGCGCAGAGCGGCACAGGAGGCGTAGATAAAGGCGGCGGTCCAGCCCAGTTTACCAA
>JALNZZ010000066.1 GCA_023229065.1 Porticoccaceae bacterium
CCTGTTTGGCAAACAGCCTGATCATAGTCACTAACCTTCTTAAAAGCCCTCTTCCGAAAGCCCAAGCGCCTCCAGGCTCTCATAGGTCAGAGCTCCCACCGCCAGGCCATTGCCAGTCTGGAAGTCGGTCAGTGCCGCGATGGTATTGCGCCCCAGCAGGCCGTCGAGAGTCCCTGGCGTGTAGCCGCGGGACGACAGCTCTTGCTGAAGCCGGCGCACCAGAGACTCCTTGATCTCGTGATCGCACAGAGCCCGGCGAGCCACAACTTCCGGCTCACCCTCATAGCGGGTGACGGTCAGCTGGCGAGTCTGCGCCGGCTCCCGATGTTGACGGGTTTTCTCCGGCGTCACCACTTCCTTGACCGGGACATCCACCACCTCAGGCTCGGTGCTCACCTCGATGACCTGGGCTGGCTGATCCACCACCCAGCGGGTCACCGTCTTGTATTCTGCCGGCTCGTATTCCACTCGGGTGGTTTCCGGGCTCACCATTACCTGCACCTTGACCAGTTCCTCGCGACCCGGCAATTCTTTGGCACAAAACGCCATGGCGCCAGTGTTCTGACCGTAGCGAGTACCCGCTGCGCGACACGGCTCCAGCACCGTGCGGGGCTCTTCGACCGTCAGCACGGCCTCGCGCTCTTCGTAGACTGCTGGCACCACCACAATACGCGGTGTCTCCGGCTTCACCATCACCTGCTCAGTGACCTCCTTGAAGGTCGCCGGCACGATGCGATAAGTAGTGACGCCCTCGCGGGTCACCACCTGCCGATAGCCCTGGCGAATCTCCGCCGGGGTGACGGAAATACGCGTACTGGAGTCTTTGACGACAACCTCTACCGTATCGTCCACCGGGCGCGGTCTGATCGGTGCGTACACCCAGCACTGCCCTGCACTGATCTGCTGCGCAGACAGAGGCGGTGGCAAAACCGGGGGGCGCTCATCGGCAACAGACACCGCAGCCTGCTGTACTCCTGCCGGGGACGCAGCGGGTCCTTCTGCCGAAAGCTTTTCTGCCGGTGGCTCTTCTGCCGGCAGCGGTGGCAACTGGTGCGCCTGGCGCTGTTGAACAGGTTGCTGGACACAGCCGACGGAGAGAGCGAACAGAACGGGAAGACACAAGGAAAGACGCACAAAAAACCTACCTGTCAGGAGACGATCCAAACGATTAATGGTATTGATTCACCACCCAAACCACAAGCCGTGGCAACCGTCATTTCAGTGCAAACGAACGATTTCCGGCTCTAACAGGCATCACGCAGGCAGTACTCGATGCGGTGCCGCCAACTGCTCGCCCGCCGGAGGCTTCCCCAGCCCCATCAACAGATGTACCCGACCACCCGCTGCGCCGTTGAGATTGATTGCCCGGTGGCGGATATCCACCCGCACCAGCCAGGCCGAACCATCCGCCGGCAGGTGCACACTTTCGACGCCACCCGCAGGCAACTGCCACTCAAACAAGGCTTCCGGATTGGTGACCAGGGGAATATGCAGGCGCCAGGCTTCACGGGCGGCATCGGTGTGGAAGGGCATCAGCTCCCCTTCACTCTCCAGCAACATGAAACGGGCTCGATAGGGAGCCAAATCCAATTCCTGCAGCTGGTCGATCACCTCGGCGAGATAACCGGTGCAGATCGGCGTGCGGGTCACTCCGCGCTTGTTGCCCTTGCCATCCGCTGTTTTGCCCGAAGCCCCTTTGGTGGGAATACGCTTGACCCCGTCATCGATGGAGCCGTCGCGACTGGTTACCGCCCACCCCAGATAATCGACACGATTATCACGGTAAGGGGTCGGCTCAACACGTTTCACCTGTTGCTCGAAGTGCTCGCGCAAGCGGGCCACGTCCACCTTGAAATTCGCCAGCCTGGCACACAGCACCCGCTCGCGCGCCACAGCTCCGGCGGCTGCCAGGGGACGCTCATCCAACTCGCCCGACTCGCCCAACAGGTCGACGGCTTCGCTCATCTTGCTCATTGCTGACTTCTCTTTGCAGGTGATTGAAATAGGCGACAAATCCCGACAGATAGTGCTCGACATCATCGATTCGCACCCGGAAGGCATGGTGACGAATAAAGAAACTGCCGAGAATGCGCTGGGGATTGCGGAAATACATGGCGTATTCCGGCCAGAAATGGCCGTTCATCAGATAGCCGGCGCGAAAATGCAGCGCCTTGTCGAATTTTTCCAGATCGATCTCGGCCAGCAAGTGGCGGTGAATCGGGTCGCGCTCCAGGCGCTCGATCATCTGCTGGGCGGCCATCATCAGCTCCAGCAGGGTCGGGAACGTGGTGATCCGCTTCAGCACAAAATCGAGGTGGTCGGCGACGTTGCGAATGCCAAAGCGAAAATAGCGCTCTTCGGGACGGTAGGTCGTCAGCTCGTTGACACAATAACTCAGCCAGTGGTCGTGGGCTCGCCAGTGCTCGCGGGCGATAAAGCTGTCAAACGCCTTTTCCACCATCGCCAGCCAGCGCTCATCCTTGGTCAAGCGATACAGGCGCATCAAGCCAAAGGCCGCTTCGCCATCGTAGTAAATGATGCGGAAGGCTTCCTTGACCGTCAGATCGGGATAATTGAGGACATGCACAAATTCACCGCTGTCCGGGTCCTGCATGGCGCCAATCCCCAGCGCCAGCGCCTCCAGCATTGCCAGGTAGCGATTGCTGTCAAACAGCTCGCTGTATTTGGCGAGGGCCAACAGGCACACCGCATTGCCCCCCAGCTTGATCTCGTCACCGCGATCCACCAAAAAAGCAGCCTGCTCGCCGTCCGCCAGTGTCGCCGGCTTGATCAACTCAGTGACGAGATAGTCCAGGGCGCGCTCGATGGCGCGCAGCAGCACCGGGTCGCGGGTAACCTCCCAGGCTTCCAGCATGGAGTAGACCGTACTGGCGTGGCGCAGGGCGTTGTAGGTGCCAATAGGCCGATCGAAACAGGGGTGCCAGCCGTAGTGGAAGCGACCGCTCTCCTGCACCTGGGTGGCGAGATAGTGCCCACCCCGCTCGACCATCCCCCGCACCACCTTTGGGTCGCGGGCCTTGAGGATGCGCCGCCCGGCCTTGCGGCCCGTGGGGTGCAACAGCACCGGCGCGGTATCGCCAGCACAGAAAACACCCTGGGTTTCGAGGGCAAAAACCTGCCCCTCAGCACTGAAATCCACCTCCTGACCGGCAAAGCGCTGGCAGGCATAGAGCCGAAAATTCTTTTCGTTGACCACCGCATGGTTCACGCCGCTGCCACCGTAGAGCATGGCATTGCCGTTAAGCTCGCCCTCCAGAAAGGCGCGGTCGAAATGGGGGTCCAGAGCCAGCCCGAAGCGAAAATAATTGCGTTTGAAGCCTTTGAGAGTGTCGCGCAACGCGTCCCAGGTGAGTGGTCGCACAGCGGTCACCCAGTCGGCACGCAACCAACGCACCTCCAGGCCCCGCCTCACGGCCAGGCGCCGGCAGCGAGCGGCGACCATGGTCCACAAGCGGTCGATATCCTCGCCGCTGGCATGCACCACGCTGGCGCGGCGGCGACCGTCACTAAAAGAGAGAAACAGCGTATAGCGAGGCCAGGGCTCGGGCACCGCAGCAATATGTTGTTTAACTAAGGGGCGCGTTTGCGCCAGCAGATCCGACAGTGCCATGATTATCTTTCCCTCAGGGCCTCGCCAGCTGCATTGATCGGTTTCATCAGGTAATCGAACACTGTTTTCTGGCCGGTGCGAATGTCCACCTTGGCGATCATGCCGGGCACGATGGGGAAACGGGTACCGGCCTGATTCACCAGAGCATCGCCGTCAGTGCGAATAAACACCCGGTAGTAGAAAACATCTGGCTTGGTTTCATCGCGAATGGTATCGGGGGAGATCATCGCCACCTGGCCATCGAGGCCACCGTACACGGTATAGTCGTAGGCCGTGATCTTGACCTTGGCGGACTGCCCCGGATGGATAAAGGCAATATCGCGAGGCGAGATACGCGCCTCGACCAGCAGCTGGTCGCCGAGGGGCACAATCTCCATAAGGCGCCCGTTGGGCGGCAACACGCCGCCGCGGGTGGTGACCTCGATATTCTTCACAATCCCTCGCACCGGCGAGCGGATGGTCAACCGCGACAGCGAGTCGGTGCGACCGCGCACCACCGAGCGCAACGAGTGCATTTCGGCCCGCGCTCTCGCCAGCTCCTCGCGGGCAAGGATCATGTATTCGGAGCGGATATCGCCAGCCTTGAGCTCCAGCTCGGAAATCTGTCGGCGCAGGCGCAGCACTTCGACATTGCTGGCGGCTCCGATCTCCATCAGAGACTCGGTAATGCCCAGCTCCTCGCGCACCAGAGCCAGAGATCGCTCTACCCCGGCCAGGGTCTGGCGCAACCCCTCGCGACGGGTATCGTAGAGCCGGGTTTCACTGGCGATCAGGTCGGGGTAGTCCTCCAGCTCAGCAGGAAAATCCAGCTCGGTGCCATTCACCTCCGCCTCCAGGCGCGCCACCGAAGCAAGGGTGGCCCGATAGCGGGAAGCACTCTCCTCTACGTTCGACTCGGTTTTGGTGAGGTCCATCTGGGCCAGGACCTGGTTCGGCTCGACGATATCGCCCTCCCGCACCATCAGATCCAGCAAAATCCCGCCCTCCAGAGACTGGATCACCTGTTCCCGGGAGATAGGAATCACCCGCCCGTCCCCCGTCGATACCTCCACCAGCTCGGCAAAATAGGACCACACCAGCAGTACCGCAACGGCCAGCGTCGACAGCCAGGTGATGCGGGTAGCGCGCACCACCTGAAGACCGTCGATGTCGTCACTGTAATGGGTGCCATTGTCGGCGGAGCTCCTCTCCCCACCGGCACCAGCATCGCGGCCCCGGCGACTCAAGGCACGGCGCAGGCTGGCCATGGCAGACGTCATGCCCCACCTCCAGCAGCGGCGCTGCGCCGTGTTCTGGCCGGCTGCATCAACCGCCCCAGCACATTGTCCCTGGCGCCATCCAGCAGTATCTGGCCGTTGTCCACCACGATGATGCGATCCACCAGGGTGAGAATGCTCTGCCGATGAGTGGCCACCACCAGGGTGCGGTTTTCAAGCCAGGGGCCCAGCTGTTGGATAAAACGCTTCTCGGTGGTCTCATCGAGCGACGCTGTCGGCTCGTCCAGCAGCAGTACCCGCGGCTGGCGCACCAGCAATCGGGCCAACAGCAAGGCCTGGCGCTGGCCGCCAGAAAGCCCCAGCCCATTCTCCTGGATGACATGATCCAGGCCGGCGGGCAGTTTGCGCACGACCTCAGCGGCGCCACTGATTTCCAGCGCAGACAGCAGCTCGTTATCACTCGCGCGCGGCGCGCCGAGCAGCAGGTTGTCGCGAATAGAGCCGTGGAACAGGCGTGCGTTCTGCCCCATCAGCGCCACATCGCGGCGCACATCGGCGGGGTCGATGTGCGACAGCTGCACACCATCCAGCAACAGCTCGCCGGAAGACGGCTCGACCATGCCGGCCAGGGCCTGCAGCAAGGTCGACTTGCCGGCCCCGTTGCGCCCCAGCACGGCGATGCGCTCGCCGGCCTTAATGGTGAGCCGCTTCACCCGGAGGGCGGGCGGCGCATCCTCATCATACTGAAACACCCCTTGGTCGATCTCATAGTCGCCGGCGATAACAGGCCGGTGGATGCGGCGCTCGGCGCCCGGATCATCCACCGCCCGCTCCATGATCGCATCTAAACCACCGAGGGCCAGCCGCGCCTGCTGCCACTTGCTCAATACCTGGGTGATCTGCGACATCGGCGCCATCATCCGCGATGCCAGAATCGAGCCCGCTACCAGGGAACCCACCGTGAGGTTGCCCGCCATCACCATCGGCGCACCAAACAGCACCACCACGGCGAACACACCGTTTTGCAAGGTGTGGGTCCACACCGACAAGGTGTTGGCAATAAAGCGCAAGCGCAAATTGACGTCGGCGGTCACCGCATTGTAGTGGTTCCACTGGCGCTGAAAGCGCTGCTCTGCCTGCAGGCTCTTGATATCTTCGATGCCCTGCACCGACTCCACCAACATGGCGTTGCGCAGCGAAGACTCGCGCATGGCTTCACTGGCCAGACGCCGCAGGGGGCGCTGGGCCAACAGGCCGGGAATAATCAGCAGCGCCAGCGCCGCCACCGGCACCAGCACCAGGGGGCCGGCGATATACCAGAGGATCAGACAGAACAGAAAGAAAAACGGCAGGTCCGCCAGCGCCGTCACGGTGGTGGAAGTCATCAGCTCCCGCACATGCTCCAGCTCGCGTATCTGGGCGATAAAGGTGCCGGTAGAGCGCGGCCGCTCGCTGTTCTTGATACGCAGGGCATGGCCGAACACCCGGTCCGAGGCGATCAGATCGGCGCGCTTGCCCACCAGGTCCGTGATGCGTACACGGGCACTGCGCAGCACAAAGTCGAACACCATGGCCACCAGAACGCCGGTGAAGAGCACATAGAGGGTGGCCATGGATTCAGCAGGAATCACCCGGTCGTAGACCTGGCGGGAAAAAAGTATCCCGGCCAGGGCCAGGATATTGGCCATCAGCGACGCCAGCAGCACATGCCCGTAAGGCTTGATATCGCGCAGCACAATATGGCGAAACCAATGGGGCTGGTAAGGCTTGATATAGTCGTCCACCCTGGCATCCGGCACCGCTCTGGCCGGGCGCAGCACCGCAAGACGCCGCGCCGCCCCGCACAGCTGCTCGCGGGACAGCTCGCTGCGCAAGCCGCCGTCGCCACTGAGAGCCACACTGAGCCTGCCGTCGCTACCGATGGCCTCCACCACGGCTATCTGCCCATCCTCCAGCTCCACCGCCAGAGGCAGCCGCCAGGATGTCAGCTGGCTGGCATCGAAAGGTATTACCCGACAACTCAGGCCGATCTGCCGCGCCAGTCTGCCCAGCACTTCCTCTGACGGACGTTCTTCTGACCAGGCGGCTGCCAGGCGAATATTTTCCTCGGAACAGTCGAGCCGATAGTGGCTGGCCACCGTCAGCAGGGCCTCGATCCAGCCCTCAAAACCGTTGCTGCGATCGGTGTCCACAGACTGTACCGTCACGGTGCGACCTCCACTCCAGAGCTCAGTTCCACACGAGAGCTCAGTGGGGCGCTGGCACGGAAAACTGCCTGCAGCTCGCCGATACTGTAAAGACAGTCGATCTGCAAGCGGCGCAGATCGAACAGCGTGTTGTGTTTATCTTGCCGCGTCTGAAATATCTCTTGCTCGGTATTCAGGATGTCGAGCAGGGTGCGGGTGCCGAGGGACAGGTACTGGTGCCGGTACAGCTCCTGGGTGCGCGTAATACTGGCCAGGCGGTCATCCTGCAGCGTCAGGCTGCTGGCCAGACTGGCCGACCGGTCCCGGCTCTCGCGGTAAAGACGGGACAGCTCGAGCACCGCTGCGTCGCGGGCCGCCGTGGCACTGCGCAGCGCGTGGTCGGCAGCCCGGCGGCGGGCGCTCAAGGCACCGCCCTGGAACAGGCTGCTGGTGAGGTTCAGGCTGACAATAAATTCCTGATCATCCAGTTGCTGCAAACGCTCGTCCTCCCTGTTCAGATAATGCTCAAAATCCGCACTCAGCGACAAAGTTGGCAGCATGTCTGCGCGGGCCTGACGAATAACGGCCTGCGCCTCGGCGCGCCCCGCCTCCGCCATAATCACCCGCGGCGCCGCTTCAAAATTTTCCACGATATTGGGGCATGCCGCTTCGAGGGGGGCAGGATACTCTTCGGCCAGGGTTACTGGCCAGTCGACGCCGATCAGCTTTTCCAATGTCCGATGCCACTGGTCGCGCTGGGCCTTCATCTGCAACTGGGTAGCTCGCGCCGCCTCGCGGCGGGACCTGGCCTGGATCTGATCCGACGCCGTGCTGGCCCCCAGCGCAGAGCGTTTGGTAGCCAGCGCTTCGAGGTCGGCGATAGCGTCGATCTGCTCGGTGGCAAGCTCCAGCAGTACTTCATAGCGCCGCGCCTCAATAAAGGCATGAGCCGTTTCCCGGATCAGGTTTTCCACGGTCAGCCACAACCCGGCCTCCTCCCGCTCGACGCCCCGGGAAGCCGCATCAACAGCATTTGACACCTTGCCAAAGTCGTAGAGCATCTGAGAGGCAGACAGGGTGAACGCCTCTTCCGAGCGCCCGGTCGAGTGGCGGTAACCGGTGTTGATGCCGGTGGATACTTGCGGCCAATAGCCAGCCCGGGCAACAGCCACCTGCTCGCCCTGTTGATCCAGCCGCCCCATAGACTCAGCGATAGCGGGATGGCTGACAATAGCGCGGCGCACCGCGTCGGCAAGCTGCAGAGGGGCAGATAAATCATCCGAGGCAGACAGCAACGCGCCTTCCACCACAATGGGAGAGAAAGCCTCTGACGACACTCCATCAGACCAGGTTGAGGCATCGGACCAAGTAGAGACGCCGGGCTCATCAGCACCTTCCCCTGCCCTATCCACCAGCGGGGCCTCGGCGCTTAAATCCAGCGGTGGGACAGTCTCCTCTGCTTCTGTATCAGGCGCGGAAACGGTGGCTTTCAAGCGGGCAAAAAGCCCCTCTGCAGGCCCTGAAAACTCTTGGGCCTGCGGCTGTTCGTCAAATGTCAAAGACTCACGAGACGGAGAGATCGTGGCGTTCTCTTCCACAGGCAAATCATCGACAGGCGCATCCACAAGCGCCTCTGTGGGCGCTGGCGCGAGAGGCGGCGCGGCGGGCTGGTCGGCATAGATATCGTCCTCGCCGACCGGTGTCTCCGCTACCCCGCGGTCTTCTGCCACCACCACACTATCTTTCGTTATAGCAGCTTCCGCTATAGCAGCATCCTCGATTGGCTCTTCCGGTACAGCCTCTTCCGTTGCAGCCACCTGCAATTGAGCCTGCTCGGCGCGATCCTGCGCCTCCGTCATAGCCACAAAATCCACCAACGAAAAAAACAGCGCGGGGCGCTGTTGTGATGATTGCGATTGGGTTGTCGGAGCGCTGTCAATGGCGGCGGCCGGGGCAGCGTCCGTGTCAGCAACAGTGCCTGCATCAGCATCGGTAAAAGAACCGTCTTCGCGCGGCTTATCGGCAGTGGAGCGAACCGTGGCGTGCTTCAATAGCTGTTCAAGGGTCAGCACCGTGGTGGGTCGCTCGCGCTCCCCATCACTGGCCTCATCATCAGCGGCGGTCAACGCCCCTTCCAACGGCGGTGACACACCATCGGCGGCGGAGACAGACTCAGCCAAAGACTGGGAGGCTGCAGCCGCACTCCTCTCATCTACCGCCGTTTCTGCTACCGCCGTTTCTGCAACGGCCATTTCCGTAACAGACATTCCCGCAACAGATAGTGAACCGCTGACAAGCAGCGCCAACCCCAATCTCCATGACAACTCCGAGCGCCACATTCCTATCATTCCAGACTCAACTTCTCACATTCTCGCAGGAACCTCGTCCGGCGGCACCGGGCTTTCACCCGGATACCGCCGTATTGCACGATCGCTCTAGGTCGTCCCCGTCAGATCATCGAGCCGTTATTCTGCGACAGGAGATCATCCAGCGAGAAGGGCTCGATAGCAAACTCTGCGGCGCTGGCCATGTCGGCTGTCGGTGCCGGATCACCAGCAGACAGCAGCTCGCTGCCGAGCAGGTCGTCACCCAACAGTTCGCTGCCAAACAATCCATCGCCTCCGCCACTCACCAGGCCATCACCGCTCGAGGCACCCAGGATACCGAGAAGCCCATCGTCACCACCGAGGCCAAGGAAGCCCAAGAGCCCGCCAAGACCAAGAGCATCCAACAGACCACCGAGCAGACCCTCATCGCCAAGCAAGCCACCGATCAGGCTGTCTTTTCCGAGCAGACCGCCCAGCAAGCCTTTATCGCCACTCACCAGGTCAAGCACACCACCGAGCAGGCCCTCATCGCCGAGCAGACCGTCCAGCAGACCACTGAGCTCATCGGTAAGGCCCAGATTACCCAGCAAGCCATCGCCGAGCAATCCGCCATCGCCGAGCAGGCCGCCCAGCAGGCCCTCTTCACCCAGCAGGTTGGTCAGCAGGCTACCTGCCCCCTCTTCGGTCGGGTTATCGAGCAGACCGCCAAGCAGGCCGCCGTCACCGAGCAAACCACTCAGCAGGCCGCTGTCACCGAGCAGGCCATCGAGCAAGCCCTCCCCCTGCTCCGGGGTCAGCAGTCCACCCAGCAAGCCATTGGCACCCAAGAGGGTCGCCAGCAGATTGTTGACCAGACCATTGTCGCCCAGCAGCTCACCCTCGGTCAGATTGCCCAGCAGGCCGTTATCACCCACCAGGGTGTTGAGCAGGTTGCTGACCAGGCCGTCGCTACCGAGCAGACCATCCAGCAGGTCCCCATCGGTGAGGCCGCCGAGCAGACCGCCCTCACCCAGCAGACCGCTGAGCAGCCCATCGCCACCGAGCAAGCCGCTCAGCAGGCCATCGGCGTCATCGCCCAGCAGCGGGCCGTTCAGCAGACCACCCAACAGGCCGTTGTCGCCCAGCAGTGCGTCCAGCAGGTTGTTCACCAGGCCGTTCTCACCCAGCAGCTCACCCTCGGTCAGACCGCTCAGCAAGCCGCCGTCACCCAGCAGGGTGTTAAGCAGATTGCTGACCAGGCCGTCGTCGCCGAGCAGACCATCCAGCAGGTCCCCATCGGTGAGGCCGCCGAGCAGACCGCCCTCACCCAGCAGACCGCTGAGCAGCCCATCGCCACCGAGCAAGCCGCTCAGCAGGCCATCGGCGTCATCGCCCAGCAGCGGGCCGTTCAGCAGACCACCCAACAGGCCGTTGTCGCCCAGCAGTGCGTCCAGCAGGTTGTTCACCAGGCCGTTCTCGCCCAGCAGCTCACCCTCGGTCAGACCGCTCAGCAAGCCGCCGTCACCCAGCAGGGTGTTGAGCAGGTTGCTGACCAGGCCGTCGCTACCGAGCAGACCATCCAGCAGGTCCCCATCGGTGAGGCCGCCGAGCAGACCGCCCTCACCCAGCAGACCGCTGAGCAGCCCATCGCCACCGAGCAAGCCGCTCAGCAGGCCATCGGCGTCATCGCCCAGCAGCGGGCCGTTCAGCAGACCACCCAACAGGCCGTTGTCGCCCAGCAGTGCGTCCAGCAGGTTGTTCACCAGGCCGTTCTC
>JALNZZ010000108.1 GCA_023229065.1 Porticoccaceae bacterium
CGCCACCGAGCAAGCCGCTCAGCAGGCCATCGGCGTCATCGCCCAGCAGCGGGCCGTTCAGCAGACCACCCAACAGGCCGTTGTCGCCCAGCAGTGCGTCCAGCAGGTTGTTCACCAGGCCGTTCTCACCCAGCAGCTCACCCTCGGTCAGACCGCTCAGCAAGCCGCCGTCACCCAGCAGGGTGTTAAGCAGATTGCTGACCAGGCCGTCGTCGCCGAGCAGACCATCCAGCAGGTCCCCATCGGTGAGGCCACCGAGCAGACCGCCCTCACCCAGCAGACCGCTGAGGAGCCCATCGCCACCGAGCAAGCCGCTCAGCAGGCCATCGGCGTCATCGCCCAGCAGCGGGCCGCTCAGCAGACCACCCAACAGGCCGTTGTCACCCAACAGCGCATTGAGCAGGTTGCCCACCAGGCCATCTTCACCCAGTAGATCACCCTCGGTCAGGCCGCTCAGCAAGCCACCGTCACCCAGCAGGGTGTTAAGCAGGTTACCCACCAGGCCGTCGTCGCCAAGCAAGCTATCGAGCAGGTCGCCCACCAACAAATTGTCGCCGAGCAAGTCATCGCCCAACAGACCGGTGAGCAGGCCGTCCTGGCCGATCAACTCGGCCAACAAACTGCCGACCAGACCGTCCTCACCCAGCAAGCCTTCGAGCGCTTCGCCACCCAGGGCACTGGTCAGCCCCTCAGGGCCAAGCAGCTGAGTAAGCAGACCATTTTCACCGGCCAGAGCAGCCAGCAGTTGATCCACAGGGCCGTCTTTGCCCAGCAAGGCGCCGAGCACGGCGTTGCCCGTCAAGCCGTCTTCGCCCAACAAGCCCGTCAGAGCACCGCCCTCACCGAGCAGGTCGTCGAGAAGACCGGAAACCAGGCCACTGTCACCCAGCAAGCCGTCGAGCAGTTCATCAATTCCGCTCTCGTCCAGCCCGAGTGTACTGCCCAGGTCGGCCACCAGAGGCCCGAGAACACCGCCCAGGGTCTCCAGCACACCACCCAGAACACCGGCTGAGCCCAACAGCACACCCAGCAGGCCATCTTCGTTCAGCAGCAGCGAGTTAGCCAGACCATCGGTGCCGAGCAGAGCACCCAAGCCACTCTCGCTTAACGCCTCGCCGAGCAGATTGCCCAGCAGGGTGTCATCCTGCAGGATCGCGCCCAACAGGCCATTCAACACCCCGCCTTCGGCCAGCAAGCTACCGACCAGGCCGTCTTCAGCCAGCACCTGGCCCACCAAGCCATTTTCGCTGAGCACCTGACCCAGACCGGAGTCGGGGTTCAACAGCAGCCCGGACACCAGGCCGCGCTCTGCCAGCAAGCTGCCCAGCAGTGCGTCGTCTGCCAGCAAGCTATTGAGGACTCCCTCAAGCTGCCCTCCTTCGCCCACCAGATTATTCAAGCTATCGCCCAATCCGAGGCCCACGAGCAGTCCGCCCAGGAAGCCGTCGGTCAGCAGATTCGCCACGCCATCGGTGAGGAAATCCACTTGCAAGCCCAGCTGTTCCAACAGCTCGGGAGCCACACCGGGCAGCAGAGGATCAAGCACCGGGCCAAGGACATTGGCCAGCCTCCCCGCAACATCGGCAATTTGATCGTCCAGCGGGTCCAGGCCATTGGGGTCATTGGGGTCAAACTCAAAACCGACCAGGTCGCCCAGCGCATCATTGATGGTGTCGGTCAAGCCGTCCGTGGTGGCGACAGCACCAGCCAGCCCTCCGTTGAGTTCAAGGAGATTGTCCAGGCCATAGACCAGCGCTCCGGCGAGATCCTGGGTCGGATCGAGGAGTTGTGCTCCATCGCCACTATCCCCGTCACCGTTGTCGCCGTCGTCACCATCGCCGTTGTCACCGCCATCCCCATCGCCGTTATCACCGCCATCGCCAGTATCATCCACACCGGCACCGGAAGGCTCGACAAAGACAGTCAGCTCGGCCTCATCAACAGCACCGCCGTCATACTCCAAGCGATAGGTAAAGCTTTCCGAGAGGATGTCGGTAAAGTGATACAGGCCCTCGAAAGGCGTATAGGTGTAGCTGCCGTCGTCCGCAACCTCCAGCGTTCCATACTGGCCTGTCAGAGTGGCCGGACCGCTCGCAGTGCTTTCGAACGTCGAGCCATCAAGAGAAACGCTCAATTCGAAATCGCCGCCGCGCAGCAGGTCGTTGTCCAGCAAGTTGCCTGTGGCGGGAGTGACGGCCTCAACCTCGTATTCGCCCAGCAGGTTGACAACGGAGTTCAGATCGATGCTGTAACCACCGATCAGATCAAGACCGGAAAACTCGACAACGAGCCGGTACTGGCCTGCTTCCAGGTCGGGAATAATCAGCTCGCTGGCACCGCCCAAACCAAGCAGACCGACGAGCAAGTCACTGGGCAATTCCTGTGCCTGCTCCCAGGCGCTATCAGCATCCGCTCTGCTCTCCAGCACGATTTCGAAATTGCCCAGCAGATCTCCCAGACCCAACAGTCCGGTGGGAGTGATAGTCAGGGTGACATCCTGGGTTGTCCCTGATTCGACAGTAAAGGGCTCGCTGGTTTCTTGATGGGTGCCGCCCACGAGCCAGCTATCGCTGACAAAGCCCGACTCATCCAGCCCCTCGTCGCTGACGTTATCGAACGTCACTCCAGCCATGGCGACATCGCCAGCGGCGCCACTGCCCGCCAGATTGATCACCAGCTCGGCGTTGGCGCTGTTGGTGCCGTCGGATACGGTATAGGTGAAGACCTCCGTTTGCCCGATGGCGTCACGGTGCCCATGAGCTGTGTAGGTGTAGTCGCCATTGGCCGCAATCGTCAGTACGCCGTATTCGCCCTCGATCTCTACAGAGCCCCCTGCGGGCACCTCCTGGCCTTCTCCCAGACTGCTGGCAATGGCTGTAACGCCGCTACCGGGCACCAGGGTGTCAGCGCCCTCATTCGCTTCGTCGCCATCGATGACATTACCTGAAACCGTCTGGCCGTCAGCGAAACTTAACTCCGTCAGAGTGGTGGTAACGGTGGTTTGCTGCAGCAATGTCAGAGTGTTGCTCAGCAGGGTCTGGGCCAGGTCGTCGAGAACGCTGTCCAGATTCGGCACCAGCGACCCAAGGGTCGATACCAGGGAGTCGAGCAGTTCGCCCAAGCCCGTGTCGTCCAGGCTATTGAGCAGCGGCTCGACCAAGGTACCTACCAGCACGGGTCCGAGCGGCCCCAGCGCATCAGTCAGCGTGTCGAGTATCAGCTGCTGGTTGTCTTCTCCGAGCAGGATGCCCGCCTCGCCCAGCGAGGCGAGGGTCAGGCCATCCTGGCCCACCAGATCTTCCAGTGCACTGCGGTCGTTGCGCACCACGACGGTGTATTCACCGGCTTCCAGGCCGCTGACCGTTGCGCTGAGGCTGCCGTTGCCCGTGAGGCCCAGCAGCTCAACGCCGGCAACATCACCCACCAGCGGGTCGCCGGTGGTCGTGCCGGTGTAGACCACATTGCCGTCAGCATCCAGAACCTCAACAGAGTAGGCCACGGCCACGCTTGCCAGTGCAGTTTTACTGACCTGAATCAATACCTGCCCGGTCTGCCCCTCGCCCACCGTAACAGTGGCGCTGCCGGTCGCACCCTCTGAGCCGTCGAGCAAACCGAGGACGTCGACATCACTGTTGGTTTCCGGATCATGCACGGTGGTTTCCGGCCCGCCCAGATCGACCATTGCATTGTCGTCCACCGCGTCCAGCGCAACAATTTCCACCTCGGCCAGGACGCCGTGCTCGCTGGTCTGACCCGCTTCGTTGGTCTGACGAACCAGCACATCACCTTCAGTGTAGAAGCCCGGCTCCAGCACAAAGCTCTCGGCGGTTTCCGCCATCAGCGAGAAAGTCTGAAGCAGGTCATCCGGGCTGGCTGCACCAGCCACAGTGCCACCAGCTGTCCAGGTGTCACCACCGTCGGTGGAGTACTCCCAGCTTGCGCCGTCTTCGAGGCCCGTCACGTAAACAGTGCCATCACTGGAGATGGCATCGCCATCGATACCCGTGTCGTTGGCGAGCGTCAGGGTCGGGGCCGGAGGAGTCTCGTCGTCGGCGTCGGCGTCGGCGTCAGCATCCGCGTCGGCGTCAGCATCCGCGTCGGTATCAGCATCGGCGTCGGCATCTGCGTCCGCATCGGCATCGGCATCGGCATCGGCATCGGCATCGGCATCGGCATCGGCATCGGCATCCGCGTCAGCATCGGCATCCGCGTCGGCATCGGCATCGGCATCCGCATCGGCATCCGCATCGGCATCCGCATCGGCATCTGCGTCAGCATCGGCGTCGGCATCCGCATCGGCGTCCGCATCAGCATCGGCATCGGCGTCCGCATCCGCATCGGCGTCCGCATCAGCATCAGCGTCCGCATCAGCATCAGCGTCCGCATCAGCATCCGCGTCGGCATCGGCATCCGCATCCGCATCGGCGTCCGCATCAGCATCGGCGTCCGCATCAGCATCCGCATCAGCATCCGCATCCGCATCCGCATCCGCATCTGCGTCCGCGTCGGCATCTGCGTCCGCGTCGGCATCTGCGTCCGCGTCGGCATCTGCGTCCGCATCGGCATCGGCGTCCGCATCAGCATCCGCATCGGCGTCCGCATCAGCATCGGCATCGGCATCGGCATCGGCGTCCGCATCAGCATCCGCATCCGCATCCGCATCGGCGTCCGCGTCGGCGTCTGCGTCCGCATCGGCATCGGCGTCCGCATCAGCATCAGCATCGGCATCGGCATCGGCATCCGCATCGGCATCAGCATCCGCATCGGCGTCCGCATCGGCATCCGCATCAGCATCGGCATCGGCATCCGCATCCGCATCAGCATCGGCATCCGCGTCGGCATCAGCATCAGCATCAGCATCAGCATCAGCATCAGCGTCGGCATCAGCGTCGGCATCGGCATCGGCATCGGCGTCAGCATCCGCATCAGCGTCGGCATCCGCATCGGAGTCTGCGTCTGCATCGGTGTCATCGTCGTGGCGACGGCGGGAGGATGAACGGGAGTCGTCAATAACGGCTGCCAGCCCTGCCAACCCCAGCAGGCCCAGCGCGATCCAGGCCCAGTCCGGCATTCCGCCGGCGGCGGCCACCTCAGATACTTCGGCAAAGGCAAAGTCGGAGCCCGAGCCGCCGTATTGGGCTAGCCAAACCACGCCATCGTCGTCTTCGAGCAACAGGTCGTTCTGCTCTTCGCCATCCTGCTGGAAGAAGAAGTTGCGAATGGTGACTTTCTCACCACTCTTGAGAACAACCTCCAGGTCATTGCCCACCTGATTTGTCGACAGTTGTTCGGGCCCCACCGGGAGCTTTACGACACTCGCACCAGCGAGTTCGATGACGCCCTCAAAGGGCAGTTCCGTGGTTGCGCCACTCGCTTTGTTGACTATAACGATTGAGCTGGCTGCCATGCTGAGTCACTCCATAAACTGTTGTTTGTTACGATTTTGTGAAAGGTTGTTAACGCCCAACGCCCACTCTGGGTGGGCGTCGCGATCTGCGATATTTCCTTAACGCTGGCCATGAATGGTGATCTGCACCCGGCGATTGGGCTGCAGACAGCTCTTCAGGGAGGCGCTGCCGCTGACACCCTCGCAAGCAACTAATGGCTCACTGGCGCCGCGCCCCTCCACGGTGAGCAAGTGAGGTGGCACACCCTTGGCTACAAGGTAACGCCGCACTGCTTCTGCACGACGCAGGGACAGCTTCTGGTTATAGGCCTCGGCACCGATGCGATCGGTATGACCGACTACAACAACCTGGGCGACCTGCACACGGTCGAACACCACCTCGGCCACAGTATCCAGCTCGTCACTGCCCGCCGCTGTCAGTTCTGCACTGTCAAAGGCAAACAGCACGTCGCTGAGAATCGTAATTTCCTGCACTTCCGGCTGCTGCAAGTCGGCGAAGCGATCCCGGCACTGACGACGGCGCCAATCCGCAGCACTCACCTGATTGCTGCTGTCGAAGGTCACCCGGTACTGGCAGACGAGATAGTCGCGGCTATCGTCGAGGGGAAGATTGACGTTGTAGAACCACCAGCCGTTATTGTCCCGGTCCGGTGTGCCCAGCAGTTCCTGAACAGTGTTGCGGGCAGTGCCTGGCTTGATTTTCGCCAGATCTTCGTAGGCGATAAAGCGGCCCATGCGGAGGTAGCCGGGCGGAATTTCCGTAGCACCGACAAAGACGTCGTCGAAATCCGAAGGCAGAACTTCCCGCTTATCGCCCTGAAAACCGGCACAACCGGCAAGCAAAAAAAGCCCGCAAATTGCGAGCAACCTTATTTTTACCATCGCCATCACACTGAGGTTAAATACTGGTATTCGCATGCGAGCTCCTTCCTTATGTTTGAATCCGATCATGTTTGAATCCGATCAAGGTAAACCTTGCGGCAGCAGTATTGGACGCTGCTTTACCACTCCCCGTGCAGTGGCTTTTGAACCGCAAATCGAGAATATAAATACCTCTCGATCAAACACCGGCCCTATGGCGAAACAATGACAACAGCCACACCCAAAGAAGCGTGACCGTACTCATTGCAACTGCGTTTCGACCGGCTAATTGCAGATGAATGATAGGCACTGCCCACAACAACAGAAATATTCAATTGGGGCTAATACTCAAGGACTACAGGCGTTCTTAGGCAGTAGGTCCGAACCTGCACCAGAACGTTTATTTTCTTGTGATACAGCGAGGTTTCTTGTGTTACGGCGAGGTCGAGAAAAACTTAAAGACTAATACCAAAGTAATATTTACGACTAACGCTATGGGTATCAGAATTTGGCGGATTTTTTTTCTAACCGAGGTTTCCCTGCGCAAAGACAGCACACAACGCTAACAAAGACTGCGCACAACGCTAAAAAGGAGGTTTGCACCATGAATCAGCCACTGAGAGCCTTTCACACCCTGTCGCCCTCTCGACACCGGCACCGCGTGAAACTCCTCGTCGCTGTCGGTGTGGATGG
>JALNZZ010000029.1 GCA_023229065.1 Porticoccaceae bacterium
TCAAATGACATCGATTTCGATAAGGGGTGGCAAAATGATGCAACCCCTGATGCACAGATCCAAGAGGTGGTTAACCGTTGGAGATATCAGCGCCGATGACCATTGCCTTTATTGCTGTAATTTTTGGATTGGCGCTCCTCGTCTGGAGCGCCGACCGTTTTGTGGAGGGATCGGCCTCCACCGCCCGCCATTTCGGCATGCCGCCGCTCTTGATCGGCATGGTGATTGTCGGCTTCGGTACATCCGCGCCGGAGATGGTGGTGTCTGCGCTGGCCGCCTCGCAGGGTAACCCGGGCATCGCGCTGGGGAACGCCTACGGCTCGAACATCACCAACATTGCCCTGATCCTGGGGGTGACTGCCTTGATCAGCCCCATCGCCGTACATTCGCAGGTGCTGCGCAAGGAACTGCCCATCCTCACGCTGGTAACCGTGTTGGCGGCATGGCAACTCTGGGATGGCGAGATCACCCGTTTCGATGCCATGGTGCTGCTGGCCGTGTTCGGCGGCCTGATGGCCTGGACCATCTGGCAGGGGCTGCGGAAGAAAGAGGATGCGCTGGGAAACGAGATGGAGCAGGAACTGGACGTCCGCGCCATGCCCATTCGCCGTGCGGTCTTCTGGTTGGTGGTGGGGTTGGCGCTGCTCATCGTCAGCTCCCGCATTCTGGTCTGGGGCGCGGTGGAAATTGCTCATGGATTCGGGGTCAGCGACCTGATCATCGGCCTGACCGTCGTCGCGGTGGGCACCTCGCTACCGGAACTGGCTTCATCAATCATTGCAGCCAGGAAGGGCGAACACGATATCGCTCTCGGTAATATCCTCGGCTCCAACCTGTTCAACACCCTGGCGGTGGTGGGGATCGCCGGTACGATTCACCCGCTGGCGGTCGGGCCGGAAGTCTTCAACCGGGACATGCTGGTGATGGCCGCACTGACCCTGTCGCTGTTCGTCATCGGCTATGGATTCCGGGGACCGGGACGTATCAACCGCATCGAGGGCGCGGTGCTACTGGCCTGTTACGTTGGCTACACGGCTTACCTGATCAGTACGGTTTTCGGCGGGCAGGCATAGGCCAATTCGATTCCGTTTTGGGGAACCGAACCGGCGTCCTAAAACCGGATTCGAAGTTGTTGCGGCTCGACGTCAGGTATCCGTTTTTACTGCAAACCCGTCACCCTGGTCCGGTGCCGGGAAATCGAGGGAGAAAATCGTTTCTCTGGTCGGGTTGTTGGGAAGTGGTTGTGTCAGATGACTTCGGCGTTTATTATCAAGGAGTTACGAGGAGCGCGGGCTTTGAGACTGTTTTGTGGTAGGTCGGCGTTCCCTCCGATTTTGCCGGTCTGAGAGCTAACGCAAATCGGACTCACCTCGAAAACGCAAAAATTATTCACCCGGATTTCCCGCGTTTCCGACTTCCCACCGACACCGCCTCACGCCGAAATCCCGTTTTTTCAATGGGTTGAGCGTCAAGCGCAGTTCAAGACGAGTTCGAGAGATTTTTCGGTGGAACGGAGAAAACGCACCTCCGAAAGTGACCCCGAAAAGGAAGCGGGGTTGAAACGGTACTTCCCGACCCCGGAGAATGCCCAATCCGGCCAACGGCCCGAAACCCTTTGATAACAGTGGCTTTCCGGTAATCGAAAAATCGGAGCCGTGGTTGTAACTTTTTTCTGCTTTAGCAGATGTGTTGCAGCGTCGAACGCTCGTCTGAGGAAATCGAAGTGGCCGTTCAGGAAATCCGCTTGATTTTTCCTTCCTGGTTCTTTATTTTAGGATGTGCAGTGAAAATAAAATAAAGACGAGCCTTATTTTAGGTTCGAGGCAGGCAGAATGAAGCGAGAACTCCAAGGCAGATACGTGACCATATCGACGGTGGGTGAGAAGGCCCAGGCCTTCGTGCCCGCGCCGCTGCCGCCACGTCCACCTATCGACTGGACGCCGGAGCTGCGCAGCAAGTTCGACCAGGCATTACTGGCGCTTGGACGTCTGGACAGCGTCTCGACCTTGCTGCCGGACACCTCGCTGTTCCTCTACATGTACGTCCGCAAGGAAGCGGTACTCTCCTCCATGATCGAGGGGACGCAATCGTCGCTTTCCGACCTGCTGCTGTTCGAGTTGGATCAGGAACCCGGCGTGCCACTGGATGACGTACGGGAGGTCAGCAACTACGTTGCGGCCCTCGACCATGGTCTGCGCCTGCTGGAGGAAGGGCTGCCGCTGTCGCTGCGCCTGTTCCGCGAGATTCACGGCGTGCTGCTGACCAAGGGCCGGGGCAGCAATCAAACCCCTGGCGAATTTAGGCGCAGCCAAAACTGGATCGGCGGCACCCGGCCGGGCAACGCGGCCTTCGTTCCGCCTCCGGCCGAAGAGGTACTGGAGTGCATGAGCAAGCTGGAGCTCTTCCTGCACGACCAGCCGGAGCCGACTCCGGTGCTGCTCAAGGCGGCACTGGCCCATGTGCAGTTCGAGACGATCCACCCGTTTCTGGACGGTAACGGTCGTCTCGGTCGTCTGCTGATCGCGTTGCTCCTGTGCGAGCAGAAGGTGCTGCGGGAGCCGATGCTCTACCTCAGCCTCTACTTCAAGACACACCGCCAGTATTACTACGAGCTGCTCAACAATGTGCGCATGACCGGCGACTGGGAAGCCTGGCTCGACTTCTTCGTCGAGGCGGTCATCGTCACCGCCACCCAGGCGGTCGAGGCAGCGCAGCAGCTCCTGGATCTGTCGAACCAGGACCGAGACAAGATCAGCGGCCTCGGTCGGGCGGCGGCATCCACCCTTCAGGTCCATCGGGCGCTGATGGAGCATCCCATCGCCACCTCGGGCTCGTTGGTGGAAAAGACCGGCATTACCCCGGCCACGGTCAACAAGGCGCTCGGCCACCTGGAGCAACTCGGCATCGTCAAGGAGCTGACCGCCCAGAAACGCAACCGCCTGTTCAGCTATGCGGGCTATATCGAGATCATGAGTCGCGGCACGGAACTGCCGGGCAGATAGGTCAATTCGATTCCGGTTTTCCGGAATCGAATCAGATTCGTTGGGAGATTGTTCCTGGTATCCGCTCGGGTTGCAAACCCAGCATCCTCGTCCGGAGCTTGGAAATCGGGAGAGAAAAGTTGCTTCCTCGGTGGGAACTTGGGGATCGACTTGACTTCCTATATGAAGCCATTTGTTTTCAATGTGTTACGGGGTAGCTCGGGGTCGGAGGCTGAGTTGCGGACGAGAGCCGTTTGCTCCAACCAAGTTGCTCTTGTCACACTAGCCGGCCTGAACTATATTCATTTTTGTTAATTATGAATATTTGAGGTGAGGTATGGCCACAACCAGCCTAAGCTTGGGTGAGCACTGGGAAGTGTTCATCAAAAATGAAATCGCTAGCGGCCGCTACGGTTCCGCCAGTGAAGTAGTGCGCGATGCCTTACGTGCCATGGAAGAGCGCAAAAGCAAACTCGAGGCCTTGCGTGCCCATCTCTCAGAAGGCGCAACCCAAGCCAGGAATGGCGACTTTGTGGATGATTTTTCAATGGACTCGCTCAT
The DNA here is from genome assembly GCA_023229065.1 of Porticoccaceae bacterium. Classification (GTDB taxonomy): domain Bacteria; phylum Pseudomonadota; class Gammaproteobacteria; order Pseudomonadales; family Porticoccaceae; genus NAT127. The sequence continues at coordinate 3,543 of JALNZZ010000029.1, forward strand.
CAATGATCTGGATGCTGAGTCCTGATGCAGCCCACCAGAAAAGTCAGGATTACCCCACGTGCTCGGGACGACCTTAAAAATATTGGTCGCTACACCGAGCGTACCTGGGGTAAGACCCAGCGAAACCACTACTTGAAAAGTATTGAAGCCCGCTTTCAATGGATTGCAGAAAATCCTCTTTTGGGAAAACACCGAACAGACATTTGCGAAGGGTACTATAGCTTTCCCGAAGGCCAGCATGTGGTCTTCTATCTGATTGGTAGCAATGCCATCGATATCATCGGCATTGCCCACAAGGAAATGGACACCATCAGTTATTTCCTGGAAGGCTAACCACCCAAAATTCAAGCCCGAAATGCTCCGCAACTATCCGACCCAACTTGCACCGTCTGGATTCGGCTGAGCTATTACCGTACGATCTTTCATATTGATAATTGCCACCAACATCAAAACCCCAACCGTTCTCGGTTGGGGTTTTTTCTTGTCCGATCGCGCTGTTTCCCGCGTGCTGTTTGGTGTTCCTGCGGAAGCCTGCGAACTGCGCCGGTCAGCCTCTCAGCCCGTTCCGGGCCACGTTCCACTCTCTCCTGGTCATTCCTCACTCCGACCTCGCTCCCTAAAACCGGGCCGAAGTCCGCAAAGGCCGCAAGTCAGCACGTTACAAATCAGTGTTACGCGCGGACGTATAAAACGGTTGGTTTGCAGCATCATGTGGTGAAGGAAACGCTGCTGGTGCGTTTCGTCGGTAGTTATCGAGAACTACCGGCATATTGCAACGCGGAAGTACGTGCCTGGATGGTGGCCAAGACAAAAAACACCTTGTCAGGACAATGCCTGCTGCCACGATGACATGTGGTGGTTGGCTTCTACAGCCTCGCCGTTGATAGCGTCGATCCGGAAGCCGCGCCGTCAAGAATAATGAAGGGGCTGGCGCATCACCAGTGCAAAGGACTGAGCCAGGCCTTGCTCAAGGATGCTCTGCTGCGCACCGCACAGGCCGCCAGCACCGGTGCCTCGGTGATAGCTTCCCACCAATTTGCCAAGCGCGAGGCATCCACGCCGGAGCTGGCCCGCGAAGCCATCGGCAAACACTGACTGGCCAACCGGATGGGCACGTTGCTCGGCCGCGAAGAGAGAAAATCACCATCATCCGCGTCCTGCACGGCGCACGGGGTTCACTTCGCGTCCTTCTATGCCGGTCGACGCTTCTTACTTTGAGGCATTGCGGATCCGCTGGCAGCGATACTCAAGAGACCAAGCTGACTGTTTCCGCCTTGTCACGACCGGTCTTTCCTGGCCGGATTCGTATACGGGGCGCGAGCGCGCTGCTCGTCTACCGTCAGGGTGCAAACAGGGGTTTGCGGTTTACAGGCTCACAGTAAATTCGAGGCTGCCGCTGTCCGATACGATGTTCGCGTGATAGCATCAAGGGCACGCATGGTGCCACGCCGCAACGATAAGGGTCTCCATGCGCACGGGCCCTGGCCACCGAATTTCTCGTAGTACTGAACTGAACTGACCCGCTCCGCGCCACATAGAAACAAGGAACAACAGGAACGATTCATGGCCAAGGGCAAAGACAAGAACAACGGCGGCAAACCCCAATCACAGCTGGGCTTCGAAGCCGATCTGTTCAAAACCGCCGATAAACTGCGTGGCAACATGGAGCCCAGCGACTATAAGCACGTCGCCCTGGGGCTGATTTTCCTCAAGTACATTTCCGACGCCTTCGAGGCGCGTCATGCCGAACTGCTGGCCGAAAGCGCGCAAGCCGCCGAAGACAAGGACGAATATCTCGCCGACAACATCTTCTGGGTGCCCAGGGACGCCCGCTGGTCACACCTGAAGGCCAACGCCAAACGCCCCGAGATCGGCATCCTGATCGACGACGCCATGCGCGCCATCGAGAAGAACAACGAATCCCTGAAGGGCGTGCTGCCCAAGGACTATGCCCGCCCCGCACTCAACAAGGTGATGCTGGGCGAGCTGATCGACCTGATCTCCGGCATCGCCCTGAACGAGAAGGGGCCAAACGGTACCAGCCAATCGAAGGACGTACTCGGCCGCGTCTACGAATACTTCCTCGGCCAGTTCGCCGGCTCCGAGGGCAAGCGCGGCGGCGAGTTCTACACCCCACGCTCGGTGGTGCGCGTGCTGGTGGAGATGCTCGAACCCTACCAGGGCCGCGTCTACGACCCCTGCTGCGGCTCCGGCGGCATGTTCGTGCAGAGCGAGAAGTTCGTGCTGGAACACGGCGGCCGCATCGGTGACATCGCCATCTACGGCCAGGAGAGCAACTACACCACCTGGCGCCTGGCCAAGATGAACCTGGCCGTGCGCGGCATCGACGCCGATATCCGCTGGAACAACGAGGGCAGCTTTCACAAGGACAAACTGCGCGACCTGCGCTTCGACCACATCCTCGCCAATCCGCCCTTCAACATCTCCGACTGGGGCGGCGACCGCCTGCGTGAAGACCCGCGCTGGCAGTTCGGCGTGCCACCCGTCGGCAACGCCAACTACGCCTGGCTGCAGCACATCCACTGGCACCTCGCCCCCGGCGGCGCCGCCGACGTGGTGCTGGCCAACGGCTCCATGAGCTCCAACCAGAGCGGCGAAGGCGAGATCCGCAAGGCCATGATCGAGGCCGATGCGGTGGACTGCATGGTGGCCTTACCCGGCCAGTTGTTCTACTCCACCCAGATTCCGGCCTGCCTGTGGTTCCTTGCCCGCGACAAGTCCAACGGCAAGCGCGGCAAGGAGACCCTGCGCGATAGGCGCGGCGAAGTTCTGTTTATCGACGCCCGCAACATGGGCACGCTGGTCGACCGCACCCGGCGTGAACTCACCGACGAGGACATCCAGAAGATCGCCGCCACCTACCACGCCTGGCGCACACCAATTTCCCCTCTCCCCCACGGGGGAGAGGCCACTACATCTCGATGATGAGGGAAAGCCACAGGGGTGGGTGATGGGAATGCTCGGATATGTCGCAGAGCATCCGCGTCGCAGCATTCGACCAGAAAAAATCGAACCTGATACCGTCTACATAGCACTTGAGCATATGCCGAAGCGGTGCATTGCATTGAGTGATTGGGGAAGCGCATGCGTATTGAGAAGCAATAAATACGAGTTCAAGAAAGGGGAAATTCTGTTTGGAAAACTTCGACCCTATTTTCATAAGGTTGGAGTGGCACCAGTTGATGGTGTTTGCTCCACAGATATTGTCGTACTCACTGCTAAAGAAGAAAATTGGTTCGGCTTTGTACTTTGTCACGTTTCGAGTGCCGAATTCGTCGAATATACAAACTCGGGTTCGACAGGAACAAAAATGCCAAGAACGAACTGGAAGGAAATGGCCAACTATGAAGTAACAATTCCCCCTGCACACTTAGCTGAAGCATTCAACAGGGTCATAAGGTCTCTGGTGAACCAGATAATTGATGGCATCCATGAATCCCACAGTCTCAATCAGCTCCGCGACACTCTGCTTCCCAAACTAATCTCCGGAGAAATCCGTATCCGCGACGCTGAGAAACTGGTAGAAGTTGTCACGTGAGCAGCCTGTCGGATAACGAAAAGCGCTACCTTGAAAGACTTTTAGGCATGCAGAGCGGCTATGTTCTGGATTATTCCGATGCGAGCTATGGGGAGTTTTTTAATCGACATCAGGTCGATATTCACGGCGATAAATATCAGACGTATGGCACCTCCAAAGCCAAGAAAATGCGGGCTTTCTGGGAACAAGAATCCGACACTTTGGTTGGGCGAGTGATTTCGGAGATGCTTGATTCGTATGAAGTTGAGTGCACCCTGAACTCAACTAAGATTGACGCACCTGTTCTTGATAAGGCGCGGAGTATTGTTGCTCGGCTTTTCGAAGAAGCAGCGTCTATAAAACCGAGCCAGACCGCTGACGATTTTCTGGATCGGGAATTCACGGTCCCCAACATCCAGAGGCTGCCGATTGAAACACGCGCAGTACCCATCGTTGAAAGCCGTCTTGTCGAAGCGCGCGCTGCTTTGCAGGCTGGCGCGCATCTTTCCGTCATTTTTCTTTGTGGCAGCGTACTCGAAGCCGTTCTGCTTGGTGCCGCCCAGAAGGAACAGGTGCGCTTCAATCAGGCTAAGGCGAGTCCGAAGGCGGCTGATGGCACCGTCAAGCGATTCCACGAATGGACGCTTGCACAACTTATAGACGTTGCAAGCGAGGTTAACGTTCTCAAGCCGGACGTTAAGAAGTTCAGTCACGGACTACGAGACTTTCGCAACTACATTCACCCACATGAACAGATGGTGTCCGGATTCATGCCGGATGAACACACGGCCAAAGTCTGCTTTCAGGTACTGAAAGCCGCACTCGCCAGCGTTGCGGGAGCGCGCAAATGACCCGAGTCACCGTCGATCCCGAGTTGCTGACCTGTGTGCGCGAATTGGAAGGACCCCATGAATAACATCATAATTTTTGAAACCGAAAATCAACCGGTACAAGTGCGACTGGAGGGCGAGACTGTCTGGCTGGTTCAGGCGCAAATGGCGGAATTATTCGGCACGTCGACTGACAATATCAGCCTGCACCTGAAAAATATCTTTAAAGACAAGGAGTTGGACGAGGCGGCAACTACCGAGGATTTCTCGGTAGTTCGTCAGGAAGGGGCGCGCCAGGTCAAAAGGCAGCTCAAGCACTACAATCTCGATATCATCATCTCGGTGGGTTACCGGGTCAGCACCACTCGCGCCACCCGCTTCCGCCAGTGGGCCACCGGCGTGCTGCGTCAGCATCTGGTGGAGGGCTACAGCCTCAACCAGCAACGCCTGACAGAACGCGGCATCGAGTTCGAGCAGGCCCTGGACCTGCTGTCGCGCACCCTGGCAAACCAGCAGCTGGTCTCCACCGAAGGGGAAGCGGTGCTTGAAGTCATCGCCGATTACGCCCGTAGCTGGAGCCTGTTGCAGGGCTATGACGAGCAGAGTCTGCCCGGTCAGTCTGACGCGCAATCCGGTATGCAGTCTCTGGTCCTTAATGATGTGCTGGCGGCGATCGCCCAGCTCAAGGCGGAGCTGATCGCCAAAGGCGAGGCCACCGAGCTATTCGCGCAACTGCGCGACGAGGGGCTGGCGTCCGCCATCGCCACTATCGAGCAGGGCTTCGGCGACGAACTGTTCTACCCCAACGTGGCAAGCCGAGCGCCCAACCTGCTGTATCTGGTGATCAAGAACCATCCACTGGCTGATGGCAACAAGCGCACCGGGTCTTTTTTGTTCCTGTGGTATCTGCGCCTCAACCAACATCTCCTGGCCCGGCCTGTGGAGCGTCTGATCAACGACAACACGCTGGTGGCGCTGGCGCTGTTGGTCGCTGAGAGCAAGCCCGATCAGAATGCGTTGATGGTCAAGCTCGTGGAACATTTTGTGCTGCTGAAAGACACCACAGGCGACGACTAATGGCTTTTCTGTCCGAGGCTCAACTGGAAACCGCGCTGTTGGAGCAGCTTGCCGTGCTGGGCTATACCTGCGCCTCCGACGATGTCATCGGCCCCGATGGTAAACAACCGGAGCGGGATGCCTACGACGAGGTGGTGCTCACGGCGCGACTCACCGCCGCTGTAGCGCGCCTGAACCCGGCGTTACCACCAGAGGCGCAGGCGGATGCCATGCGCCGCCTGACGCAATCAGAATTGCCGAACCTGCTGGAAGAGAACCGTCGCATACACAGGCTGCTCGCCGAAGGTGCCGATGTGGAGTACTTTTCACAGGGTCAGGGTGAGGACGGCACGCTCACGGCAGGTCAGCTTGTGGCAGGAAAGGTGCGGCTGATCGACTTCGAGCGACCCGCCAATAACGACTGGCTGGCGGTGCAGCAATTCACCGTGGTGACTGGCCAGGCCAAACGCCGCCCGGACGTGGTGGTGTTCGTCAACGGACTGCCGCTGGCGGTAGTAGAGCTGAAAGCGCCCGGTGGTGAAAGTGCCACACTGAGCAGCGCCTTCAACCAGTTGCAGACCTACAAGCAGGAGATTCCTGCTCTGTTTCATAGCAATGCCTTGTTGGTAACCTCAGACGGATTGATGGCCCGCGTCGGCTCGTTGTCGGCGGAGCAGGAGCGCTTCATGCCTTGGCGCACCACAGACGGCACACGCATTGAGCCGAAGGGCATGCCCGAGATGGCCACGCTGATCGAAGGCGTATTCGAACAGGGGCGGTTTCTCGACCTGCTGCGCCACTTCACCGTGTTTGGCGAAACTGCTGGCGGGCTGACCAAGATCATCACCGGCTACCACCAATTCCACGCGGTAAAAAAGGCGGTGATCTCGACCTTGCGGGCGAGCCAGCGCGCCGTGGCCGAAGACCCGGCCGTGTACGGACTGCCTAGCGTCAAGGATCAACCGCCGGGCGATCACAAGGCCGGGGTGATCTGGCACACCCAAGGCTCCGGCAAAAGCCTGCTGATGGCGTTCTATGCAGGCTTGCTGGTGTTCGACCCGCGCATGGCCAATCCCACGCTGGTGGTGTTGACCGACCGCAACGACCTGGATGACCAGTTGTTCGCGACCTTCGCCATGTGCAAAGACCTGCTGCGCCAGACGCCGGTGCAGGCGCAGGATCGCGAGCACCTGCGCACTTTGCTCAATCGAGCTTCCGGCGGCGTGATCTTTACCACTCTGCAGAAGTTTGCACCAAAGGCGGACGAGAGCGATTTTCCGACACTAACCGAACGCTCCAACGTCGTGGTTATTGCCGACGAGGCGCACCGCAGCCAGTACGGCTTCAAGGCGAGGGTGGCCAGCAAGACCGGCGAGATCGCCTACGGCTTTGCCAAATACCTGCGCGACGCGCTGCCCAATGCCTCCTTCATCGGTTTCACCGGCACGCCCATCGAGGCGACCGACGTGAACACCCCGGCGGTATTCGGCCACTACATCGATATCTACGACATCAGCCGTGCGGTGGAAGATGGTGCCACGGTGCCGATCTATTACGAATCGCGGCTGGCGCGCATCGAACTGGACGAGGATGAGAAGCCCCGCATCGACGCCGAGATCGAGGCGCTGCTGGAAGACGAGGACGAACCCAGCGCCGAACGCACCAAGCAGAAGTGGAGCACCGTGGAGGCGCTGGTCGGCAGTGATAAGCGCTTGGCGCTAGTAGCCGCCGACCTGGTGCAGCACTTCGAGGACCGGGTGGCTGCGCTCAATGGCAAGGCAATGATGGTGTGCATGAGCCGGCGCATCTGCGTGGCTCTCTACGACGAGATCATCAAGCTGCGCCCCGACTGGCACAGCAACGATGACAACGCAGGCAGCATCAAGATCGTGATGACCGGCGCGGCCAGTAATCCAGTGGAGTGGCAGCAGCATATCGGTAACAAGGCGCGCCGCGACCTGTTGGCCAAGCGTGCCCGTGATCCACAAGATCCGCTCCAGCTGGTGATCGTGCGCGACATGTGGCTGACCGGCTTTGATGCGCCCAGCATGCACACCATGTACATCGACAAGCCGATGCGCGGCCACGGCCTGATGCAGGCTATCGCGCGCGTCAATCGCGTCTTCCGCGACAAGCCCGCTGGCTTGATCGTGGACTACATCGGCATCGCCCAGAACCTGAAGTCGGCGCTCGCGCAGTACTCCAAACCCGATCAGGACAAGACCGGCATCGACGAGTCTGAGGCAGTGGCGGTATTGCTGGAGAAGTACGAAATCGTGCGCGATATGTTCCACGGCTTCGACTACCGCACCGGCCTCAGCGGTACCCCAGGCGAGCGGCTGGCGATGATGGCCGGGGCTATCGAATGGATTCTCACCAGGCAGCAGCAGTGGGCGGAGGCAGAGAAAACACCGGAGGCCAAGAAGCAGGCACAACGGCGCTTTGCCGATGGCGTGCTGGGATTGTCGAAAGCCTTTGCGCTGGCTGCGAGCTCGGATGAAGCACGGGCCATACGCGAGGAAGTAGGATTTTTTCAGGCGATCCGCGCGGCGCTGGTCAAGACGGCCAGCGGTGTCGGTGTTACACGCCAGGATCGGGAACTTGCCATCCAGCAGATCGTCAGCCGTGCCGTGGTCTCCACCGAGATTGTCGATATTCTCGCTGCAGCGGGAATCCAGACGCCGGACATCTCGATCCTCTCCGACGAGTTCCTGCTTGAAGTGCAGCAGATGGAGAAGAAAAATCTGGGACTGGAAGCGCTGCGCAAACTGCTCAATGACAGCATCCGCTCGCGCACCCGCACCAACGTGGTCGAGACCCGCGCCTTCACCGAGCGGCTGGAAGACGCCATTGCCCGTTATCACGCCAATGCCATCACTACCGCCGAGGTGCTGCAAGAACTGATCAAGCTTGCCCAGGACATCCGCGCCGCGCGCAATCGCGGCGAGGAACAGGGCTTGTCCGACGAGGAGATCGCCTTCTACGACGCGCTGGCAGAGAATGAGTCCGCCTTGCAGGTGATGGGTGACGATAAGCTACGCGTGATTGCCCACGAGCTGCTGGTCAGCCTGCGCGAGAACGTTGCCGTCGACTGGGCCCACCGCGAATCGGCCCGCGCGCGGTTGCGCGTGCTAGTCAAGCGCATTCTGCGCAAGCACGGCTACCCGCCCGATTTACAGGACGCGGCGGTGCAAACAGTGCTGCAGCAGGCGGAGGTGCTTTCCGCCTCGTGGCAACCGAGGCATTCACACGCATGAGGGCCTCCAGTTATTCGAAATTTTCGAATAACTACCATCGTTGGTAAATACGCCAACACCAACATGCGCCGGCGCTGAACAAGAGGGAGTCAAACTGATAAATTTCAGCGCAACTTGGTTTCGGTTGGAACAGGAGGGCTGCTGGCACATGCATGCCTCTGCAACAGCCTCACGGCCCTGCGCCGCGTCAACCTGGGCGACAAAAAGTGACTGTTCTGTTTGCGCCATCTCCGCGTACTCAGCAGCCCCCCAAGAAAACCTGCGAACTTCAACAACCACCCAAATTAGCCGCTCCGGGCAACATCACGTTCTCTCCTGTTTATTCCTAACAAGGCCAGTTCGCTAAAAATTAACTATGCCCCGCTGTAAATTGTTCATTTCTCTGGGTGGAATACGAGTCTTGCCAAATTTTGCCAAAGAATCTACGCTTACGTCATGAGCACGATGAACATATCTCTCCCTGACAGTCTGAAGTCCTTTGTGGACGAACAGGTCAGCCAGCGCGGCTACAGCACCAGCAGCGAGTATGTGCGCGAGTTGATCCGCAAGGATCAAAACCGCCTGCAGTTGCTTAACCTGCTGTTGGCCGGAACAGCATCAAGCCCGGTAGCACCAGCCGATGTCAGCTACTTCGAAGGACTGCGAGATCGGGTGCGCAAGGCCACCAAAGCCGCTGCCAAGGGGTGAAGCGCAAGCCCATCGTCCCGCGTGAGCAGGCCAACCGGGATGTCGATGATGCCATTACCGACTACCTGAACGAAGCCACCGAGGCCGTCTCGCTTGGCTTCATCGATGCGCTGGAGCAGGCCTACACCCACATTGGTCTCCACCCCGCCACCGGCTCACCAAGCTACGCCCACGAACTGAATCTGCCCGGCCTGCGCGTTTGGCCGCTGACCCACTACCCGCAACTCGTGTTTTATGTTGAGCATCCAGACCATATCGATGTCTGGCGTGTGCTGCACGGCCAACGGGATATTCCGACGTGGATACAGGAGCCCGACGATGTGTGACGTTTGTCCAGCCGGGGCATATCCGCGTTTCCAGCGGCATAAACGATAAGAGGCAACCATCACCACTGTCACACTGGGCCAGCGCTTGTGATGGTTGTAACGATGGTGGTGGCCACCGCCTACTATTATGGTCGGCGCACGCATCATGCCGTAGGCAAAACGAGTCCTTCCTGGCGATATTTCAATACGAGGGGCGCGAGCGCAGCCTTGTGCCACCACTCGGCCAGAAAATAAGGTTTGCAGGGTTTACGGTTAGCACCCGGTGGTGGCCAGTAGGCTGGGTGGTCATGACAGGCTCCAGGTTGATGGATAGCACCGCCATTCACGCGCTAGCGATCAGCAAGCCAAGCTTGTTCATCAAAAGTTGGCCGAAGTGGTGGAGCGCAGGGATGCGTGGAATAAAGTGTCGTATTTCAAGAGCGAAAGCGAAATGAAAATGCGCTCCAGTAGGGGCGGCAAGCGTTTGCTCGATTTTGTCTTGGGGCCGGGATGCTCCCAGCGTCACCCCCCCACAACAGCGAATGAATCGCCTCTGGAAATTGGTAACAAAATATGCAGTAACGATGTTTTTGCAAAATGTTCTTGACAAACGGCCTAGGGGTTTACCATGAAATGATCCCGATTCAGGTCGCAAGCATCCCTCAGCCATTGCAGGCTGCGTAACAAGCTGGGTAAATGTGAGGCTCAGGCCTGTTGAGGCATGTAACCGAACTTTATTAGCTCTTTGATCCAACGAGGCACATTGCGTTTAACTGCCGTCTCTTCGCAATCGACGGTCGAATCCCGGCAATGCTCGCCGCGGCTGATCATGAAGTAACATGCACGCAAGAGTTTGTGAGCAAGAGCAAGGATGGCGCGTTTATGGCCGCTCCGGTTGGCCAGGGAAGTGTAATTTAGGAGAATATGGGAATGAGCGAACGATTTTATCTGCTTAAAATACAGCTGCTTGACATCGAACCATCAATCTGGCGTCGTTTTGTAGTGCCCGCCAGCATCACGCTGGACCGGCTGCACGACGTCATCCAGATTGCCATGGGTTGGGCCGACAGCCACCTGCACGAGTTCACCATCGAGAATAAACGATACACGGAATATCCGGAATCAAAGGAAGACGGGCTGGCAAGCGGCAGGTACCGTCTCGGCGATTTGATCAAACAGAAAGGACGCACTTTCCGCTATCTGTATGATTTCGGAGACGGCTGGGAGCATGAGCTTATTCTTGAAGAAAGCAGCTATTTCAATCCCGAACCAGGAACTGAATTGGCCTGTCTTGATGGCCAACGAGCCTGCCCGCCAGAAGATGTGGGCGGCGTGCCCGGTTACTTTGAATTCTTAAATGCGCTGAAAGACCCGAATCACGAGGAACATGAAAGCTATACGGAATGGTCCGGTGGTGGCTTTGACAGTGAGCGGTTTGAGCCCGAATCGATCAACTGGGAGCTGATGAAATACCTCCGCTGGTCCCGGGACAGATATCAAAGCTGGGAAGGGATCGAATGAAAAGAATAAGGATAAAGAAATACGGAAGTCTCATAAAAAAGAGACGGCCATTGTTCGCTCCTCGGCAGCCGAATATCTGACCTTTGTCGCGGCTGGGGGAGGATCGGAAGCCAGCGTGGAAATGTGCTACGAGGACGAAAATATCTGGCTGACCCAGAAGATGATGGCGACCCTCTACGACGTCTCGGTGCCCGCCATCAATCAGCACCTGAAGCGCTCTTTTGCCTGCAACGAACTGACGAGGGAGGCAACTGTTAAGCAATACTTAATAGTTCAAACCGAGGGCAGCCGGGAAGTCCGGCGCGAGCTTGAACACTACAACCTCCAGGCCATCATCGCCGTCGACTTCAAGATCGAAAACGAGCGGGCGGTGCAGTTTCGAAAATGGGCAAACCAGATCGTCAAGGATTACACCATCCACGGTCAGACAGCGGCGGAGGTGATTGTCGGCCGTGCCGATCACCGGAAGGAAAACATGAGGCTAACCCATTGGAAGGGTGCGGGGTGTGTGCACACGGTTGCACACGGTTGATGCCAATGGGCAGTCGGAACTGGTAGGATTGCTGGCATCAAGGGCTGGATTCCGCACCTTTCCGCAGCAGTTCGAATCTTTCCGCACGAACCCGCAGGAGCCCTCACCAGCCCTCACCAGCCCTCACCAGCCCTCACCAGCCCTCACCAGCCCTCACCAGCCCTCACGGCCCGATGCCAGGCCATTGATTTTCAACAAACTGCTCGATCGGTCCGCGCTTGCTGACTGCGGACTTTCAATCGGCCGGAAATCTGGCTAGCCTGGACGGCCGTCGGTACCGACACGTTGCAAATCGTCGGTACTTGTCTATACCTACCGACGAATCGGAACATCTCAGCTGGCACTGACCTGCGTCGCGACTATCTTGGTCGACGTCGCCAGGCACGACTCCTCGTAGTCCTCGATGTCGACCTGCCGATAGAGCACCCGCCCACAAAGCTTCAGAAACTTGGGCCCGATCCACTCGCTGCGCCAGCGTTCCAGAGTAGCCTAGCTGATGCTCCAGCGGGCGGCCAGTTGTTTTTGGTTGAGGTGAACGACGTCCATCTTGGTCTCCTTCCGAATGGGTTGGCAGGAGTCCATGAAGGCGCCGTTCCGCCCAGAAGCCAAGCGATTTACCTGCTGAGACCTATTCGCCGCATCTATTGCGGCGAATAGGTCAGTCATTCCCCTCAAGAGCTCACCCTCATGGCAAATTGGGTGTAAATGGGTGTTTTAATGTATGCAGCTATGCAGCTCGATAATGGGTGTAAATGGGTGTAGTATTGGTTCATGCTGAAAACCGACACCATCCAGATAACCCCGGAGATCCTGAGTCTCATCGCCAGGATCGACGAGTTCAAGGGCGCATGGCGTGCCTTGGGTACGCTCGCACCCGATCGCCTGTCGGCCCTGCGCCGCGTGGCCACCATCGAGAGTATCGGCTCCTCCACCCGCATCGAAGGCAGCAAGCTGTCCGACCGGGAAGTGGAGCAGCTGCTGTCAAACCTGGAGATCAAGTCCTTCGCCACCCGCGACGAACAGGAGGTAGCTGGTTACGCTGAGCTGATGAACCTGGTGTTCTCGTCCTGGCAGGATATCCCCTTCACCGAGAACCACATCAAGCAGTTGCACCAGATCTTGCTGCACTACAGCGAGAAGGACACCTGGCATCGCGGCAACTACAAGACCAACTCGAACAGCGTCGCCGCCTTCGACGAGACCGGCGTGCAGATTGGCATCGTTTTTCAAACCGCATCACCCTTCGACACGCCCCGTCTGATGACGGAGCTGGTGGCGTGGGTGAACCAGGAGTGCGAAACGGCCCGGCTGCATCCGCTGCTGATCATCGCCCTGTGCATCGTCGTGTTCCTGGAGGTCCATCCTTTTCAGGGCGGCAACGGGCGGCTCTCCCGCGTGCTGACCACGCTCCTGCTGCTGCAGGCCGGCTACGTCTATGTGCCGTATAGCTCGCTGGAGAGCGTCGTCGAGCAGAGCAAGGAAGCCTATTACCTGGCCTTGCGGCAGACGCAGGGGACGATCCGCACCGAGGCACCCAACTGGCAGCCGTGGTTGGTATTCTTCCTGCGATCCCTGGCTGAACAGGTGCGACGCCTGGAGAAGAAGGTCGAGCGCGAGAAGATCGTGCTGGCGGCCATGCCAGAACTGCAGCTACAGATCACCGAGTTCGCCCGCGAGCACGGCCGCGTCACCATCGGCGAGGCCATCAAACTGACCGGTGCCAGCCGAAATACGCTCAAGCAGCACTTCCGGGCACTGGTCGAACGCGGCACGCTTGATCAGCACGGCAGTGGCCGTGGAGTTTGGTATGGCCTGCGCTGAGGGACTGCGGGACGCGGGTTCGATTCCCGTTTCGGAATTGAACTGCCCCCGGAAAGCAGACGAGGTTGAGGCCGCACATCGGCAACCAATCAAGGCGAAAAACCTGCTTGATCGTCCACGGCAGATAGGCGTACCGGCAGGTTTTTCGATCTGGTTCGCACGGGTTCGCAGCAGCCCGCAGCGCTTCGATTCCGTACTTTTAATAGTCGTTTGGTGCGGGGTGCCACCCCACCAGGTCTCGCTCAAGCCCGCGCTAACCAATCCGGGTTTTATCTAATTCAAGGATTCCCCTTAATTTTTTTGCCGCAATCAGACATATTGTTGCCACTTGTAGATAAGTGGAGTCGATTTGTTTGGAGCCGGGAATGCAGAAAAAACCAGAAGATATCTTCCGCTCATGTGGTGGTCAACTACGGATGAGCGAGGCTATTGAGCGCGGGATCAGCCGTTACATGCTCTATGCCCTTAGGGATAAAGGGGTGATAGAGTAAGTCAGCAGGGGGTGTACCGCCTGGTGGAACTTCCTCCCATCAGCAATCCCGACCTGGTAACGGCCGGACTGCGTTTCCTGAATGCAGTCATCTGCCTTGTATCGGTACTGGCATATCATGAATTCACTACACAGATTCCGCACAGTGTTTCCGTGGCCATGCCAAGGGAATCACGGCAACCGTCCCTGGATTATCCACCACTCAGTGTTCACCGGTTCTCTGACCTGGCATTCCGTGCAGGTGTCGAAGAGCACCAAATCGACAGAGTGTCCGTCAAAATCTA
>JALNZZ010000222.1 GCA_023229065.1 Porticoccaceae bacterium
CTGGGCCTGCCCAAAGGGTGCACGGCGGGTGATGTGAGTAAGCTTGGTGCTGCAATAGGTGTAGAGGTAGTCGCCGTCGGACAGCAACAGGTTGAAAACGCCCAGTGCCCGGAGCTGCTCACAGCAGCGGTGCAGTGTCTCCCACAGCGGGGCTCGGTTTTCCGGCAGGTTGGGAAAGGCCCGGTGCAGTTCACCCATCAACCAGCAAAACGCATGTTCGCTGTCGGTGGTGCCGATGGGTGTATAAATGGATAGTGGCAGGCGCTCCCAATTGACGAGCTGGCCGTTGTGGGCGTAACACCAGGGTTTGCCCCAAAGCTCGCGACTGAAGGGGTGGGTGTTGGCCAGGCGGATCTGGCCGACGTTGGCCTGACGGATATGACTGATCACAATGTTGGACTTGATCGGATAGTCCTGAATCAAGCGGGCGATGGGCGAGTTGGCAGACGGATGGGGGTCGCGAAACTCCCGGTAGCCACCCTCCTCGTAAAAGGCGATGCCCCAGCCATCCCGGTGTGGCCCGGTGCCGCCGCCTCGGTGCAGAAAGCCGGTAAAACTGAAACAGATATCGGTGGGCACATTGGCGGTCATGCCCAGCAGTTCGCACATGGTTTGCTCCCCTGTTGGCACCTGTTTGATTGTGACTGCCTCAGCGGTCGCTATCAAGGCTGTCGCGACAAGCCAGTCAGTCGAATGAACTCAGTGGAGTGCTCTCGGGTCAGGTGCAGGGCAAGGTCTAAGCCCTGAATCCTGAACCTTGAGCCCTGAACCCTGAACAAAGCCTTTCGACACTGTCAGCGTCGGTGCCAGCGAAACAGCACCGCTGCCAACCCCAGTGTCACTGCTGTCATGGCCGCCAGCCAGAGCAGATGATGACTGATTTCCACCAGGGTGGCGCCTTCAATCATTACCGCTCGAAAGCCTTTGACGATGTGTGTGAGGGGCAGAACATTGGACATCATTTGCATCCAGTGGGGAGCATCGTCGAGGCTGAACCACACTTCGGACATGAACAGCATGGGCCAGGTGGCAACGTTGAGCAGGCCGCCAGCCAGCTCTTCGTTGGCAGTGCGGCAAGCCACCAGCAGGCCCAGCGAAATCATCGCCAGACCTCCCAAGACTATTATCAACAGTAGATCCAGAAAACTGCCCAGTACGATCAGGTCGAGAAACACCAGGCAGCCGACAAAGATCAGACTGTTCACCACCACCACGATAATCAGTCGCGACGCCAGCTGGGCACTGAGAAACTCCAGGGCACTGACCGGGGTAGCCTGAAGTCGCTTGAGCACCCCGTTGTGGCGGTAGCGCACGATGACATAGCCGACACCGAACAGGGCGCCGAACATCAGGTTCATCCCCAGCACACCGGGAATTACCCAGTCCACATAGCGGATTTTGCGACCGCTGATCTGTTGCCGCTCAAAGTCGCTGCCAGCGGCTAACAGCAACTGCTCCACCGCGGCGCTGGCGCTGGATTCCGTATTGATCCAGTAGCGGTTGCCGCCCTCGCTGCTCAGCAGCAAGTCCAGTTGGTGGTGTTGGGTGCGCTCCAGAGCGCGATCTAGGTGCTCGAAGGGCACTGCCTTGATCCAGGGCTGGTCCAGGAATGCTTGGCTGGCCGGGTTCATGTCACCGTGCACACCGACACGAAAAATGGAAGTGTCCGGGTTGGAAAAGGCAACCGCGCAGGCGACGATGACCGCCAGCGGAAACAGGAAGGCCCACGCCAGGGAGGCCTTGTCGCGATAGTATTCCTTGTTGCGCGCCGCCAGGATGGCCAGGAAGGATTTCATAGCGGTGACTCGAGTCTCTTGCCTGCAAGGGGGGACGACATTGTTACTCTCTCAATTCGTGGCCGGTAAGCTTGATGAACAGGTCTTCGAGAGTGGGGTTGCGAACCCGCAGACTCGACAGATCCACTTGCTGGGCGATCAGTTGTTGCAGGGTGGCTTCGACCGAAGTGGTGATGATTTCCAGCTCGCCGTCCACTCGGTGGCTTTCGCCTCCCAGGCGGGTGGTGTCGATATCGCCAACAGGTGTGGCGAGGCGTACCCGTTTGTGGGGCAGGTGCTTGTCCAGCAGCTGGCGCGGTGATCCCTGGTCGACGATGCGGCCGTGATCCATGATCACCAGTTCGTCACATAACAGCTCGGCCTCATCCATGTAATGGGTGGTGAGCACTACAGTCTTGCCGCGCTTCTTGATATCGGTGATGAGTTCCCAGAAGCGCCGCCGCGACTGGGGATCGAGGCCGGTGGTGGGCTCGTCGAGAAACACGATGTCGGGGTCGTTGATCAGGGCCAGCGCCAACAGCAGGCGCTGCTTCTGGCCGCCGGACAGTTTGTTGGCCTCGCGATCGACAAACTCGCTCAGCTCACACCAGTCGATCAGCTCTTCGATGGCGAGAGGCCGACGATAGAAGCTGGCGAACAGGGTGAGCACTTCCCGCACGGTAAGAAAGTCCTGCAGGGCGGTGGCCTGGAATTGGATCCCGCAGCGCTCTGTAAAGGTTCTGTCCCTGGGCTTGCCCTGGTAGCGGATCACGCCACTGGTGGCTGGTGTAATGCCTTCGATGATCTCGATGGTAGTGGTCTTGCCAGCGCCATTGGGACCCAGCAGGCCAAAACAGGTGCCGGGCTGGATGGCGAAACTCACGCCGTCAACAGCGGTCAGGGTGCCATAGGTTTTGCGCAGGTTTTCGACTTCCAGCAGGGGCTGCATGATCAGTGACGGCCTTGCGGGGGGAGCGCGGTACGGGGCGGCTGTGCCCGGTAACTGCTGGCGCTGGGCATGGGTAGACAAACTCCGGGCAGGTGGACGGCCAGTATAGCCCCGCCCTCGGTCATCGGGAAATGCATCGACGGATTATCCTGCCCGATCCGGTCGGCTGCCAACTCTGGGCGGCCAGTTCCTGTATCCTATGTCGGGTCGCCGGCGCTGTGCTGGCATTGTTTGTAGCCACCAGCCTGATCGAGAGCATAGATGCTGAGAGCGACCCTTTTGTCGGTTTCCCTTCTCACCGTGTTTGCCAG
>JALNZZ010000223.1 GCA_023229065.1 Porticoccaceae bacterium
TCAGTTGGCTTCTACCTGGGGAATTCCCACGCTGTGGAGCGGCCTGTTGATGATGTTGCTGACAGGCGTTGTCATTCTCGGTGGTATTAAAAGTATTGCGAAGTTCGCCTCCGCCATTGTACCGACGATGATTGTGCTGTATGTGGCCAGCAATTTGGTTGTGCTGGCGGTATTTCACGAACGCATCCCCGACGCCTTGCTCACTGTGTTTCATGACGCTTTCACAGGTTCGGCTGCTGCCGGTGGCTTTGCGGGTTCAACACTGATTCTGGTCATACAGATAGGTGTCTCACGGGGTATTTTTTCCAACGAATCCGGGCTGGGCACCGGCAGTATTGCCGCCGCCAGCGCCAAAACCAGCCAACCTGTGCATCAGGCCATGGTGTCCATGACACAAACCTTTATCGACACCCTGATCATGGTCACCTTCACTGCGCTCACCCTCATCGTGACAGACGCTTACTTGCAGGAGGGGCTGCAAGGCGCGGCCATGACAGCCTGGGCAATTGAGCAGGGCCTCGGCAACAACTGGGGCATTTACTCGATTACCATAGCCGTGGTGGTGTATGCCTTCACCACCATCGTCGGCTGGAGTTACTACGGCGAGCGCTGTGCCGAGAGCCTGCTGGGACGGCGCGCCATCTTTCACTATCGTCTTGTATTTACTCTGGTGGTGTTAGTCGGCGCCTTGACGACGCTCGAGATGGTGTGGACCTTTTCCGATATTGCCAATGGCCTCATGGCGTTGCCCAACCTGATCGGCCTGCTGGTGCTGTCCGGTGTGGTGGTGCGTGAGACGCGGGCTTATTTTAGTCGGCCGGATTGGCGGGGTGCGTCGGATTGATTCGGTGATGGGCTACACAGTGTGAGCACTCAACCTCCATCATGGTTTAAGGCGTCGCATCTCCGTTAATGTTGGCCGCTTTTCGCTTCCAAATTGGCACCCGTTTATATCCGATGTGGCGCGGTTAGTGTTTCGTCTGCCTGAACTGCGCCACTACCCTTTATTTGCGGAGAATAATGGTATCAATCTCCGCAAAATCTGCGGCGAATAGATCAGTGCAACCTATGGCTTGGCTGGTGCACAGTTTCGGCGCCGAAAACCCTGCCAGAGGAGGCCAGATCTCGGGTGCCATTCGCAACATTGCCTGAATCAACTTGCTTTGGTTTTGCGCCTTAAGCTGGGCGGTGCGAGTACACCAAGACCAACAAGCAGTAGAGATAATGAAGCAGGCACCGGAACAGGCACTTCATCTCGTGGATAAAGAGCCTGGGTCCCTGTCGCTCCTACACTCGTTAACGAAAATGCTCCAGGATTTGTCATGATCGATTGATTCTGTTCTCGTGCGGGGCCTGAGACGAGTCCGTACTCATTGTTAAGGAAATAAGGGAGCGCGTCTTTCGGTTGAAATACCTGCTAAATGTGCCCGTTTTGGAATTACCCGTGTCACCGTAAATGTTGACCGACAAATTGACATTGCTAAATGCCATGCCGCCGAGGGCCCCGCCTGCTCCCGCTACCTCCCAAGAATATGTTTGTGTGTTGGCCCATCCTTGATTCTGCCACCTCATACCGCTAAAGAGATAGCGCCTGTAGCTCACTTCACAAAAGAAATGCCGGAGAGGAAAATCACCTACATAGCTAATTTTTTGGCACAAAAAAAGACGTCCTGGGACGTCTTTAGATGTCGAAGTGGTGGAGGGAACGACAACCTACCGCAAAACAGCCTCAAAGCCCGCGCTCCTCGTAACTCATTGATAATAAACGACGAAGTCATCTTGCACAACAACTTCCCAACAACCCGACCAGAGAAACGATTTTCTCCCCCGATTTCCCAGCACCGGACGAGGGTTACGGGTTTGCAGTAAAACCGGATACCTGGCGTCGAGCCGCAACAACTTCGAATCCGGTTTTCGGACGCCGGTTCGGTTCCAAAAACGGGAATCGAATTGGCCTATGCCTGCCCGCCAAAAACCGTGCTGATCAGGTAGGCCGTATAGCCCACGTAACAGACCAACAGCACCGCGCCCTCGATGCGGTTGATACGTCCTGGTCCCCGGAATCCATAGCCGATCACGAATAGCGACAGGGTCAGTGCGGCCATCACCAGCATGTCCCGGTTGAAGACTTCCGGCCCAATGGCCAGCGGGTGAATCGTACCGGCGATCCCCACCACCGCCAGGGTGTTGAACAGGTTGGAGCCGAGGATATTGCCGAGAGCGATATCGTGTTCGCCCTTCCTGGCTGCAATGATTGATGAGGCCAGTTCCGGCAGCGAGGTGCCGACCGCGACGATGGTCAGGCCGATGATCAGATCGCTGACCCCAAACCCATGAGCGATCTCCACCGCGCCCCAGACCAGAATGCGGGAACTGACAATCAAAAGAGCCAGACCGACCACCAACCAGAAGACCGCACGGCGAATGGGCATGGCGCGAACGTCCAGCTCCTGCTCCATCTCGCTTCCCAACGCATCCTCTTTTTTCCGCAGCCCTTGCCAGATCGTCCATGCCATCAGGCCGCCGAACACGGCAAGCAGCACGATGGCATCAAGCCGGGTGATCTCGCCATCCCAGAGCTGCCAAGCCGCCAGCGCGGTCACCACCGTGAGGATGGGTAGTTCCTTGCGCAGCACCTGCGAATGTACGGCGATGGGACTGATCAAGGCCGTCACACCCAGGATCAGGGCAATGTTGGTTATGTTCGAGCCGTAGGCGTTCCCAAGCGCGATGCCCGGGTTACCTTGCGAGGCGGCCAGTGCCGAAACCACCATTTCCGGTGCGGAGGTGCCGAGCCCGACAATCACCATGCCAATCAGCAGCGGCGGCATGCCGAAATGGCGTGCGGTGGAGGCCGAGCCCTCCACAAAACGGTCGGCGCTCCAAACGAGGAGCGCCAAGCCAAAAATTACAGCAATAAAGGCAATGGTCATCGGCGCTGATATCTCCAACGGTTAACCACCTCTTGGATCTGTGCATCAGGGGTTGCATCATTTTGCCACCCCTTATCGAAATCGATGTCATTTGA
>JALNZZ010000030.1 GCA_023229065.1 Porticoccaceae bacterium
CATCTGAAATCAGCGAAATCATCAAGCAGCGCATTGAACGCCTTGATATTTCTACCGAAGTGAAGAACGAAGGCACCATTGTCTCCGTATCCGACGGCATCGTGCGTATCCACGGTCTCGGCAATGCAATGTACGGCGAAATGATCGAGTTCGACGGCGGACTCTACGGCCTTGCACTCAACCTGGAGCGCGACTCCGTAGGCGCCGTGGTACTGGGTGACTACCAGGGGTTGGTAGAGGGTATGAAAGCCCGTTGCACCGGCCGCATTCTCGAAGTGCCCATCGGGCCGGAGCTGGAAGGCCGGGTGGTGGATGCTCTCGGCAACCCCATCGATGGCAAGGGTGTCATCGACACCAAGCTGACCGACGCCATTGAGAAAGTGGCCCCCGGCGTGATCGAGCGCCAGGCGGTGGACCAGCCGGTGCAGACCGGTCTCAAGGCCATTGATGCCATGGTGCCAGTGGGTCGCGGCCAGCGCGAGCTGATCATCGGCGACCGCCAGATCGGCAAGACCGCTATCGCCATCGATACCATCATCAACCAGAAAAACACCGGCATCAAATGTATCTACGTGGCCGTTGGCCAGAAGAACTCGACGGTGGCCAACATCGTGCGCAAGCTCGAAGAGCACGGCGCCCTGGACCACACCGTGATCGTTGCCGCTACCGCCTCCGATCCGGCCGCCATGCAGTACCTGGCGCCCTATACCGGTTGCACCATCGGCGAGTACTATCGTGACCGCGGTCAGGATGCCCTGATCATCTATGACGACCTCACCAAGCAGGCCTGGGCCTACCGCCAGATCTCTCTGCTGCTGAAGCGTCCTCCTGGCCGTGAAGCCTACCCCGGTGACGTGTTTTACCTGCACTCCCGTCTGCTGGAGCGTTCCGCTCGCGTTAACACCGACTACGTCGAGAAGTTCACCAACGGCGAAGTGAAGGGTAAAACTGGCTCTTTGACAGCTCTGCCCATCATCGAGACCCAGGCTGGCGACGTGTCCGCCTTTGTACCCACCAACGTGATTTCTATCACCGATGGTCAGATCTTTGTCGAGTCGAGCTTGTTCAACGCCGGTGTGCGCCCGGCCATGAACGCCGGTCTGTCCGTGTCGCGGGTAGGTGGTTCGGCGCAGACCAAAATCATCAAGAAGCTCGGCGGCGGTATCCGTCTGGCTCTCGCTCAGTACCGCGAACTGGCAGCTTTCTCCCAGTTTGCCTCTGACCTGGACGAAGCCACCCGCGCTCAACTGGAGCACGGTGAGCGCGTTACCGAGTTGATGAAACAGGCTCAGTATTCTCCCTTGAGTGTGGCGGAGATGGGTATCGTGCTGTACGCCGCCAACGAAGGCTACCTGAAGCCCGTTCCTGTCAAAGCAATCGGTGATTTCGAGAAAAACCTGCTCTCCTACATGAAATCTGAGCACAGCGACCTGATAAGCCAGGTCAATGAGAAAGGTGACTGGAACGGCGATATCGAAGCCAGCTTCAAGGCTGCCCTCGACAAGTTTGTTGCCACCCAGACCTGGGAGTGATGGTGTAAACCATCCTGGATACATCTGAGAGAGTAGATAGGCAGACAGCTTATGGCAGTCGGAAAAGAGATCAAAACCAAGATCGGCAGCGTCAAGAGTACGCAGAAGATCACCAGCGCCATGGAACTGGTCGCGGCGAGCAAGATGCGCCGCGCCCAGGAGCGCATGTCGCTGGGCAAGCCCTACGCGACCCGTATGCGAGCGGTGATCGGGCATATTGCCAGTGCGCAATCCGAGTACCGCCATCACTACCTTGAGCAGCGGGATGTGAAGCGCGTGGCCTATATTGTGGTGTCCACCGATCGCGGTCTTTGCGGAGGTCTGAACATCAACCTGTTCAAGGCCGTGGTCAAGTCCATGAAGCAGTGGCACGACCAAGGGATTGCCATCGATATCTGCGCTGTGGGTGCCAAGGCGGCGAGCTTTTTCGGTAGCCTCGGTGCCAATGTCGTGGCCTCGGTGCGCGGTCTTGGTGACAGCCCTTCCTCCTCCGATTTGATCGGCAGCGTGAAGGTGATGCTGGACAGCTACGACGAAGGGCATATCGATCGGCTGTTCGTGGTGGGCAACCAGTTCGTCAATACCATGACTCAGAAGCCGGAAGTGCTGCAACTGTTGCCGCTGTTGGCCGAAGAGGACGAAAAGCTTGGCCATCACTGGGACTATATCTACGAGCCCGATGCCGAACAGCTGCTGGATGGCTTGCTGGTCCGCTATATCGAATCCCAGGTCTACCAGGCAGTGGTAGAAAACAATGCCTGCGAGCAGGCCGCGCGCATGATCGCCATGAAGAATGCCACCGACAATGCGGGCCAGCTGATCGATGAGCTGCAGCTTATCTACAACAAGGCGCGGCAGGCGGCTATTACCCAGGAACTGTCGGAAATTGTAGGTGGCGCGGCCGCCGTTTGATTTTAGTCGTCAGTTATCAGTGGTCAGTGGTCAGGAGAAGATACTCTGACGAAAACAGATAACTGAACACTGACAACTTTCAACAAATTGAGGAACCGGAAATGAGTAGCGGACGAATTGTTCAAGTTATCGGCGCCGTGATCGATGTGGAATTCCCGCGCGATCAGGTGCCGAAAGTATATGACGCCCTGACAGTGGAAGAGAAAGGTCTGACCCTGGAAGTACAGCAACAGCTGGGCGACGGTGTGGTACGGAGTATCGCCATGGGTGCTTCCGAAGGCCTGTCCCGCGGTCTGGCGGTGAGCAATACCGGTGCTCCCATCTCCGTGCCTGTTGGCCAGGGCACCCTGGGTCGCATTATGGACGTGCTCGGCAACCCCGTTGACGAGGCCGGCCCCATCGATGCTGCCGACCGCATGCCCATCCACCGCAAGCCGCCCGCCTATGCTGATCAGTCCTCGTCGGTGGATATTCTGGAAACCGGCATCAAGGTTATCGACCTGATCATGCCTATTTCCAAGGGCGGTAAGGTTGGTCTGTTCGGTGGTGCCGGTGTGGGTAAAACCGTAACCTTGATGGAGCTCATCAACAACATTGCCAAAGCGCACTCCGGTCTGTCGGTGTTCGCCGGTGTTGGTGAGCGCACCCGGGAAGGTAACGACTTCTACTACGAAATGAAGGAGTCTGGCGTACTCGACAAGGTCGCCATGCTGTACGGCCAGATGAACGAGCCCCCGGGAAACCGCCTGCGTGTAGCCCTGTCTGGTCTCACCATCGCTGAATACTTCCGCGACGAGGGCCGCGACGTTCTGATGTTCGTCGATAACATTTACCGCTACACCCTGGCGGGTACCGAAGTGTCCGCCCTGCTGGGCCGGATGCCGTCCGCAGTGGGTTACCAGCCAACCCTGGCGGAGGAAATGGGCGCCCTGCAGGAGCGGATTACCTCTACCAAGACGGGTTCTATTACCTCCTTCCAGGCGGTCTACGTACCGGCGGACGACCTCACCGACCCCTCCCCAGCCACTACCTTTGCTCACCTGGACGCCACTCTGGTACTGTCCCGCCAGATTGCCGAGCTGGGTATCTACCCCGCGGTGGATCCGCTGGACTCCACCTCGCGGCTGCTCGATCCTCTGGTGATTGGCAACGAGCACTACGAAACCGCCCGCGGCGTCCAGTCTGTTCTGCAGCGCTACAAGGAGCTGAAGGACATCATTGCCATCCTGGGTATGGACGAGCTGTCTGAAGAAGACAAACTGGTAGTGGCCCGCGCCCGGAAAATTCAACGCTTCTTGTCACAGCCGTTTTTTGTTGCTGAGGTGTTCACTGGCAGCCCCGGTAAGTATGTGTCTCTCCAGGACACCATCGCTGGCTTCCAGGGCATTCTCAAGGGCGATTACGACCATCTGCCCGAGCAGGCGTTCTACATGGTTGGCTCCATCGACGAGGCGGTTGAAAAGGCCGGCAAGAAGTAAAGCCGACCAAAAGAGGCTAGAGAATCATGGCTATGACTTTTCACTGCAATATCGTCAGCACCGAGGAGTCCCTGTTTTCGGGGCTCGTCGAAACTCTGGTGGCCACTGGCTCCCAGGGTGAGCTCGGTATCAACTTCGGGCACGCCCCTCTGCTCACAGATCTCGAGCCGGGTCCGGTGCGGGTTGTCAAACAAGGTGGCGAAGAAGAGGTTTTCTTCCTCTCCGGCGGCTATCTCGAAGTACAGCCCCATATCACGACTATTCTGGCGGATACAGCCATCCGTGCGGCGGACATCGACGAAGCCGCTGCCATGGAGGCCAAGAAGGAGGCTCTTCAGGCCTACCAGAATCAGAGCGGGGAATTTGACTATACCCGAGCTGCCACTCAGCTGGCGGAAGCCGTCGCCCAACTGCGTACCCTCGAAGAACTGCGCCGCAAGGCCAGAAGAGGCAGGTAAGCGTAAATCAGCTTCAAAAAAGGCGGCTTTGGCCGCCTTTTTTGTGGGTACCTCGGTACCCTTGGTGTCTGGGTATCGCCCGGGTTTTGTAGCGTGCAATTTGCCGACCATGCAGTTGCAAAGCTATAAATCTGTCCCCTGGCTTTCAAGGGTGCAATCCGGTCTATAAATTGTCGCCCTTCCTGAACTACAATCCAGCCCACTGTTCTTTGCCAAGATATAGGGAGATCGACAATGGCAGTAGATATCGTCATCCTCGCGGCGGGCAAGGGAACCCGTATGCGCTCGCGCCTACCCAAGGTGCTGCACGAACTGGCCGGTAAGCCTCTGCTTGGCCATGTCATCGACACAGCGCGCCAGCTAAATGACAGCACATTGTCGGTAGTGGTCGGCCACGGCGCAGAACTGGTGCGCCAGCGTTTTCCAGATCCTGATATTCAATGGGTGGAACAGGGCGAACAGCTAGGCACCGGCCATGCCGTGTTACAGGCCCTGCCCCATCTGCGCGCCGAGGCGACCACTCTGGTGCTCTACGGTGATGTGCCGCTGATTGAGGCCGAAACTCTGGCCACCCTGGTTGAGTTAGTCCGCGACGACTCCCTGGCTTTGCTGACGGTGACGCTGGACCAGCCCACGGGTTACGGTCGTATTCTGCGCAACGCTGACGGTCGGGTCACGGGGATTGTCGAAGAGAAAGATGCTACTCCTGCCGAGAAGCTGATCCGCGAGGTCAACACAGGTGTCATGGCGGTGCCAGCAGGGAAAATGGCTGCCTGGTTGCCCACTATTGGCAACAGCAATGCTCAGGGAGAGTACTATCTCACTGACTTGATCGCTATCGCTCACGGCGAAGGACTGACAGTTGCTACCCATCAACCGGCCAGCGCAGAGGAGACTGAAGGGGTTAACAGCCGCGCCCAGCTCCAGGTACTGGAGCGTTATTTCCAGCGACGTATAGCCACCAGGCTGATGGACAGCGGAGTGACCTTGGCTGATGCTGGCCGTTTCGATTGTCGCGGCCAGCTCAGTGCAGGGGAAGACTGCTTTATCGACGTCAATACAGTGTTTGAAGGCACTGTAGTGCTGGGGGCTGGTGTGCGTATAGGTCCCAACTGCCAGATTCGCAATGCCACCATTGGTGATGGTGCCACAATCAAGGCCAACACGGTGATCGAAGGGCCTGTTACCCTTGCTGCTGGCGTCGAGGCTGGTCCCTTCGCCCGGCTGCGTCCTGGCACCGTGCTTCACGAGGGCGCTCGGATCGGCAACTTCGTCGAGATTAAAAAGGCAGATATTGGCACGGGAAGCAAAGTCAATCACCTCAGCTATATTGGCGATGCCGTGATCGGTAGCGGCGTCAATGTGGGCGCTGGTACCATTACCTGCAACTACGACGGCGTGAACAAGTTCACTACCACTCTGCACGACGGGGCCTTTATCGGTTCCAACACGTCACTGGTAGCCCCGGTAACAGTCGGTGCAGGAGCTACAGTAGGCGCTGGATCAACAGTGACACGGGACGTTCCCGCAGGCGAATTGACTGTGGCGCGGGGCAAGCAACGAAATATCACTGGCTGGCAGCGGCCGGTAAAACAGCAAAAGGACTAAGGGTTAGCGTATGTGTGGAATCGTAGCGGCCATCGCCCAGCGCAATGTGGTGGAAATCCTGGTTGAGGGCCTGCGTCGCCTGGAGTATCGGGGTTATGACTCGGCCGGCATTGCCGTGGTGAGTGAGACCGGACAGCTCAATGTACATAAAACCGAGGGCAAGGTCGCGGCCCTGGAGCAATTGTTGGTACAGAGCCCTGCCCAGGGTCGGCGCGGCATCGCCCATACTCGCTGGGCGACCCATGGGGTGCCCAGCCACCTCAATGCTCACCCCCATGTGTCTGGCGGAGTGGCTTTGGTGCATAACGGCATCATTGAAAACTATGTGGAACTACGGGCTGAATTGCAGGATCTCGGCTATCAGTTCGTCTCTGACACAGATACCGAAGTGGCGGTCCACCTGGTCCATCATATCAAACAGCAACAGGGTGGCAGTCTGGTAGACGTCGTGGCCGCTGCCGTGGCCCGTTTCCGGGGTGCTTATGCTCTGGCAGTGGTCAGCGACGATGAGCCCGACGTGCTGGTGGGCGTGCGTCATGGCAGCCCTCTGGTACTGGGGGTGGGGATAGAGGAAAACTTTCTGGCCTCCGATCAGATGGCACTGCGTCAAGTGACGGACCGCTTCGTGTTTCTCGAAGAAGACGACCTGGTGGAGTTGCGCCGCGACGGCTTTGTCATTCGCAGTGGGGGCGCAGTGGTGACCCGTCCAGTCAAGCGGCTGGAAGACAGTGTGTTGGTGGCCGACAAAGGTCGCTTCCGTCATTACATGATCAAGGAAATTCACGAGCAACCCATTGCGCTGGAAGCCACTTTGCAGGGCCGTATCAGTGCCACACGGGTGTTGCCCGAGTGTCTGGGTGAGGGTGCGACTGCGCTGCTGGCAAAGGCCGAGCATGTGCATATCGTCGCCTGCGGGACGAGCTATCATGCCGGTTTGGTGGCCCGCTATTGGATTGAGGAATGGGCGGGGATCCCCTGTCAGGTGGAAGTGGCCAGCGAATATCGCTATCGCAAGGTAGTAGTGCCGCCCAACACCTTGTTTGTGTCCATTTCTCAGTCTGGCGAGACCGCCGACACTCTCGCCGCTCTGCGCGCCAGTGCAGCAGAAGGTAGCTATCTGGGCAGTATCACCATTTGTAACGTGCCCAACAGTTCCCTGGTGCGGGAATCAGATCTGGCACTGATGACACACGCGGGGCCGGAGATTGGGGTTGCTTCCACCAAGGCTTTTACCACCCAGCTGGTAGCCTTGCAGATCTTTGCAATCTCACTGGCGCGCTACCATGGCTTGCCCGCAGAGCGGGAGCAGCAGCTGGTTGAGGCCTTGCACCAACTGCCGGATCTGAGCCGTCAGGTGTTGAAGCTGGATCCGGTGATCGAAACGACGTTCGATTCTTTTGTCGACAAGCAGCACGCGCTGTTCCTGGGTCGCGGAGAAGAATATCCCATCGCTTTGGAGGGGGCGCTAAAGCTGAAGGAAATCTCCTATATCCATGCCGAGGCCTATCCCTCTGGCGAGCTCAAACACGGTCCTCTGGCCCTGGTAGACGAGCAGATGCCGGTGGTGGCGGTAGCGCCCAGCAATGACTTGCTGGAAAAGCTCAAATCCAACCTCCACGAAGTACAGGCGCGGGGCGGCAAGCTGTATGTATTTGCCGATGCCGAAGCGGGTTTCAATGGCGAAGATGGTATGACCCTGATCAGCATTCCCCATGTGCCGCCCAGCCTGGAGCCTATTATTTACACGTTGCCGCTGCAATTGTTGGCCTATCATGTGGCCGTGATGAAAGGCACGGATGTGGATCAGCCGCGCAATCTGGCTAAATCGGTGACGGTGGAATAGGTTGGAAGCCTCCAGGCTTCTGTCATAGCCTGCCCGGAGGCTAAGCCCGGCGAGTCAGGCGCTCGCGTCGCAGGCTAGTCGATCTCCAGGCGTTTGATCAAACGCGAGAAGTTTCCTCTATCCACTCCCAGAGACTGGGCGGCGGCGGCCTTGCTGCCGCCGTGGTCCTTGAGCCGCTGGCGGATCAAGGCACGCCTGAAGTCGTCCAGTGCCTCGCGGAGGGGCAGGCTGTCGAGACCAGGGATCAGAGGGGGGACTTTGGGCCGCTCGCTGGGGGGTAGAGACTCATTGCCCAGGTGGCGGCTGTCCAGCTCGATGACGCGATCGCGGGGCTGCCCTTCACTGAGAGCGCGAATGATACCTCGCGACAAAGCGTGCTCCAGCTCGCGTACATTGCCAGGCCAGTCAAAGGCCGTGAGCCATTGCCGTGCTCGTCGGCTCAGGCGTACACCGCGCAGCCCCAGCCGACGCTGATCGCGCTCCAGAAAAAACCCCGCCAACAGGTTGATATCCTCGCCCCGTTCCCGTAGCGGGGGTACTACCAGAGGGTAAACACTGAGACGGTGATAGAGATCGGGGCGGAAGCGGCCTTCTGCCACTTCGGTTTTAAGATCGCGGTTGGTGGCCGCGATCAAGCGCACATCCACCCGGTGGTGCTGGTCACTGCCGATGCGCTGGATCTCCCCATCCTGCAGAGCGCGCAGTAACTTAGCCTGAATCGCCAGGGGTAACTCCCCTACCTCGTCGAGAAACAGCGTGCCTTCGTGGGCCAGCTCAAACTTACCTGCGCGGTTGTCGGTGGCCCCCGAAAAGGACCCCTTCACGTGGCCAAAGAGTTCACTTTCGGCGATGCTTTCTGGCAGTGCGGCGCAGTTCACGTACACCATGGGCTGGTCGACCCGCGTCGAGTGGCGGTGTATATGGCGCGCCACCAGCTCCTTACCGACCCCGGTTTCGCCGAGGATCAGCACTGTGAGGTCGGAGGCGGCGACGGTTTCTGCCTCGCGACGCAACTGAGCCATGGCGGCGCTATCGCCCACCAGCTCCTCCGGCATACCGTGGGGTTGTTGGCTCAGTTCTATTTTTTGGCGCCGTTCCAGCTGCTCTTCGAGGTGCTGAATCCAGTCGGCAGCTCGCACCGTAGCCGCAGCTACTGCGACAAAGGCCTCAAAGGCTTCGAGGTTGAAATCGTCAAAGGCGTTGGCGCTGAGGGCGTCCAGAGTGATAACCCCCCAGGGTTGGTCGTCCACGTAGAGCGACGCACCCATGCAGTCGTGTACATAGAGGTGCTCGTCCCCGCTGTCGATCAATCCATCGTAGGGGTCGGGTAGCGCCGAGTCAGCGGCGAAACGCACTGGCGATCGACTGTCGAGGATCTGTGCCAGACGGGGGTGGTCGCGGATTACGAAGCGCCGCCCCAGGCTATCGGGTGACAGCCCTTGTACGGCGCGGGGAATAAGCAGACCTCCTTCGCGCTCCAGTAGAGCGATGGCATCGCAGGGGAAGCTGTGGCGAAAGACTTCCACTAAGCGTTCAAAACGCTGTTGGCGAGGCATGACTTGGGACAGGTCAGCCACCAGGCTAGCAAGATTGCTGAATGCACGATGGATTGTCATAAGTACAAACTCCAGGTGTTACCTGGACTATCTCGTGTTGTGTTTGATACAGCTTAATAGAGTCGCAAGCCGGGGGCAATCAACAGTTAATAGGAATTTCGGCGCTATTCGATAAGTGCCCGGAATGAGAGCACTGAATCAGGACAAAAAAGCGAAGTGAAAATCACTTTGTCAGGATGTCGGCGGCTGGCTCGACTCGTTGTCTAGCTCCATCTGCTCGCCCAAGGCCAACAGCAAGGTTTGCAGCTGACCTTTTTCTGTTTCATCGAGACGCCGTTTCAGGAGTTTGCGCAGCCAGAACAGCAGCTGTACCTGCTGCTTTCGAGGCAAGCCATCCAGCCAGTGCGCGAGTTCCTGAGATGCCAGCAGCAAGGCGTCACGGCGGGCGTGGTTGCGCACTCGCACTTGATACCAGATGCGTAGAGCGCGGCCCGTCAGAGCGGTAGCGAACTCGAGACTGGATACTGGCCCCAGCTGCCACATCTCATAGCCGGGCACCCGCGATACCAGTTCGAAAGTCAGGGGATGGCGACCGGCGAAGCCACCTGCCAACCCACCCAGGGCGCCGCCCACCAGGGTGCCCAAAAACAGGCTGGTACCCCCGGTGGCGGCATCGACAGCGAGGCCGCCGAGGGCTCCCGCACCCGCTGATAGCGAAGCCAGCTTTTTGCGCGGTAATCCCCAGGCGCGCCATTCGTGGGCATCGGTGAGGTCATTGCTGCGCAGCGATTGCCACTCGTTGGCCCAATCCAGCTGGCGGTGGCCGTAGAGCCTGGCCAGAGTATCCTGCAGTTGCCGTTCGTGGCGTTGTAGTTCGCGGTTATATTGATTCAGGCCGGCATTGTGGAGCGCCTCGCGAGGGCCGCTGACCGGTAGCTGCAGCTCAAAGCGCAGGACAGCCTGCAGGTAGTCCACCAGCAAATCAGCAGCTTGCTGATGGCGTGCCCGGCGCTGTTGTTGCAAGGCATCAATACCGCGCAACAGACTCTCGCGCCACGGTGGATGAATTTCTGCCATACCTCTCAGTAGGGTCAGGTGCTGCTCGAAAGGCGCCAGCAGGGGATTAAAGACTCTCACCAGAGAAAAGTATTGTTGCAAGGCGGGGCGCCAGGAAGCCTCGTGGCGTCCCGGCTCGTTATCTGCGCGACTCATGGGGTTGAGGAGTGCCAGGCGCGGTTGTCCGCTCCATGACAACAGAGTCAGCTCGGCCTCAAAAGCGGCGTCGAAGGGTTGGTCGGTGTCAACGACATAGACGATGCCGGCCCCAGCCAGAATGGGCTCCAGCAGCGCGCAGTCATCGGCAAAGCGTGGGTCTTGCTTGTGTGTGGTGACGAAGGTGGCCAGGGCGCGAGGACGATCTGCAGCCTGCTCGCTGCGGGCGGCGCACCAATCGAGCACCTGGCGAGGGCGCTGAAAGCCGGGGGTGTCCACCAGTTCGTAGAGGGTGTCCTCGCCCAGCATCAGCCGATATTGGTGGGCCTGACGGGTGGTGCCACTGACAGGTGATACGGCAATATGGTCGTCCTGCACCAGGGTTGACACCACGCTCGATTTGCCTTGGTTGGGATGCCCCACCACGGCAAACATGGGCAGGGTTGCCTGGGCATCACTGCGTGGTTGGCTGCGGAGAGAGTCTGTTGGACTCGCTGGCTGTGTCATGGCGCCTGGTCTCCCTTTGCTTCCCCTTCAATACCTACCAGGGATACTGGCGTGTTCAGGCCATTCGCGGCGAGAAAGGCGCGCCAGCTATATTGCCAGGTATCAATACGGGCGGCGTCATCGCTCCCATAGACAAGGAAAAGTTGAGGCCGACCGGTACCGGCGTGGAGTTGCAGCAAGTCTGCCAGGTCCCCAGTGGGTACGGCGCTGGCAGCGATATACCAGTTGTGCAGCTGACTGCCACGCGTCAGCACAGCCTGCTGATCATCGCGATAGCCACCACTGCCGAGGTTCAAGGTACCGCTGGGCAGCTGCGCGGTGTCGAGTTGCCAAGCAAAGCCTGGCGCCGCTGGCAGATCGCTGATAATAGGGTATGGGCCAGCGGGTGCTTCGGTCAGTGGTTGCTCCGGCTGTAGAGCGCGATAGCTTAGAGCGGGTTCCTGGCACTGCTCATAGCGCAATCGCAGGCGCTGGTTCCAGCGCGGCCATTGGGTTTGGGTGCGTACTAGCTGCCATTGACATACTGCCAGCAGGACGGCCATGGGGATCAACAGCCAGAGAGCCAGCACCTGGCTGAGCCACAGCGCCCAATGCCAGGTGTCAGCCAGCAGGTCACCCTGCCAGCCAGTGATAGCGCCGGCCTCTGCAGCATTGATACGGGCGCTGTCGGGCACTGCCGCCAAGCCGAGGCTGAGACCCTGAAACAGGGGGGCGACCACGGTAGATATCGCGGCGATGGAGGTACTCCAGTAAAAGATGACCTGGCGTGTGAGCAACATCAGCCACAGCCAAGCGAGGCCAGCGAGGCAAAAGGCGCTCTGCGCCAACAGGGACTGGCGGACAAACCATAGGGAAATTACCCGGTCGCTGTGGGGGGTAACCAGGATTTTCCACCAAGGGCTGCGGCCTGCTACCAGGCCAGCCAGAGCAGTCCATAGCATCAGCAACAAGGGCGTTGCCCAGAAGGCGAGGAGAAACAGCAGCAGGTGGATGCCGCTGCCATCAGGCCACACTAGCAATCCGCTCAGGGCCAGTACGCCATTGAGCGCGCCAAGCAAAGGCCACAGCCTGGCCAGCTTCAAGCGGTGAGGAGCGGGCAGCCGCTCTCCATAGGCAAGGAAATCCTGCCACTGGGTTACACCTCGACAGTCTGCCGGCGCGCTCTCATTGGCATTGGCATTGGCATCAGCGTCGGCGTCGAGCCAGCGCAGGCCAAGGCTCAGCTGGTGGGTGGTGGAGGTGGGCTGCGTCGGGCTTGCGGTCATGAGCGGGTGTCATCGGGCGTTGTCGAGAGTCTAACAATCCGAGCTGTCTGCGTCGCCCTCTGATCTCGCTTGTGAGCCAGACAGCAAGCCTTTGCGCTAAATCATCGCAATTTCGGTAAAATTTGCCATAGTTAAGAGGTAAGTAGCTCTTGCGTTGGCTGCTTGAAGCGCAATCAGAAGCAAACATCCAACGAGGTAGGCCAATCGTGAACAGTGCCTTTGGACAAATTGCTAAACCCCTATACCTGCTGGTGGCAGGGGGGTCGCTGGTGGCGGGTGTTGTGGGTATGGTTCTGCCGCTGGTGCCTACTACTCCCTTTCTGCTGCTGGCCGCTTGGGCTGGCGGGCGAGGATCGCCACGCTTTCAACGCTGGCTTTGTGGCCACCCCTATCTTGGCCCGCCCATTCAGTCCTGGCGCCGCGAGGGAGCAGTGTCCCGCAGTGCTAAGGTGATCGCCACTCTGATGCTGGCCGCCAGCTGGGTGTGGTTGGCGGTGCTGGCGATGCCTGTTGTGGGTTTGGTTATCGCGGCGTTCGGCTTTGCCGGTGTCGCCATTTTCTTGTGGTCGCGGCCCTTGCCGTCGACAGAGCAGGTTGATGTGACGGAGTAGAGTGACCATGAAGCACGGAGCCCTGTTAGCCTATCCTTTTCGCCTGTTCTTTGTGCTGGTAGGGCTCTACGGTGTTCTGTTTTCCCCCCTGTGGTTGGGTATGTTGCTGTGGGGTTGGCCCACTCCCGACCTCGACCCTCTGCGCTGGCATGTCCACGAGATGCTGTTTGGCCTGGTAGCAGCGGCCATTGCTGGCTTCCTGCTTACCGCAATGTGCAACTGGGTGAGTTGCAAACCACTGCAAGGAGGCAGGTTACTGGCATTAGGGTTACTGTGGCTGGCTGGCCGCTTGGTGTGGTGGATGCCGGGTTTGCCGCCGCTGTTGCCGATGGCTGTCGATGTGTCCTTCCTGCTGGCATTGACCCTCTATGCGGGGGCTGTGATCATCGGCAGCGGTAACCGCCGAAACCTTATCCTGGTGCTGATCCTGGCGTTGCTATTCACAGCGAATCTGCTGATTCACCTGGATTTGATTGGTGTCGTGCCAGGCCTTGCTCGGCACGGTGAGATTTTCGCCATCAATTTGGTGGTGGTTCTGATGGTCGTAGTGGCCGGTCGTATCACGCCGGCGTTTACCGCCAATTGGTTGGAGCGACAGGGCGGGGGCCGCGACCGGGTGCGGCAGCATGCGGCTGTGGATAGAGCCGCCATCGCCGCCACCGCGCTAATGATTCCTGCTGATGCCTTTACCACCCTGCCCTGGCTCGGTAGTGTGGTCGCGCTGCTTGCAGCGCTTCTTCACGGTGTGAGGTTGGTGGGGTGGGGAGGCTGGCACTGTGTACGTGAACCCCTGTTGTGGGTACTGCATCTGTCCTATGGTTGGATCGTGTTGGCCCTGTTGCTCAAAGGGGTGACACCCTGGTTGTCAGGTATTTCGTCCGTGCTGTGGATACATGCCGCAGGGGTGGGGGCCATGGGTACACTGATTCTGGGGGTGATGACACGAGTCTCCCTCGGTCACACAGGTCGGCCACTTGTGCTGCCTAGAGGGGCAATCGTTATCTATGTCCTGATTAGTGTGGCGGCTGTAGCCCGGCTGCTGTCGGCTCTGGGTTGGTTGGGGTACCGGGAGCCGCTGGTGATATCAGGAGTAGCGTTCAGCGCCGCCTTTGCTGTTTTTTTGTTGTTGTACGGACGAATACTGTGGGTGCCCCGCGTGGACGGCAGGCCGGGCTGAAAAGTGCTCACCTCAGGTTTTCAAGGGGCTTGTTGCAATGAGCTTGGATCAACTTGTTCAAGACTGTGATAGCGCTCGAGCAACAGAGCGGCACAGGGACAAGGCGACGAAAGCCTCAAAATCATCGGCGGGATCAGGTTCTGTCCCCTCTTCCAATGTGTAGAGGTGCGACAGTAACTGTGCCCGGCCATCCGCTGTGCGAGCATTGAGTGTGGCGATCTGTTCGCTATGTTCAAGCAGTTGATTCCAAAAGCGATGATCAGCCATGCTCGTCCCCTGTCTCTTGTTGCACCGCGATCACTTCCAGGCGGCGGTGGCGACCACCGGGCAGTGGCCAGTCAATTTGGCCACCCACACGCAAGCCAATCAGGGCGCTACCCACAGGAGACAAGACGGAAATTTTCATGGTGTTTACATCCGCGTGACGTGGAAACACTAGTGTGACGGTTGTTTCAGCACCACTGTCCAGGTCGCGGAAGCTCACGGTCGAATCCATGGCCACGGCATCGTCGGGCAGCTGGTGGTCGGGTACAATGTCGGCGCGGGACAGCTCGGTGTCGAGAGCCTCCGCAGCGGGGGTGTCGGTATTGTCGATCAGGGCAAGCAGTTTCCTGTAGTCACTGTCGGCGACGATAATATTGTTGGTCTGAGTAGTAGACATGTGCGCTCCAAAGGAAAAAAGCCCCAAGTTATGGGGATGTAGTGCCTAGGTATAAGAAGAATCAGGTACAGAAGGGCCGCTTTTATAATGGCGATTAAAACGGGCCCAAACGTTTAATCGCCCACAATGGGAAAGGCGCTGGCCGGACGCAATGGCCCGGCGCCTGTAAGCGAAAAATACTGTCGAAGGGTAGCGTCCATGCCTAGCACCATAGCACCGACGGGATTGGCGTGGCAAGCTAGGCGATGCGGTGTTCGATCAGGGTAAACGACTCCCGGTTACTGGCAGTGAAACCCGCACCAATAGCCCTCCAAGCGAGGATGTTTCGAGGGATAGCTCACCCCGCCAGGCAGCGGTAATATCAGCGGCGATAGCGAGCCCGAGCCCTTGTCCGGCGACGCTTTCATCGAGGCGAAACCCGCGTTCGGTCACTTGTTGGCGGCGAGCGTAATCGGGAATGCCCGGGCCGTCATCTTCCACGGTTAGATACCAGTTCCTGTCGTCGTGACTGACACTGACTCGCAGACGCGATGAGGCCCACTTCCAGGCGTTATCCATTAGGTTGCCCATGACTTCCAGCAGCTCATCCCGTTCGACAGGGAGATGAGGCTGCCCTTCCCAGCGCCACTCAACGGTCAGCACTCGGTTGTGGGCACGCTGCAGGGCTTTGGCCAGCGGCGGTAAGTCGCGAGCTGGAGCGAAAGGAGTCTGTACACCGCCAGCGCTGGCACCGCTGGACTGGCCCAGCTCGCGGTCGATACGTCGAGTGGTTTGCTCCACCTGCTCCCGCAGTGAGCGGTGCAAGGACGGATGCTGGCGAATTTCCTCCCGTTCCACAAGCGCGGAGAGTACCGCCAGGGGCGTTTTCAGGGCGTGGCCGAGATTGCTTAAGGATTGGCGCGAGCGGGTGAGCGCCCGGCGGGTTTCCGCCAGTAAGGCATTGATCTGATGGATCAGAGGAGCCAACTCCTCTGGAGCGTCAGTGTCGAGGGACTGGCGCTCGCCAGCCTGGATCGCAACCACCTGATCGCGGGCACGGGTCAGTGGACGCAGGACGCGGCCCATCCACAGATTGAGGGCGACCAGAGTCGTCACCAAGGCAGTGGCCCACAGAGCCAGGAATACCACCAATCCACGACGAAATTCGGCCACCAGTTCACTGTAATCCTGGGCCGCAGTAATGATAAAGCGCTGCCCGAAGCGCTCGTAGTGACGAGTTAATAGCAATAGTTGCTGGCCTGCAGGCCCTGGAGTGTGAGTGAACTTGCCGGGCCCGGGGGGCGGTTGCAGCTCGTGGTCCCACAGAGAGCGGGAACGCCAGTGCTGATCGTCTACAGCGATGACAAAATACTGACCAGATAGGGGGCGCTGATAGGCGGCATCAAGACGGGACAGATCCAGTTGTGGGCCGCTGCTGCCCGGACGGATGGCGGCCAGCAGGCGTTCAGTTGCGTTACTTAGGTCACTCTCGGTGAGACGCATCTGAATGCGCTCGAACAGCAGGTTGGCGCCGGCAGCAATTGCGAGCCCCAAGGTTACCAGAACGATCAGCAGGGCGAGGCTCAGGCGTGCTTTGATGGACGCGGTGGGCGCCAAAGGTGTCTCAGTCGTGGCAGCCATGGAAGATATAGCCCTGGCCGCGCCGGGTTTCAATGACCTCCTTGCCCAGCTTGTTGCGCAGGTGGCTGATATGGACCTCAATGACATTGCTGTTGCGCTCGCTATCAAGGTTGTAGAGGTGATCTGCCAGCCGCCCTTTGGACAACACACGACCAGGGTGAAGCATCAGGTAGCGCAACAGGGCGAACTCGCCGCCAGTGAGGTCGATTGTGCCCCCTGCCGTTACCGCGCATTGCCTGCTTTCATCGAGACTCAGGCCATTGCTGGTGAGGTGGGGAGAAGTATCGGCCCCGTGGCTGCGGCGGATCAGGGCGCGCAGCCGCAGTATTAGTTCATCGGGATGAAAGGGCTTGCCTAGGTAGTCGTCGGCGCCGGCCTCAAGCCCGGCGATGCGATCGCTCCAGCTGTTGCGGGCAGTGAGGATCAGCACCGGCAGGGGCAGTGCGGCAGCTCGCCACTCAGCGAGAATACTCAGCCCATTGCGGCCGGGCAGGCCGAGATCAAGAATGGCGGCATCGTAACTTTCGTCCTGTGGTGCGCGCAGGGCGTCGCGCCCATCCACCAACCAGTCACAAGCGTAGCCCTCGCTTTTCAGGCGCACTAACAGTTCCTCGGCGAGAGGAACGTTGTCTTCGATCAGCAGCAGTCGCATCAGTCTTCCAGCTCGTCTTCCAGGATGGTGCCGCTGCGGGCATCGATTTCCAGTTCGCGTACCTGGCGATCGCGAGTCAGAATTTCGATTTCGTAGAGATAGTGCTGGCCTTCCCTGTCCAGCTCAACTTCGAGCACTTGAGCGTCGGGGTGGCGGGTCTCAATCTGTTCCAGCACCTGTTCCAGTGGCAACAGAAGCCCCTGCCGACGCAACTCCAGCACCTCATTGTGACTGACATCGCGAGCGGCGGCACTGCTCGAAAGCAGCACCGCCGTCACGAAAAGGCCTATTTGATGAAGTTTAGTCATCGCGTTCGTTTTTCACCACTTCTCCGCTTTCGGCGTTGATCTTCACGTCCCACTCCTGGCCCTGAGCATCGCGCAGTTCCACCGTGTAGATGTAGGCACCGTATTCCTGCTCCAGCTCGGTGTCCCGAATGGTGGCGTCAGGGTGAAGTCCGAGAGCGACGTCGTTCAACTCGGTGAGATTACGGATGGCACCTTGTTCCACCAGCTCTACGACTTTGTCGGGACGAACATCATCGGCGATAGCAGGAGCTGCGGCAAAGACAGCAAGGGCACTGGCAAACAAAAAGGGTGCTGCAATTTTCATAGGGACTTCCTCATGGGTGGTTGAATCAGTACGCTTATAGAATAGACCGGTTTCCTTAATTACAACTTAATA
>JALNZZ010000031.1 GCA_023229065.1 Porticoccaceae bacterium
GGACCGCCGACGCACGGCACCTGTGAGCAGCCGCGATGCCGAAAAAGGCCCTGACCTGCGGAAACGCTCGAATCGAACGGGCGTTCGACCCCAGGGGGAGGCCCCCACACCCCGACCCCCGCCCCCTCTCAGGGCATAGGCGAGCGTGTGTGTCACCCAGAGGTAGGGGGATAGGTGCCGTTCTCGTCATCAACGATCCGTGCTCGTCGGCGGGCTGAGGTTCGTCGGCGCGATGGGGACGCTCCGTGCGCGTTGCAGATCACGGCTGATTGTCAGGCGTTCGGCGGCCTGATTGATTACGAGGCTCGGCCGCCGCACCCTCGGTCGTTTGAGGTCGACCACGTCGTGTCTTCCGATGAGGCTTTGCGGATGGGCTGGTCGGAGGATGAGGCGGACGCCTTGGATAACTGCCAGGCGGTATGTCGGCAGTGTAATCGTGAGAAGTCTTCCGGGGGGCGGCAGTTGACGCCGATACGTCCGTCGTATGTGAATCCACGCTTCATCTGATCTTGCGCCCACTCCTGGGCCGCGTTACGCCGACGCTGGGCGGTAAACCAGCGGCTAGGAGGATGGCCGATGGCCGAGTATGTGACCTTGAATGAGGCGATGGAGGCCAACGACGAGCTGGCCGAGGCGCAGATCCGCTATCGGCTCCTCGCGGAGGCGTTTGAAGCCAACCCGCAGCTCCGTTCGCAGCTGAACGCTCAGCTTGAGCGGGCGAAGGCGGAAATTGCTCGACTGCGGGCTCTTTCGCCGAAGTCGGGCGAGGCGGATCCGGTGAGTGCCGGCAAGGTGGTTGCGTTCGATGCCGAACGCTTCCGCAAGTCGGGCTAACCCTGCTGCACTCGTTGACGCCGCCCGCCACTGTGTAATCCCGAACGACATCGCATTCACTCGCTACGGCGAGTTGATCGCCCCAGAGCTTCCGGGCATGGGCGTTGTGCTCGACCGGTGGCAGGAAGACATCTGGTACGCCGCTCTCGGGTTGCGGGAGGACGGTTCGCTCGCCTGCGATGTCATGGGCGTGACGTTGAGCATTGGGCGTCAGGTCGGGAAGACGTGGGGCATCATGGTCGGCCTGATCGCGATTTGTCTTGCGCGGCCGGGGACGCTGGCGGTGTGGTCGTCGCACCATGACCGAACGTCGTCGCAGACGTTGGACAAGATCGCTGGGATTGTGGAGAAGCCTGCGATTCGGCCGAAGATGCGCGCGCAGCATCCGGTGGTGATGACCGACGACAATCGGGGCGTTCACTTCGCCAACGGGTCGAAGATTTTGTTCGGTGCCCGCTCGGCCGGCTTCGGCCGAGGGTTCTCTGAGGTTGACATTCAGGTGTATGACGAGTGTCAGAACCTGAAGGAGTCGGCGCTGACGGACATGTTGGCGGCGATGAACGTCTCAGATCTCGGCCTGGCGTTCTTCATGGGCACTCCTCCGCGTCCCCAGGAGGTTGCGCTCGGCGTTCATGACGCGTTCAAGCGTCGTCGCGACCGGGCGCTTGACCCCAAGAAGCGGCGGCCGTTCAAGGGTGTCTATGTGGAGTTCTCCCCATCGCGGCCGGAGGATGTCGTGGCTGACATTGACGCGCCGGGATTCTGGGGGATGTTGTCGGAGGTGAACCCTGCCTTCGGGTTTCGGGTGGGGAAGTCCGCGATTGAGCGGCTTGTGGAGAACATGTCACCCGAGGATGTCTTGCGGGAAGTGTTCGGCATCTGGGACAAGACCAACGAAACTCTCGCGGTCGTCCCCAAGGACGATTGGAATCGGCTCACCGCGGACCTGGACGCACTGCCGGCGGTGGCTTCGTTCGGAATCAACGCCACCCGTTCGGGGTGGTACTGGATCAATGCTTGTTGGTGCGAGGGAGAGTCCGCGCACGTCGAAATTGCACTTGGCACACAGTCGGAGGTGGAGGCGATGAACTTTCTGTCCATGCACGCCACCAAAAGGACGCCGATCAAGCACGATTCGACGGGGGCGGCCAAGGCGCTCGGCGAGAAGCTCAAGCAGCGCGGATTCAAGGCGTCGGCGTACACGCAGAATGAGGCCAGTGCCGGGAATCCGCTGTGGCTCAGTCTTGCCGAGCAGAAGCGGCTGACGCACGACGGCAACCCTGATCTCGAGTTGGCGGTGCGAGGGTCGCGTCGGCAGGACCGCGCCTCGGGGGGTTGGATGCTGGTTCCGCGGTCGGCCTCGTTTGATATCGGGCCTGCCATTGCGATGTCGGCGGCTGTCTATGCGGCGATGACGACCCGTCGGCCCTCGGGCAAGGGTCGCGCGGTGTCGGGTCGTGCGCGTCGAGCTGGGGCGGAACGTTGAGTCT
This sequence comes from Porticoccaceae bacterium, assembly GCA_023229065.1. Lineage (GTDB taxonomy): Bacteria > Pseudomonadota > Gammaproteobacteria > Pseudomonadales > Porticoccaceae > NAT127. Next base: position 2,325 of record JALNZZ010000031.1, read on the forward strand.
CCCCGCTGCTAAGTCGGTGCGCCTACCGGGTGTGTCGGACGATGAGAATGCTCTGATCAACGGGCTTCTGGCTGAGATCGACAATCTGCGGATGAAGAATCTGCTGCGAACTTCGTACTACGAGAACAAGCGGACGATTCAGTATGTCGGGACGTTGATCCCTCCGCAGTACCTCAACCTCGGACTGATTCTCGGATGGACCGGCAAGGCGGTCGATGCACTCGCGCGGCGCTGCAATCTCGATGGATTCGTGTGGCCCGACGGCGAACTGGACGACATCGGCGGCGAGGACGTGGTGAAGGACAACCACCTCCTGTCGGAGATTGACGGCGCGATTGTCGCGGCGATGCAGCACGGCCCAGCGTTCCTGGTGAACACCAGAGGTGAGGGCGATGAGCCGGAAGCGCTGATTCACGTCAAGGATGCGACGGAGGCAACTGGGGACTGGAATCGTCGTCGCCGCCATCTTGACAATCTGCTTTCGGTGATCGACAAAGACGAGGACGGTCGCGTCCTGTCCATGGTGCTGTATCTCCACAACGAGACCATTACTGCTCAGCGGGATAAGGCAACGCTGAGGTGGCAGGTTGAGCGCAACGAGCATGTGTATGGCGTTCCCGCTGAGGTGCTGCCGTACAAGCCGGCGCCGAAGCGGCCTTTCGGCCAGTCCCGCATCACGAAGCCGATGATGGGCCTTCAGGATGCGGCCACGCGCGAGCTGGCCCGCCGCGAGGGTCACATGGATGTGTTCTCCTACCCGGAGTTCTGGCTTCTGGGTGCGGACGAGTCGGCGCTGACGAACTCGGACGGGACCAGGAAGGCTGTTTGGCAGGCACGCCTGGGCCGCATCAGAGGGTTGCCCGATGACGCTGACGCTGATCCGCAGAACGCGCGGGCAGATGTGAAGCACTTCCCGGCGGCGAGCCCTGACGCGCACTGGTCGGACATCAACGGCCTGGCGAAGCTGTTCGCGCGTGAGGCATCGCTGCCGGATACGGCGGTCGCTATTTCAGGGCTGGCCAATCCCACGTCTGCAGAGTCCTACGACGCCTCGCAGTACGAGTTGATCGCCGAGGCTGAGGGCGCGGTGGACGACTTCACCCCGGCGGTGAACCGGTCGTATGTGCGGGCTCTTGCGATGCTGAACCGGATTGCCATCGACGAGATTCCGCGCGAGTGGAAGTCGATCGACTCGCAGTGGCGGGATCCGCGCTACCAGTCCCGGTCAGCGATGGCCGATGCCGGAATGAAGCAGATCTCGGCGGTGCCGTGGCTCGCCGAGTCTGAGGTTGGACTCGAACTGCTGGGATTAACCCCCCAGCAGGCGAAGCGGGCGATGGCCGATAAGCGTCGGGGAACAGTCAACTTGATCGCGCCAGCTCTGAGCAGGCTGGTCGCCGGGGCTGGCGGTGACGGTCAAGGCGCCTGAGCGTCGGGCATTGCTCGGCGAGTTGGCGCGACTGGTCGCGGGTGATATGGCCGCACTGTGGGCCGCGACTTCCGCGCTGGATAACGTCGAGTTCGCTGCCTATATCGCCGCGGCTTACCCGGATGTGGTGGACCCGTATGTGTCTGCGGCAGCCATGCTGGCGGCCAGCTGGTTCGAGGAATCAGATCCAGACTCGTCGTACATCGCCGAACTCGCCGATCCATTGCCACGGGAACGTTTGCAGTCGACAGCGCAGTGGGCTCTCGCCGCCGACGGCCAGAAAGCGCTGGACCGCTTCAAAGGCGCCTCTCAGCGGGCAGTGTTCGACGGCGCCCGCGAAACCACAATGCTGAACGTCGACTTGGAGCCCGGAACCCGATGGGCACGTGAAGCGCGCCCCAATGCCTGCGCCTTCTGTCGAATGATGGCAACAAGGGGGGCGGTGTACCGCACAGAGCGGGACGCCCTGCGCGTTTCAGGCCGAAGCGCAGACCTCTCCATTTCCGACCGGCGCATGAGAGCTTCCGGGCTGGCGACAACCGATGAACTTCTGGCCCGCCGCATGGGTCAAACCACTTACGCCATTGGGAAGCGCAAGGGGCAGAGAAAGACTCGATCACAGCGCGGCAGCCAGGCGCTCGGCGACAAGTATCACGACGACTGCTATTGCATTGCGGTCGAGATTCGCACCGGCTACTACGAACCACCCGAGTATGCGATGGGGTGGGAGATCGAATATCAGAAGGCGCGCGAGATTGCCGGCTCGGGGGAGCCGAAGAAGATCCTCGCTGAATGGCGGTCGCTCGACGGCGTAAGCCGTTAGGGCCCCAACTCGAACTTCCCGTCACACGACGGGGTTACGCCCACGTCCGGCGGTCAACGGACGGACCAGGAGGGAAGCATGTCCGAAGAAGCAACCGATACGGCAGAAGCCCAGGGCGGAAGCACCACCAGCGGAGAGACGCCCGCCGCGGACGAGTTCAAGCCGATCACTTCGCAGCAGGAGTTGAACGCTGCGTTGAAGGAGCGTCTAGACCGAGAACGCGCGAAGTTCAAGGACTATGGCGACTTGAAGGCGAAGGCCGCCAAGCTCGACGAGATCGAGCAGGCCAACCTTTCCGAGCTCGAAAAGGCGAACGGCCGCATCACCACCGCCGAGAAAGAACGGGACGACGCCAAGGCAGAGTCCCTGCGACTGCGCATCGCAGTCACACACGGCATCTCACTTGAAGACGCGGACCTGTTTCTCACCGGGACCACCGAGGAGACCCTCACCGCCCAGGCGAAGAGGCTCTCAGACCGCACGGCCGAGCAGGCGAATGCCGAGGCCGAGCGCAAGAAGAATCACCCGATCGTGTCCAAGGAGGGCACGTCGACCAAGACCGGAACCACCACTGAAGAGGAAGACCGTGCGTTCGCACGGAGCTTCTTCACCGGCGGTTCCTAACCCGAAAGGAACAGTCCGATGGCCGCACTTGCTACCGGTTCCTTCTCCCTGCCCAAGCACATGGTGCCGGGCGTGTGGCAGAAGGCTCAGGGCCAGTCCGTACTTGCCCGCTTGTCCACCGCCGACCCCCAGGAGTTCGGCGAACATCAGTACATGACCCTCACCGCCCCGCCCCGCGGGCAGGTCGTCGGTGAAGGCGCCTCGAAGAGCGAATCGACCGCGCAGTTCGCTCCGGTCACCGCCATCCCCCGCAAGGTGCAAGTCACCCAGCGGTTCAGCCAGGAAGTCAAGTGGGCCGACGAGTCCCGCCAGCTCGGCGTCCTGCAGACGATGGCCGACCTGTCGGGTGTCGCCCTCGGCCGTGCGCTCGACCTGATCGCCATCCACGGGATCAACCCCCTGACCGGCGCCCTGCTGTCCGGTTCGCCGGCCAAGATCCTCGACACGACCAACGTCGTCGAGCTGGCCAGCCCTGGCAAGCCCGATCAGGCCATCGAGGCCGCCGTCGGGCTGGTACTGGCCGATAACCTGTCGCCGGACGGGGTCGCCATCGACAACAGCTTCGCGTTCGCGCTGGCCACCCAGCGTGACTCGCAGGACCGCAAGCTGTACCCGGAGCTGGGCTTCGGGGCGAACGCCACCGCGTTCGCCGGCCTGAACGCGGCGGTGTCCGACACGGTGCGTGGCGGCCCGGAGGCCGTGACCCCGTCGACCGGCGCCTACGCGACGACCAACCCGAACGTGAAGGCCATCGCTGGCGACTTCTCCGCGTTCCGGTGGGGCGTCCAGGTGAACGTCCCGCTCGAGCTGATCGAGTACGGCGACCCGGATGGCCTCGGCGACCTGAAGGGGCAGAACCAGATCGCGATCCGCTCCGAGGTCGTCTACGGCATCGGCATCCTGTCCACGGACGCCTTCGCCGTCGTCGAAGACGCCGACAACTCCTAAGGGGCACTCATGACTGAGAAGAAGGTCGAGACCGTGACTTTGATCGCCCCGAACGGTCACACGGTCTCGGTTGCCGAGTCCAAGAAGGCCGAGCGTCTCGCCGGGGGCTATCGGCTCCCGGAGGGCCGCACGAAGCGGTCAACGAAGTAGCTAGGTGAGGGTGTAGCCCGTGGCTGAAATCATCACTACCGATGACCTGCCGGCCGAGGTCGCGTCGAACGCGATGGTTGGCGTGTGGGTCGATGGTGTGAATGCTCGCGCGTCACGGGTTGCACCCTGCCTGGCCTCCGATGATCCCGCCCCTTCAGGGGAGCAACTGGCCGAGGCGAAGATGATCCTCATTGGCGCCGTGGTCCGTTGGTCACAAGCCGGGGCTGGGGCACTGCAGTCGGGAACCATGGGGCCGTTCGGCGTCACTCTGGACACCCGCCAGCGCGTCGGGTTCAACCTATGGCCAAGTGAGATCACTCAACTGCAGGACATCTGCCGCAGTGGGTCGGAGTCAAAGGCGTTCGCCGTAGACACCGTGTGCACCGCTGCCCAGCACTCGCCGATCTGTTCGCTCTACTTCGGTGGAGAATGCTCATGCGGCGCAGATATCGCGGGGCAGCCGATCTATGGCTGACATCGGCCCCCACGACCTTGTCGACATCCCCGGCATGGGCCAGTTCGAGGTAGTGGGACATGTGGAGGACTACTCCAACAGCCCGTGGCCACTTCCGCCCAGCGCGTTCCCGGTCCGATACTCGGTTGGCGTGCACAAGGCTTCATCCCCAACCCGCGACGAGTATGGGCGCGAAGTCACGGCATACACCCCGCCGAAAGACCAGCCGGGTACGCCGCTGCCCGTTCATGGGTGGGCGAACCCGCGCAACACCGAGCCGAAGCTGGCCGGCCACGACCGGGTCGTGGTGGAGCTGGAACTGTTCATTCCCGAGTTCCTGGTGGCGAACCTGCGGAGGGTTGAAGGGTGATCGTTGTTCACACCCACGACGAGGAAGTGGATTGTGAGGGCGCGTCCCGCTTCTCCACCGATGAGCACAACAACCTGTGCATTTTCGAGGGTAAGAGCGGGGACCGGCTGCGGGCAGTGTTCAACTCCTCGGCCTGGGTGAAGGTGGTGGTCGAAGATGTCGATTAAGGTCAAGCACAAGGTCGGCGGCTACTACCGGTTGCGTTCGGCGGGCGGGGTGCAGTCGTTCCTCGAAGGCGCCGCGAATAGTGTTGCTGCCCGCGCTAATGCCCAGCTGAAGGGCAAGGGCGGCAAGGGGTTTGTCACTGGCTCTCGGCAGGGAGCGAAACGCCCTCAGGGTCGTTGGCGGACTAGTGTGGCGGCGGTGTCCCCGTATGCGAAGCGGGCGAACGCCAAACGCAACATTTTGCTGCGGGCGCTCAATGGCTGAGTTCTGGCTGCCCGCGAAACCGGGTGTGCTGACAGCGATCCGCATCCTCGCCCCGAACCAGGCGCCGGTCTTGGTGTCCGATGAGATGCCGAAGACCCGCCCCGCCCAGGTCGTCCTCGTCTCCCAGGTGGGCGGCTCGCGACCGAATCCGGTGCAGTCCATTCACCGACTCCTCATTGAATGCTGGCTGGCTAAGTCGTCGGCGGTGAATATCGAAACGTGGTGCGGGGAAGTGTCCGCCGCACTCCGAAACTCATCCGGACGCACCTACAACGGGGTGTTTTCCTTCGGGTGGGGCAACGAGCAGGGGCCGGTGGACTTTCCGGATCCCGATGTCACCGACATGCGTCGGTGGCAGTTCCACGGAGACCTCAAACTCTCCGCGAAATAACTGAATAACCCCCGTAAATCAGGCCCCGTCCAATTGTTGCCTGAAAGGGGCTGGCCAACCATGGCTGATTCAAAGAACGTCTGGGCGGCCGGAAGGCACTCGGATGACGAAGCGTTTTTCGGTGGCCCTCTGGGGACCGTCCTTCCCGACGATGCGGTGGCGGTCATCGACCCCGCCCTCGAACCGCACGGGTGGATGGGCGATGACGGGTTCACCAACAACATTCAGCGCGAAGTCACCAAGCACTACGACTTTGGCGGTGACCCGATCAAGACCACCCAGGACCGTTACGAGGAGACCATCGCGGTCACCTGCTGCGAGTCCAACCCGACCGTCCTGAAGACGGTCTTCGGTGACGACAACGTCATCGTCGACTTCAGCGGCGGGCACCGCAAGATCAACATCCGGCACGATTCGGCGCCGCTGCCCCGCAAGTCGTGGGTGGTGCGTGTGGTCGACGGCGTGAAGACCCGCATGCTGGTCATCCCCGAAGGCCAGGTCGTGGAGGTCGGCGAGATTGTCTGGCTGTCCTCGGAATTGGTTCAGTACACGCTGACCATCGACTGCTACAAGCCGAAGACGGGGTCGCAGCCGGACAACCCGCAGGCCGTCAACGAGTACATCGACGAACCCGACGTCGAAGACGAGTCCTGACCAGACCCGCCCGGTGAGTCAATCCGTGGACGGGGCCGCTCACCGGGCGGCTCATGGCCCCGACCACAACTAGAAGAAAGTCCCCGTCCACATGACTGACATTGTTTCCGGCTCCGACCCGCGCGTCCGGGTCGGGCTGACGTTCCATCCTGACGGTGGGGAGCCGCTGACGGTGTCCCTGCCGCGGCCCGACTTCGTCGACTACCCGACCGAGTTGAAGATGAAGGCCGACTGGCGTCGAATGACCCAGGGCGCCAACGAGACGCTGCGGGAGATCCGTCGCGTTCACCGACGCAACCAGATTGCGTGGGTGAAGTACGACAAGGCGTTCGCGGCGTGGGAGAAACAACTGCGCGACCCCGACGTGGAGGACCCCGGCCCCGAGCCGGAGGAGCCTGTCGACGCCGAACTGCCCGAAGCGGTCTCGCCGAGGGATGCTGAGCGTGAAGCGGCGCTGGTGATCTTCAAGCATCTGTTGTCGGCTGCGGAGTACAAGGTGGTGCAGAAGTGTACGACCGCGGAGCTGCTGCAGGCTCAGTTGGCGTGGGAGAAGGCGTCTGAGGTTCCGCTGGGGGAATTGTTGGCCTCTCCGACCTCCTCGACGGAGACCACGGAGGGGCCGTCCGAGCGGACCTCCTCGCCCGCGGATGGACAGTCCGAGACATCGGAAGCCGACTCTCCTGGGGAGACATCCGAGACCTCGTAGCGTGGCTTCCCCCCACAGGGGAGTCTGCCTACTACCGGTCGCTGCATCCGAGGTCGTGGTGGTGGTCGCCGCTGTTCGACTTCCTGGCCATGATCCTCGTGGTGCTGCAGGGGGCGAATTGGCAGCGGGGTGGCGGTAAGGGTGCCCGCCCGAAGATTCAGAAACGTCCGTCCGATAAGCCGCCGGCCGTGAAGTCGGTTGCGGAGTTGGACGAGAAGAAACGTTCTCAGGCTGAGCATATTCAGCGCAGGCGTGAACAGAAGCGAAAGGCGGTGAGCTAGTTGGCATCTGGTGTCGAGTTGGCCACCGCTTACGTCAGTTTGGTCGCAGAGACCTCGAAGCTGAAGAACGACATCAACAAGGCGTTCGAGGAGGCCGATAAGTCGTCCCTGCGTGCGGGGAAGAAGATCGGCAAGAACCTCGACTCTGGGCTGTCGGGGACGAAGACCTCGGCGGCGAAGGCCGGCGAGGATGCTGCCGACGCGTACGAGAAGTCTCTGAAGTCCCAGCTGCGCGGTGAGCGCATCGGCCAGGCCATCGGCAAGCCTATCGGCAAGGCCCTCGGCCTGGCGTTGAAGGTCGGGATCGCGGGTGCCGCGTCTACCGCCGCCGCTGGGGTGGGTGTGCTGGCGACCGCGTTGACGAAGGGCTTCGGCCGGCTCCGGCAGATCGACAACGCGAAGTTCAAGCTGCAGGCCCTCGGCAACTCGGCTGAAGATGTCAACAAGATCATGGACTCGGCGCTGGCGTCAGTGAAGGGCACGGCGTTCGGCATGGAGGAAGCCGCGACCACGGCTGCTTCGGCGGTCGCCGCGGGGATCGTTCCCGGTGAGGAGCTGACAAAGTACCTCACCAACGCTGCCGATGCTGCTGCTATCGCGGGCACTTCGCTCGAGGAAATGGGCTCGATCTTCAACAATATCCAAACCTCCAACAAGGCATTCACCGACGATCTGCGGCAGCTGTCCGACCGCGGCCTCCCAGTGTTCACCTGGCTGCAGAACGAATACGGCGTCACCGCCGAGGCTTTGACGAAGATGGTGGAGAATGGCGAGGTTGACGCCGCCACCTTCAATAAGGTCATCCGGGAGAACATCGGCGGCGCGGCTCAGGAGATGGGCAACTCGTTCGATGGCGCCATGCAGAACCTCTCTGCAGCATTGGGCCGTGTCGGTGCCACGATCTTGAGTACCCCTTTCGAGAACGCCTCCGGCGGCATCGGTTCCATCACCGACGCGCTGGACCGGCTCGACGGCTGGTTGAAGGGCAACCAGGAGGGGGTAATTGGGTTCTGGGGAACTTTCGGCCGGGCCGCGATCACCGGCGCTCAGGATGTTCTGAGGACCATCGCTGAGATCACGAGAGCTGTGGCCCAGTTCCAGAACTTCTTCGGGGACATCTACGGCGGCATGGACACCGGTGTCGCCTGGATCAACGACGTTCTCGGCCGCGATGACATCGCCGAGGGCCTGCGGGAACGCGCGGAACGTAGCTTCGGATGGGGCGAAGAAGCCTACGAGATGGCCGACCGCATTGATGACATGATCGAAAGTCTCGACGAGGCCAAGACTGGTGTGTCGGAATGGGAGACCAAAGCCAAGGCTGCTGCGGCTGTCACGAAGGCGCTGGGGGATTCCTTCAAGGCGGTCAATGACAACGGCCAGATCATTGTTGAGTCCAACGCGATGGAGAAGCTCGAAGAAATCAACGAGCTTGAGCTGGTCGTGACGAACCTGCCTGACGGGTCGTTCGCGATTGAGCCCGGCACCCCTGAGGCGCAGGCGCTGATCGATGCGTTTGTGGCGAGGAACCGCCCGACGGCCCCGGTGAAGACTCCTGTCGAGGTGGATACCGCGAAAGCCTCCGCGGATCTGCAGGCGTTCATCGACAACGCCAACATCAACTCGTCTGTGCGGGTCGCTGTGCAGCTGCAGACCGGCAACGCGGGCAATGTGAGTCCCAGCGCTCCGGTTGGGGTGCCGGCGCCCGCTGCGGAGGGTTATGTGCCTTACGACCCGGCGGCGTGGGTGCGGCCCCCGACCGGTGGCGGGCGTCAGTCCGGTGGGGACATCAGTGGCCCGGGGCCGAAGGGCAAAGACTCCGTTCTGATGTGGGGCGCCCCCGGTGAGCATGTCCTCACCGCCGACGAGGTGGATGCTTTGGGCGGCCAGGGCGGGGCATATGCGTTGCGGGCTGCGATCCGTGCTGGGTCGTTGCCCGGGTTCGCCGAGGGTGGCACCGTCACAGATTACAGAGACGACGAGCTGGCACGCCGCCTGATGTGGTTCGGTCTGGCGGAGCCGGGGACGCCGGATCTCAAGCCGGCGTTCGGCGGTGGGCGGTTCAACCCGAACATGACGATCGACACCAGTATGGTGTCAGTCGCTCCGCCGCCCGGGTGGCTGTTCCAGCGGGGTATCGAATCCGGGTCGTACCCGAACGAGATCACGTTCGACGACATTGCTGATGCGACGGTGCAGACACCGTCCGAGTGGGAGTCCTACCGCTCGGGCCGTCGACATCAGCGCGAGGAGGCGTCCCGCCGGGATCCGTTGTGGGACTGGATTGCCAAAGACCTGCCCCGCTATGAGGTCGGCGGCGCCATCGGCGACGACCCACGCATCCGGGCCATCGACACCGCCTACCAGCACTCGGGGAAGCCGTACAACTACGGCCCTTGGGATTGCTCGATGTACCTGTCCTACGCCTATGCGGGGATGACGGGGCAGCCCCCTGGTCGGTACTTCAACACGGAATCCGACTTCGAGGCCCTGGGCTTCAAGCGGGGCTACAAGCCGGGCGCGTTGAATGTCGGCATCCGTCGCGGCGGCGGCGGGCGGAACTCGCACATGGCGGGCACTCTGCCCAACGGGGTGAATATCGAGAACTCGTCCAACGGCAGCATCTACGGCGACGGCGCGGCTGGGGCGCAGGACTTCCCGATCCAGTACTACTACGAGCCACCCAACGCCGGCGACATGGGCGCGATGCAGGCCCAGGCCATGGGTGGGCAGGACGCCGCCCACATGAACGCCACGGGCGGTGGGGGCATCGGCCCATCGTCAGGCGCCATGGGCGACACGGGCACCACCCGCACCGAGGGGTACATCCCGGCCGGGGCGGGCAACTCTGGCCGTGCGGGCAATAGCTTCGCCTCCGGGCTGATCGACATGGGCGCCGAGGCCATCAACGGCATCATCGACCAAGCCGCCTCCGCAGCATCTTCTGCTGCCGGGATGGCCGCCATGGCCGGCTCGTTCGGCGCTGACGGTGGAGCGGGTGGGATGGCCGCTCAGATGGCCATCGGCATGGGCGCCCAGGCCGCCAAGCGGGGAGTGCAGTGGGGCGCGGACATGATCGGCATCGGCATCGACGCCGGCGCGGAGATCCTGTCCCCGTTTGGTGTTCCACGGTTCTTCTCCACGGACCCCACGAGCTTCATGCCGAACTTCAACACCACCCCCGCCGGGACCACTACAGCGGAGGCCTTGTCGAACGGCGTGGACCCGAACACCACCCAGCATGGCACCGCCGTGGGCGCGGCACCTGGCCCGACTCCGGCGCAGGCCAACCTCGCTGCCCCCAACCCTGACGACCTACAACCCCAAGTCCCCGGACTGTTCATAGGTGAAATCAACGGAATGGACCCTGACCAGGTGGGCAATGAACTGCTCCGTCTGCAGCAGTTGAACGCGATGCAATACCAGGGACGGCCATGACCGAACCTGGAATCCGCGACATCAGCATCTACGGGCAGAACGACGAACATCTCTGCGTCCACGGCGAAGGTAAGGGCGACCAGGGCGTGTACCTGTCCGAGGGTGGGGTGTCGAAAATCTATGACTCCCCGGAGAAGCAGACCTGGAAGCAGGGCGCCCGTCAACAAAAGGCCAAGCAGAAGTCCCGCAAATCCCTTGCCCGGGACATGGATCTACAGTTCACGTGCATTGAGACGCACGGTCGCACGGCTGAGCAGAATGAGTCCCTGCTGATTCAGGCGATTGGGTTCGAGCTCGACAAGTACGACGACGACGCGAAGTATGCGCGGTTGGCGGTGTCGACGGAGATGTCCGGCACGAGGGTGTTGGACATTCTGCAGTATGAGGCCCCGAACCTGGACCCGAAGATCGACCCGATTCGGCAGCAGTTGTTCAAGCCGATCCTGAAGATTCGCTCCGGGGACCCGGATTGGTATGAAAAGCCGGAGGTTTCGCGGGCGGTGTTCACTTCCCCCGGCTGGGACGAGGTGGAGATTTCCAACCCGACGAACCGGGAAATGCTGGTCAAGTGGGTGGTCACTGGCGGGACGGTGACGCTGCCGGACTTCTCGTGGCGCGGCGCCCCCGGCAACCGGCATCCCGGTGGGGATGATGCGGCGCGGATGGTTCCGTGCCCGCAGATTCGTCCCTCCGACAACGGCATGACCGTCGACTTGGACCCCGATGAGCTGATGGCCCGCAGCGGCAACAACGTCAACATCTTGGCGCGGTTCGGTGGCCGATTCTTCCTGCACAAGATTCCGCCATACACGCCGAAGCAGATGATCCCTGTGCATTGCTCAGATACGGGCGGCGGCACCGTGAAGGTTGAGCTGATCCAGCCCCGCCGCTGGAGTCGGCCCTGGGGACAGGAATGGGTTGCCTGATGCTTGACCTCGAACCGGACCTGTCCGCCGAATGTGAGGCGATCTGGCGGGCCACCCTCGCGCAGAAGCGCGACGAGCGTCGACTCCGCGAGGATGACGTTCTCATCCGCCTGTGGGATGGGGACTGGGGCCTGCATCATCTGATGCGCAACGAGTACTCCGCATCGTTCGCGTGGATCTCCAACGACTCCGGCCCCGCGCAGACCGAGGTCCCATTCGATTCCCCAGAGGGGTTCTGGCTTTACGACATGTGGGGCCGCATGGAGCGCGGCGAGAAACGCAACGTCCACATCACCGCCGACTATTGCGGTGCGCGTTGGGGCGGGCGACTGGACAAGTGTGTGGTGGAGTACCGCGACGACGGCGACGTGGTGGTGGTGTGCACCTGGCTTCACGACTACGAGAACACCAAGTGGTATTCCGTCTGGTCGAATCCGTTCCTGCCGGCCGCTTTTCAGTTTCCCCGCGCGTTCCTGCTCGCTGGCCCGGTGACGTGGGTTCTGAAGATGGCCCTGTTCCTGCAGTTGATTCGGGAACACAACCCGCTGATCACCATCCCGGATGATCCCTTGGATTTCGGGTCGTACTTCGATGTGTTCGACCAGTCGACCTGGTCGGTGGTCATCAAGCCAACCACGTTCATGGATGCGATGGCCTCCGGTGTGGTGTGGGGGGTCATCTGGTCGCGGTGGCAGAACTGGCACGACCAGGCGAAGATCATGCTCGAAGACGCCGAGTTGTCGGTGGATTGCCGCCGGTATCTGCCGGGGGATCCTGAGCCGTGGCCGGGCGCGAATCTCCGCTACGGCACATTGGTCATCGACATCGTCGACAAGTCCGGTGTGCATATCGGCACCTCCCACGGCGGCAGCCTGGCCGACGGGTTGCTACGGACGGTCGCCGAGTTCGCCGACGATTTCATTGATTCGACGCAGAACATCATCGCCGACACCGACCAGCCGGAAGACTACTTCCTGCCGAACCTGCGGTTGACGCACAAAGAGCATCCGTACGCCACGTACCGGCAGGTGGAGTCCGGGCAGCACATCAACTCCCCAGCCAAGGGCGTACAGGTCAACGTCGGTGGGCACAGCATGCCCGGTGTCAACGAAGCAATCTCAGCGAGCATTCAGGCGGCCGGCGACATCATCGGCGGCATCGCCCAGATCGGCTCCCTGGGCGGCAGCATCGACACCCTCCTCAAACCACTGTATGAGGACACGATTCTGGCGTGGTGGTCAGTCAAGAGCATTGAGCGGGCGCAGAAGTCGGGCTGGTCCCGGTACTTCGAGTACTTCCAGGACGGCGCGAACAAGGCTTACACCATCGCCTCCCTCATGGTGCTGCGGGCCGGGTTCTGGGCAACGAAAACCACCATCAGCAACAAGTTCTCCGTCATCGACGGCTCCCCCTACCTGGTGGGGGACAGGGGCCTGGGGCATTGGTTCCTCGACGACCGCATCGGCTACGCCATCCCCGCCGACCCGACTGGCCGGATCTGGATGGACCGAGCCCGCAAAATCGAGCTGAAACTTTCCGAGGATGGGGACAAAGAGTGGATTCCCACCATTGGTGATGAACGAGCCCTGCAAGACCCGGCGCAACGCGCCTGGGGCCGCATCGAGTACTTGATCGCTGGACTTCGTGAACTAGGGGTGTGGTAGTGGATTTCCCGACGCGCGACAACTGCGACCCAACCAATCCCGAAGAAGCGTTCTTGTGGATGCTGGTCGCTTTGCCGGGAATGAAGGGCGGCCAGCTGTTGATGCCGGTCGAGTACCTGCGGCAGGTGTCGAAACGACTGTGGGAGTGTGGAGCACGCCCCGTCGAGGAGCCCGAGATTGAGTACCAGAAGCCTTCTGGGAATGAGCCGCACTGGTTGACTTCGCCGGGCAAATGGCGGCCAGCTGGGACGGTGGCCCCGGCCAGCGAGGTGGATCAGGTGGACGCGGCATTGTCGCAGATGGGCTTTCAGCAGCGCGGCGAACTGTACACGGCGTTGTGTGCGTGGGAGCGCGGCGCGGACCTACCCGAGACGGAGGCAGGAAAGGTGGTCTCCACTCTCACTGATCATCAGCGCGGTGTGATCCTCGCCCGACTACGCAAGGACGACGCATGACGATTGGCAATTACGGCACAGTGTTGGCCGACATGGAGATCCGCCGCGGCCAGGATTTCGTTCACGTTTTCGAGTTCGTGGGCGGCGAGCTGGACTTGGCCTCCACCGCAGTGTTTGAGGTGTATGGGCGGGACCGGGAAACCTTGCTCGGGGTGTGGCCGGCTGCCGAGCTCGACGCGACGACGGTGAAGGTGCAGATCCTGGCTCCGTTGGTGGATGCGATGCCGAATGGGTCGTTCTACACCCTGTATGTGCAGGAGCCTGGCTATCCGCGTGTGGCGACACATGAGGGTCCGGTGTGGCGGAAGGGGCGGGCATGAACGTGGATCAGCTCAACACGTTGTGCGCGGCGTACGGCAACGTGGATGGCTTGTCGATTCACACCGCCAGTGGGGTGGATTCAAGTAACCGGATCGGTGATGTGGTGGCGGTGTCGTGGAGCCCTCCGTCGGCCGGTGCGATGTCGGCGTCGGTGACGTTCCCTGGGGTGACGGGGGAGCCGAAGTTCCTGCGCGCCTGGGATGGCGCTGTGTTCGTTGAGGAGTTCCCCATCAACAACGGTCGGGGTGTGCAGATCGTTGATCAGGACTTGACGGTGGTGTTGCAGCATCGGGTGAAGGCATGATCGGTCAGTCCACGACCCGCTCGAGGAAGCCATCAGCCCCGCCGCTCACGGACGGGGTTTTTTTGGGCGCGGTGTCGCAGGCAACGCATTCCACGTCTGTGGAGCTAAAGACCCGCATCTACGACGACTTCGAGAACGGTGTCGATGATTGGGTGAATGTGCGGGGTCGTTTGACGACGACGGGTGGTTCGTCGCCGGACATCACCGCTGACATGAGCATCTTCGACCCGCTTTCGTATGTGGTGGGCGCTGCCGGGTATCACCGCACGGAGCTGCTGAGTGACAACTGCCGCGCGAAGATTGTCGTGCCTGATGGCTTGATTGTGAACGGGACGAGTCAGTTCTGGTTCTGCGGGGATCGGGCGATGGACAACTACTACGGCATCCAGGTGTCGACGGTGTTGGGGATTTCGACGTTGGCGATCATCAAGGGCACTTCGCCGAATTCGATGCGGCGCTTCGAGTTGACGTTGCAGTCGTTGCAGTCGGGCGATGAGATCGAGGGTTGGTATGACCGGCCTAATTCGACGTTGCGGATGTATCACGAGGGCAACTTGTTGAAGTCGTTGCCGGTGGCGCCGACGGAGATTCCTCACGGCCCGGGCCGGAGGTGGTGTGGGGTGATCATGGCTTCGGATTGGTGGATCGCGCCGGGGGGCAATTTCGCGTCGTTTGAGGCGTGGGATGTATGACCCAGCCTGATGGTCTGCTGCCTGATTTGGCGGCGAATTATGGTTCGTTTGCGGCGTTCGCGGCTAAGACTCAGGGTGAGTATGAGGCCGAGATTTATGGGCAGACGGCGAGTCCGTTCCAGTCGATTCTGGCGGGGTTGTTTCATGATTTGCCGACGGGGATGCCGCTGCCGCTGGCGTTGATGACGGTTTTGGCTCGGCGGTTGTTGCAGTTGCCGGGCAAGGTGTGGGACACCCTTGAGGACTTGCTGGATGATGTGCCGATTCTCGGTGGCATTTTCGAGACGGTCGACAAGATCATCGACGCCCTGGATGGTATTCCGTGGGAGTCGGGTGATCC
>JALNZZ010000224.1 GCA_023229065.1 Porticoccaceae bacterium
TGGCTCCGCCTGCTGGACTCGAACCAGCGACCCAATGATTAACAGTCATTTGCTCTACCGACTGAGCTAAGGCGGAATGGTCTGTGCCGAGGCCGCGTATATTAGTGATGGGGGGTGCCTTCGTCAAGGCCTCGAGAGCGGAATTTACAACTATTTGTCGATTGCTGGTTTTTTATCCAATTGTCTGAAGTAGGAGGACTTTTTGCCTATAATCGGCTGCTGCGCCATTCACGCCGGGGTTGCCCATGAAACCGTTCCGCATCGTTAGCAGTTACCAGCCCGCCGGGGACCAGCCCCGGGCCATTGAGGAGCTGGTGGCGGGACTGGAGTCCGGCCTTGCCGCCCAGACCCTGCTGGGAGTCACCGGCTCGGGCAAGACCTTCACCATCGCCAATGTCATTGAGCGGCTGCAGCGCCCCACGATTGTACTGGCCCACAACAAGACCCTCGCGGCTCAGCTGTATGGCGAGTTTCGGGATTTCTTTCCCGACAACGCGGTGGAGTACTTTGTCTCCTACTACGACTATTACCAGCCGGAAGCCTATGTGCCCTCTTCCGATACGTTTATCGAGAAGGACGCCTCTATTAACCAGCACATTGAGCAGATGCGCCTGTCGGCCACCAAAGCGTTGATGGAACGCCGCGATGTGATCGTGGTGGCAACAGTGTCATCTATCTACGGACTGGGTGACCCAGAGCTGTACCTGAAGATGGTGCTGCACCTGACCAAAGGTGACCATATCGATCAGCGCGCCATCCTGCGCCGCTTGGCGGAGCTGCAGTACAGCCGCAACGATACCGATTTCCGGCGCTCTACCTATCGGGTCAGAGGCGATGTCATCGATATTTTTCCTGCTGATTCCGAAGATCAGGCAGTGCGCGTGGAACTGTTCGATGACGAGGTGGACAGCCTCAGCCTGTTCGACCCACTCACCGGCGAGGTACTGGGCAAGGTGCCGCGTTTTACCATTTACCCGAAAACCCACTACGCCACCCCGCGCCAGACTATTCTCGATGCCGTGGAGCGCATTGATGAAGAACTGCGCGAGCGCCTGGAGCAGTTGCAGGAACTGGACAAGTTGCTGGAACATCAGCGCCTTGGTGAGCGCACCCGCTATGATCTGGAGATGATGCGCGAGCTGGGCTACTGCAATGGCATCGAGAACTACTCCCGCTACCTCTCAGGCCGCGAGCCCGGGGCGCCACCGCCGACCCTGTTCGATTACCTGCCCCCGGATGCCTTGATGGTAATCGACGAGTCTCACGTCACCATTCCCCAGCTTGGCGCCATGTATCGCGGCGACCGCTCTCGCAAAGAGACCCTGGTGGAGTACGGCTTCCGCCTGCCCTCGGCCCTGGACAACCGCCCCATGCGCTTTGATGAGTGGGAGCGCATCTCACCCCAGGCCATCTATGTTTCCGCCACCCCCGGCAAATATGAAGCCGAGCACGCCGGCCAGGTCGTGGAACAGGTAGTGCGCCCTACCGGCCTGCTGGACCCGCAGGTCGAGGTGCGTCCCGCCACCACCCAGGTGGACGATGTGCTGGGGGAGATTCACCATTGTGTCGCTGCCGGTCACCGGGTGCTGATCACTACCCTCACCAAGCGTATGGCGGAAGATCTCACCGACTATCTGGATGAGCACGGCATCAAGGTGCGTTACCTGCACTCTGATATCGACACCGTGGAGCGGGTAGAAATCATTCGCGACCTGCGCCTTGGTGAGTTCGATGTACTGGTGGGCATCAACCTGCTGCGAGAAGGACTGGATATGCCCGAAGTTGCACTTGTCGCCATCCTGGATGCCGACAAGGAAGGCTTCCTGCGCTCTGAACAATCCCTGATCCAGACTATCGGCCGCGCTGCCCGAAACCTGGAAGGCCGGGCGATTCTCTATGCGGACCGGGTGACCGGCTCCATGCAGAGAGCCATGGAAGAAACCGAGCGACGCCGGGAGAAGCAGGAGGCCTTCAACACCGAGCATGGCCTCACCCCGGTGGGTATCCACAAATCGGTGGCAGACATCATGGAAGGTGCCGTGGTCTACGGCCCCGGCAAGGGCAAGAAGCGCAAGGTGGCTGACGAACGCCAGCGCTACGACGCAGCCCTTGATGAGGTCAACAGTCTCAAAAGTCTGGCAGCTCAGATCGCCGCGCTCGAAGAAAAAATGTATCAGCACGCCCGCAATCTGGAATTCGAAGAGGCTGCAGCCCTTCGCGACCGCATTCACACCCTGCAGCAACTTGAGCTGAAAGCTGTTTAGGGTTTATTAACTCCCTCGCCAGACAACCTGCCACAACTGCTTTTCCCGGCAGTACCGGGGCGGCTGAGCGTCGCTTCCGGACTGGCAACAACAACCTTTTCAAGCGTATCCGTTTGTAACCGCGCCGTGATATGATCCCTCGGCGTGCCCATACTTTAGTCTTATTTAACTCTATTGACAGCTCATCCGAATGGAAGAGCTAATATTATAACCAGTACAGAAAAAATGCCTGCCAGGGATAAATTACTCACCACAGCCAATTGCCAGTGGCCACAGCGGGGCTAATACCATGTCATTTTCACAACAACGAGAAATTTGGAAACAGCAGGCATCCCGCTGGGAGCATGTAGGGCCTCCCACTCGCCCCACGGCCCAGGATGGTCAGTTGATGCTCGACATGTGTCTTGCCCCGGCCTGCCAAGACACTGCTCCGCATATCGTTATCCTCGGTGTGACGCCAGAAGTGGTACAGCTCTCCTGGCCCCGCAGCGCAATCCTGCGAGCCTTTGATATCAGCGCCGATATGATCGCCAGGGTGTGGCAGCCCAACTCCCGTACTCAGTCCCATGTCGCTCAATCCCGCTGGCAAGCACTGCCAATAGAAAGCAATTCAGTGGATGCGGTGGTAGGTGATGGCTGCCTGACGGCTCTGCAAGGCATCGCGGAGTGCAAAGACGTACTCAGCGAAGTCGCCCGGGTACTGAAACCCGCCGGCAGCCTGGTTATCCGCTGTTTTATTCGCCCG
>JALNZZ010000032.1 GCA_023229065.1 Porticoccaceae bacterium
AGCAGCACTCGGCGAATATCACCCAGTAGCGCCACTATATCTGTGAGAAACCTGCCAGCATCAGCACCGTTGATCAAGCGGTGATCATAGGTCAGGCTCAACGGCAGCATCTGGCGCGGCGTGAACTCACTGCCGTTCCACACTGGTTGCACCGAGGCCTTGGATACGCCGAGGATGGCCCCCTCGGGGCTGTTGACGATCGGAGTAAAGCCTCTGCCACCGATGGCACCCAAGCTGGAGATACTGAAGCTGCCGCCCTGCATATCTGCAGTAGAGAGCTTGCCCTCGCGAGCCTTGTTCGCTACCTCAGCCGTCTCTGCGGCGAGCTCCCACAAACCTTTCTTGTCCACATCGCGAATCACCGGTACCAACAGACCGCGAGGGGTATCCACCGCCATCCCGATATGGACAAATTTTTTCTGGATAACCTTGTCGCCACTGCTGTGCCAGGACCGATTGATTACCGGGTGGCTCCGAAGGGCGTGAGCGCAGGCCAGGAGAATAAAAGCCACTGGCGTTAACCGTACACCGCGCTTGTCTGCCTCTGCCTGCAGGCTCTTGCGAAATGCCTCCATATCGGTGATATCGGCATCATCAAACTGCGTCACTGCCGGCACATTGAGCCAGTTGCGGCTCATATTGGCCGCAGTCAGCTTGGCAATACGACTCAGAGGAACCTCTTCGATCTCGCCGAATTGACTGTAATCCACGTCGGGCACAACGGGAATACCGGCCCCGCCGGAACCTGCCGCAGAAGCACTGGTCAGGGTGGCCAGGGTTTTGTTCACATAGCCCAACACATCCTCGCGGGTGATACGGGACTTGTTACCGCTACCGCTGACGTTGCGCAAGTCCACGCCCAGCTCGCGGGCAAAATGACGCACCATGGGCCCGGCATAGACCTCTGCTGCCGGTGCTTCCGGCTCATTGAGCTTGCCGTCGCCAGACCCAGGCTTTTCTGCGCCAGCAGCTGGTTGTTGTGGTGCCGGTTGAGATTGCGGTGACGGCTGTGGCGCGGGCTGTTTGGCTGCGACAGGTGCCTGTTCAGCAACATCACTCTGCTTTGTAGCCTTGGGCTCGGCGGCAACACTTGCCTCCTCAGCCTCGACAGTCATTTCTGCCACCGCGGCTCCCGATTTGACCTTGTCGCCCTCTCCCACCAGCACTTTGGTAATCTTGCCGCTGTAGGGGCTGGGCACGTCCATCGCGGCCTTGTCGCTTTCCAGCGTCATCAGGGCGTCGCCTTCCGCCACCGTATCGCCCACCGAGACGGTAACTTCGATCACATCCACCGCATCGTCCGTCCCCAGGTCCGGCAACTTGACAGTCTCTTGACGGGCCTGGCTTTTAGCTGCAGTTTTGTCGTCTGCCTTTATATCAGGCTGCTCGGCGGCTACAGCGGGCTGCTCCTTCTGGTCAGCTTTTGCTGCCGTTTGTGGGGGGGCCTTTTCCTCTGGCTTTTCCTGCTCGGGTGTTTCACCAGCGCTTGTCTCCACCTCCATGATGGCAGTGCCACTGGCCACCTTGTCGCCCACCTTCACCAGTACCTTTTTGATCACGCCGGCCTTCGGCGCCGGGATATCCATGGATGCCTTGTCGGATTCCAGCACCAGCAGCGTGTCCTCAACGGCGATCTCGTCGCCAGGCTTGACGCTGATTTCAATGACATCCACTTCGTCGGCGCTACCCAGGTCGGGGATATTAATGGTCTCGTTCGCCATGCTGAGCCTCCCTTACACAAACAGCGGATTGGTTTTGTCGGCATCAATGCCGAGGTCGGCTATCGCCTTTTTCACTGCAGCTTTGTCGAATAGACCCTGCTGGGCAAGACCGTACAGGGCTGTCACGGCGATATAGCGGCGATCCACTTCAAAGAAGTCCCGCAGCTTGACGCGAGTATCACTGCGACCAAAGCCGTCGGTGCCCAGCACATGGTAGTCGCCGGGAATGTAAGGCCGCAGCTGCTCACTGTAGCTCTTGATATAGTCGGTGGCGATGACAAAGGGACCGGCTTGGTCAGACAATACAGTAGTGACATAAGGTACCCGCTCTTCTTCGTCGGGATGCAAACGGTTCCAGCGGGTCACTGCCTGGCCATCGCGGGCCAGCTCATTGACACTGGTGACACTCCACACATCCGACTCGATCTTGAACTGCTCCTTGAGCAAATCGGCGGCAGCGAGCACCTCGTTGAGGATGGTGCCGGAACCCATCAGCTGCACCCTGGGCTTGCCCTTGGCGCTCTTGCCGCCCTGGCGCAGGCGATAAATACCCTTGATGATGCCTTCCTCGACACCTTCCGGCATTGGTGGCTGCCGGTAGTTCTCGTTCATGGTGGTGATGTAGTAGTAGCAGTTTTCCTTCTCACCGTACATGCGCCGCAGACCGTCCTGAATGATCACCGCCAGCTCGTAGCTATAGGTTGGATCATAGGTGCGGCAGTTGGGAATGGTGCTGGCCAGTACGTGGCTGTGGCCGTCCTGATGCTGAAGGCCCTCACCGTTGAGCGTCGTGCGCCCCGCTGTCGCGCCGATAAGAAAACCCCGCGCCTGGCTATCGGCAGCAGCCCAGGCCAGGTCCCCGACGCGCTGGAAACCAAACATGGAGTAATAAATGTAAAACGGCACCATGGGGCAGTCGTAATTGCTGTAGGCCGTGGCCAACGCAATCCACGCTGACATGGCGCCGCTCTCATTGATACCCAGCTCCAGGATCTGGCCCTTCTTGTCCTCCCGATAGAACATGATCTGATCAGCATCGTGGGGCGTGTACTGTTGATCCTCGGCGGTGTAAATGCCCAGCTGGCGGAACATGCCCTCCATACCGAAGGTGCGTGCTTCATCCGGTACGATCGGAACCACCCGGGAGCCGATGTCCTTATCCTTGACCAAGGTCGACAGGATACGTACAAAGGCCATCGTCGTAGAAATTTCACGCTCGCCACTACCCTCCAACTGCTTTTGGAAAGCGGACAACGGGGGTATCTCCAGAGGCTCAAAGTCCGCTTGGCGGTCCGGCACAAACCCACCCAGCGCTTCGCGGCGGCGCTTCATATAGGTGATTTCCGGGCTGCCTTCCGGCGGCCTGTAATAGGGCACGGTGTCCAGCTGGTCATCGGGAATGGGGATGCCAAAGCGATCGCGGAAGCTCTTCAGGCTTTCGAGATCGAGTTTTTTTACCGAGTGCGTGTCGTTGGCAGCTTCACCCGCCGCACCCATGCCGTATCCCTTCACTGTCATGGCGAGAATAACGGTGGGTTTGCCACTGCTTTCCATGGCCTGAGCATAAGCTGCGTAAACTTTGTAGGGGTCGTGGCCGCCACGGTTGAGGTAGTGAATTTCTCTGTCAGACCAGTCGCTGACCATTTCTTTCAGTTCGGGATAGCGACCAAAGAAGTTCTCGCGCACGTAGGCGCCACCTTCGTTTTTGCAGTTTTGCAGCTCGCCGTCGCACACTTCGTTCATCACTTTTTGGAGCAGGCCGTGCTTGTCTTTCTCCAGCAACGGATCCCACAACCGACCCCATACGACCTTGATGACATTCCAGCCAGCACCGCGGAACTGCCCTTCCAGCTCCTGAATAATTTTGCCATTGCCGCGCACCGGGCCGTCGAGCCGCTGCAAGTTGCAGTTGACGACAAAGATCAAATTGTCGAGCCCTTCGCGGCCTGCCAGGGAGATGGCACCGAGACTTTCCGGCTCATCACATTCGCCATCGCCAAGGAAGGCCCAAACCTTGCGGTCGTTGCGGGGTACCAGTTCCCGCGCCATGAGATAGCGCATTACCTGAGCCTGGTAGATGGCTTGAATTGGGCCGAGCCCCATGGAGACAGTGGGAAACTGCCAGTAATTAGGCATCAGCCACGGATGCGGATAGGAGGACAAACCTTTGCCATCCACTTCGCGGCGGAAATTATCCATCTGTTCTTCGCTGATCCGCCCCTCCAGAAAAGAGCGGGCATAGATGCCGGGCGAACTATGGCCCTGAAAGTAAATCAGGTCATCGAGGTGTTCACTGTTGCGACCGCGGAAAAAGTAGTTGAACCCCACGTCGTAGAGGGTCGCGGCCGAGGAAAAAGTCGCGATATGGCCGCCCAGCCCTGCATTCGCTTTATTGGCACGCATCACCATGGCCAGAGCATTCCAGCGCACCAGGGAGCGAATCCGGCGTTCCATAAAGAGGTCGCCAGGCATGCGCTTTTCTTGGTGGGTCGGGATGGTGTTACGAAAGGGAGTAGTAATAGCGTCGGGGGTGGGGATGCCGGAGGCCGTGGCCTTGTCGAGGAGTTGCTTGACCAGGAAGCCGGCCCGCTCCTCTCCCTGAAACTTGATAACGGACTCCAGTGCATCGAGCCACTCCCGGGTTTCCATCGGATCTATATCCTGGTGCATACAAACATCCTCAAATACTCAACACAATTAGATTCTACAGAGTTTACTGCGCAAACACGACGCTGGCACGGAGCGGGCACAAGGCCCGCCCGGCTACTGTGAATAGCTGAAAACCCCTTCGGTAAGCGTATCTCGCGCGTCGCGATCCAACGCCTGATAGCTTGGGTCGCGACTGGACAATACCCACAAGCCCTGGCGGTCGCCGCGCAGCACCCGCGAATAGGCGGCATGCAACTCATCGAGGCTCACCGTCCGGATGGCAGCAGCGAGCTGCGGACGGAAATCAAAATCATTGTAACCCAGTTGCATGGACTCCAGATGACGCCCGGCCAGCTCCATTACGTTCTTTGGTTGCTCTTCGATACCGGCGAGCACCGCCTGACGGATGCGTTCAAAGCCCTCTTCGTCGAGCTCATTAAGGCGGGACTCAAAACGTTCCAGAAAAGCATCGATCTCTTTCTGTAGCAGCTCGCTGTCATGGCCTGGCGACTGGACGTAGAACAGCAGTCCGGGTACACGGTGCATCGGAGAAATGCTATTGCCCACCACATAGCCCAGCTGGCGCTCGGTGCGCAACTCAGAATAAAACGGTGCTTCAGTCAGCTTTTGCAGCAGCGCGAAGCGCGCCCGCTCATCGAGCGTATCCTCCTCGCCCTGCAGAAACAACAGCGCCGCACTATCCTCGTGGTCGACATAGACAGGGAACACGGCCAACTTGCTTCTGGTATCCAGATTGTGCACCTTATAGGTCACGGCAACGGCTGCGCCGCTGCCATCGCCAAGCCCAAGCTGCCGGTCGACGGCAGCGGCCATATCGATGGCGGTGTCGCGATCCAGGTTGCCACCGCTGTAGAAGCGGGCATGACTGCGATCGAACAGGTCTGCCGCGAAGGCACGCACATCATCGAGCGTCAGGGTTGACAGGATCTCGGCCTTTTCCAGCGGCAACCAGCTATCGCGCAACAGCGGGCCAAGACGCGCCATGACCTGGGTAACAGGCCAGTCCCGCGCAGTATTACGCCACTGGCGCAGCATCAGATTATGGATGCGATCGAAACGCGCTGCATCCCAATCCGGGGCCGCCATCACGGTCACGATCTCGTCCAGCAGCAGCGGCTGCTTCTCGCTGTAACCCTGCACTCTCAGGTTGAGGCCATTGTCCCAACGGCCAATATTAAAACCAAGTCCTGCCTGTGCCGCCGGATAGGTGCGAGACGACAATTGATCTGCCACTAGCGCACGGTAGAGATCCAGCAGTGTTTCGCGCCGCGGATCGTCGAGATCGGGAATAGCGATACGCGCCTCAAATACCGCTCGCGGCGAGCGGAACTGGCCGTCGGGATAGTGCCACAACTCGGCGGTGCTCTCCTCCAGGTCGAGCCGCTGTGGTTGCGGCAGGGTATCAGCCTCATCCAGCAGCACCAGTTGCTCGGGAATAAACTCATTGGCTGCTGGCAGTGACAGCGCCAGGCCATCAAGAACGTTATTCTTACTGTTGTTGCTGAGCAACTCGACATCGAGCGGCTCCACCCGGTAGGGAGTCTGATAGTAAGTGGAGGTACGGTCGGTCTCCAGCCCGCGGGCCACCAGGGTGACAAAGGCGTTGTCCGGGCGCAGGTGGCTGGCAACATCCTCAACCACGCCGGGCGCAAAAGTATTAAATAAATAGGAGCCGCGAAGGGTTTCAGCGGCGGGATAGTGATGCATCAAAGTGCTGAGGCGCTGTACGGTGCGACTCGCACCCTGCTTGTCAGCGAAGCGAAAAGCCACCCGCGACAGGTTGGCCACCTCATCATAACGCCAACGCTCCAGGCCTTGTTTGCGGACCAGGTCGAGCCAGTCAAAGAAGGCCGAGGTAATGGCTTCATGATGCTCTACCCCTGCTTCGGTGAGGCCAATCGAAACAGTGAACATGGCACCCGCCCGGCTGTCAAAAGCCAGCCCCGCTCCCAGAGACTCCGCCAGCCCCAAGCTTTTGAGCTCTGCCAATAGCGTCCCCTCTCCTTCGTGACCCAGCAGGTGACTGATGAAATCAATCGGCTTGGTGGGCCACAGGGCCGCCATTGAGGGCATCGGAAAGCTAACGCTGAGATGGCGCAGTTCCTTCTCCGGTGTAATCGACACCCGGAAAGGCATCGCCCGGTTAAACAGAGGATCTGTGTCTGCCTCCAGCTCCGTACCGTGGTTGGGCACCTCGGCAAAACGACTCCGCACCACCTCTTCGAGGGTATCCAGATCCTCGCGGCCAAGCACTGCCAAGGTCATCAGGTTGGCAGAGTAATAGCGCTGATAGAAGGCCAGAAGGTCATCCCTCACCGGTCCCTCTTCACGATCAGCCAGCGTCTCGAGGTTACCCACCGAAAACAGGCTGAAAGGGTGTTCAGAGCTGGCCAGTTCCCGCAGTACATCCCATTCGCGACGACCGTCGTCTTTCAGTCGCAGGCGGTATTCAGACTCCACTGCATTGCGCTCGCGCTCGACGAACTCCGGGTTGAACAAGGGCGCGACAAAAAACCTCGAAAATCGGTCCAGGGCTGCTTCCAGGTGAGGGGCATCCACTTCAAAGAAGTAATTGGTCTCTTCCAAACTGGTATAAGCGTTGTGACTACCGCCGTGCTCGCTGATAAAGGCCTGGTATTCGCCCGGCTCGGGGTATCGGTCAGTGCCGAGAAACAACATGTGCTCGAGAAAGTGCGCCAAGCCCTCGCGCTCGGGCGGATTGTCGAAGCTGCCCACCTCGACACTCAAGGACGCCGCGGCCTTGTCCGTTTCCGGATCGGATATCAACAGTATCGCCAGTTCGTTGTCGAGGGTGATGTAGCGATAACCGCGCTTATCTGCCGGGCTGCGGTAGACCGCTGTGTCACCGTGTTCCTCCTCGTCGCCTCTGACAAACCACGCAGTGTCCTCATATGCGCTAAGACGCGAGGCAGATTCTAGAGCGGGGTTTGTGACCTCTGAGTCCCTGTCATCGGACTGGGTACATCCAGCCAGCAAGGCCAGGACAAGCAATACAACAGCTGTCAGGTTACGGTAGACAAACATCGACAATCAGGTCCTCCACAGGTCAATTTGAATAATAATCCCAGCCAGCCCTGCCGGGCTGCGGCAAGGAGGCAGTCTATGGCAGCGGCAGCCATTTGTCCCGCCCCCCCACTACAGATAGCCAGGAGAATACAGGACAGACTGGTTTGTCAGTCAAAGTCCTTCCAGACCCAGCGCAAAGAGTGTGCTTCATCACAGAAAGCTGCATGAGCAACGCTGGGTATGCTTCTCAAACCTTGAGTGTACGAGATACGCGCCAACAACATAAATAAATGGCTTGGGCCAAGGTCTCTGCCTTGCGCCTAGTAAAGCGCCAGGCCATCGCTTCCAGTTATCTCAGGGGTCAGCACCAGCAACAGTTCAGTGCGCCGGTTATTTGATTGCGTTGTCCCCAGTAGATGAGACACACCGGGCAGGCGCCCGAGAAAAGGAACCCGCGCTCGCGCTGTAGCGCGATTCTCCCGTATAAGCCCGCCAATGATCAAAGACTCGCCGCTGCGCAGTGCTACATGAGTTTGAACGCCGCGCTCATGAAACACATAAGAATCCAACCCACGACCAACATTTTCGAGCGGGCCAACCTCAGTCAGCTTGAACTCCAGCGCCAGGTTAACTCGCTCGCTTGATCCCACCCGCGCCTCGACTGCCAGGGACAAACCCGTGTCTCTATATTCAAAGCCGCGAAAATCCTCCAGATCGACCGGCTCTTGGTTTGAAGGCGGTTCTTGATCCGGATCTGGTTCTGGAACCGCGCGCCTTGAAACGACATTCCTCAACGTCGCTACTTGCTCGCCAATATGAACCTCCCCAGCGTGACCACTCTGAATCAGCAGCGATGGGCTGGAGTGCAAGGTGACGGAGGACACGGCGGACAATGCCTGCACCAGCGCCCTTCCACCATCAGCTGAATCGCGGATGCTGTATAAAAAACCGTTGCCATCGACCTGGTCCAGCGAGCCGCCTGACAACCAGCGGACGGTTTCCTCCCGGCCACTGGCCAAGGACCGCCTCACCAGCCATTGTACGCCGTATTGAAGCTCATCTACGAGGGAGACTTCATAGACGGAAAGTCTGACCCGGACCTGTCGAGTCGGCATGTCGAGCAGCCTCAGCGTCTTCGCCAGTTCACGAAAGCGCCGGTAGCTTGAATAAACGGCCACCGCATTGTTTTCTGTCACGGCCACACGAAAGTCATCGCCGCCATACAGCTCCACAAGGTTGTGAACCACTTCGTGAGGCAAGGCATGCAACAAGGGGTAGAGATAAACCTCTTGATCGAAGTCCAATAAATCGACAGGGTCGATTTTGCCGAGCAAGTGTTCTATCGCCGCCAGGCCAGCCTTGTTAGGGGAAACCACAAGGAGGCTGTTCTTCCAGTCCAGGGGGATAAAACGAACCGCATTTTTTGCAGAGCCATCGTCCGCCTGGGTCTCCCCTGCATTGAGTGCAAATTCCAGCCGCTCGGCGACCTTGCCGGGCGTGTCACTCGCCACCGGATATAATCCCACGGACATGGCGTCGAGCAAGTCTGTATCAAGTACGTCGATCATGCTTTGCCACGCGCTCAGCTGCGAGGACGTTCCCGATAGCATTATTACCCCAAAACTATCGACTGGATTAACAACCCCGTGATCACCTGCAAACGTCTCCAGGAAACCTGCAAGAGTACTTGGCGCGATAAAGTTAAGTGCATGTACCACCAACTCTCCCTCTGCCACTGGCTGCTCAGGCTGTGCCAGCCGAGGAGGATCGAAGGTGTGGCTATCCAGATAGAAAACGCCATCTTCTGACTTGCTTAACAAGAGCCCTCGGGCTCCCAGCATGGTTTCCAATACTGCCAGGGCTTGCCGCCAGTCCAGTGACGTTTCAGACCTGACAGTGATGGCGCCCGCCAGTGGAGCCCGCACAACGTAAGGCATCCCCAGCAGGTCATGGAGAACCGCATGTACAAACTCTTCCAAGGGAGCATTGTCAAAATTCAGCCTGACAAGGTCGCCACTTTTTGTGGTTGGGGTCACTGCCTGACCACCGCCTCTGACATTGCTCAAGCCCTTATCCGCATAGGCTTGCAGCGTTTCGGCCATTGCCGACCAAGTGAGGGGAGCTGCTTCGTGATCGGGTTTCGCCTTGGGACCGAGAGCTGATAAATCCCCTGTTACTGCTTCCGCAAGTGGGGGCAACGGCACAACGATCGATAACAAGACCAAGGTCAGCAATATATGTTTTTGAATGCGAGGTAAAAACGGCTTCATTCGTGCCACTTCCATATATGAATGGTACGGCGCTGCCTACCAGCACTGCACCAGCGTCCTCCAAGCTCCATAACCTTGAGTCTACACCAAAGCACCTGGAACCAAGCACTAATCGCCCTGTCAAAACCGGCGCGCGGATAGCGGGCCAAGGTGTGCTTGGGTTACCATCTGCGGAGCTGACAAACCTCTGCCACTCTCACGGAGCAGCCATTATCACAACGTTTTTCAGCCACGGCGGTTTCATCGCGAGGCTTCTGCTACTCAGCGGGCTTTTGCTGACCGCACCGTGGAGCGATCGCGCCGCTGCTAACGACTTTGGTCTGCCAGTACTCGGCGACGCCACCTCCGGCGTGATTTCCCTGCAACAGGAACACGACCTGGGGCGTGCTTGGCTGCGCGCCTTCCGCAGCCGAGTCCAGACGCTCGACGACCCACAGCTGTCGGTGTATGTCCGCGATCTGCTGCTCGAACTGGCCGCCCACAGCACCTTGGAAAACCCGCGCCTGGAGTTGGTGGTCATCAACAACCCCACCATGAACGCCTTCGCTGTTCCCGGCGGCATCGTGGGGGTTCATACAGGCCTGTTTCGCTTCGCCGAAAGTGAAGACCAGCTGGCCTCTGTGCTGGCTCACGAATTGGCTCACCTCAGTCAGCGCCACTTTGCCCGCCGTGTAGAGGGCCAGCGCGCCAGCTCCATCGGCACTATGGCCGGCTTGCTGACCGGTATCATCCTTGCCGCCACAGTGGGCGGCGATGCCGGTATGGCCGCCATCACGGCCACCCAGGCGGCCGCGCTCGACAGCCAGCTGCGCTACAGTCGCCAGCATGAGCAGGAAGCCGACCGGGTGGGCATTGAAACCCTCGCCAGAGCCGGCCGCAACCCCCGAGCCGTGTCGGAAATGTTTGAGCGCATGCTGGCCGCTACCCGCTATACAGGCCGGCGTCCACCCGAGTTTCTACTCACTCACCCCCTCACCGAAAACCGTGTCGCGGATGCCCGCAACCGCATCAATAACTATCCCACTCGGCACTATCCAGCCTCGCCGCAGTACGCCTATATGCGCGCCCGTGCCTTGCTCCATATCGACGCCAATGCACAGCGTTCGATCAATCGCTTTACCAACGAGCTGCAGGGAGAGAGTCTGCTGCACTCAGCGTCGCGCTACGGCCTTGCACTGGCCCAGTCGCGCGCTGGCCTCCATGAAGAAGCCAGGGAAACTCTTGCCCCCTTGCTGGAAGGCGAGCCCCGCAACCTGACCTTTCAGCTTGCAGCTGTCGAGCTGGACACTGCCAGCGGTCGCTACGACAACGCCCTGGAAAAGCTTGCCGAGGCAGAGAAGTTGCGCGGCAACCAGTACGCCCTGCAACGCGCCCGAGCCGAAATTTTGCTCAGGAAGGCCGATTACAGCGGTTCTCAGACAGTACTGGAGGCCCTCAGCAGAAGCTACCCCGAAGACCCGGATGTCTGGTTTCAGCTAGCAGAAGTAAGTGGTTTGGCAGGCGATATTGTCACTGTCCACAAGGCGCGGGCAGAGTATTTCATTATGATTGGAGTCTTCGACCAAGCCCGCAGGCAGCTGGGTTATGCAGAGAAGCTGGTGCGTGGCAATTTCCGCGAGAGCGCCCTGATTGAGCAGCGCCTGAAAGATGTAGCGGTGCTGGAAGAGAAAACCAGAAACCTTTAAAACCGGGCAAGGAGAGTGTGAAGAAAGCGGCCTCTCTCCCTTCACACCCAATCCTCGGTACTCTCTGTTATTTCACCGGCTCTCTGTTACTTCACCAGCTCAGGTGTCAGCTGGTTTTCCCGAAACTCCAGCATTCTGCCCAAAGATACCATCGCCTGACGACCAATCTCTGGATCGACCAGTACTTCGTTACTGCCTTCTTCAAGGCTGTGCACCATGTTCTCCAGGTGGTTCATGGCCATCCACGGGCACTGGGCGCAGCTGCGACAGGTTGCACCATTGCCCGCCGTGGGAGCAATAATCAACTCCTTGTCGGGAGCAGCCTGCTGCATTTTGTAAAAGATACCCTGGTCTGTGGCCACAATCATCTGCTTGTTGGGCAGAGTGCGGGCCGCCTCGATCAGCTGCGAGGTAGAGCCGACAGCATCGGCAATTTCCACCACATAGTCAGGGGATTCTGGATGTACCAGCACTGCCGCATCGGGATAAAGCGCCTTGAGATCGCTGAGGCCCCGGTACTTGAACTCCTCATGGACGATGCAGCTGCCGTCCCACAGCAACATGTCTGCGCCGGTCTGCTTCTGTACATAATGGCCCAGATGCTTGTCGGGGGCCCACAGAATCTTGTGACCTTCACTATCCAGATAGTCGACCACATCAAGGGCAATGCTGGAGGTCACCACCCAGTCGGCACGCGCTTTTACCGCCGCCGAGGTGTTGGCGTACACCACTACGGTGCGATCGGGATGTTGATCGCAGAAAGCGGCGAATTCGTCCGCTGGGCAGCCAATGTCCAGTGAACAGGTGGCTTCCAGGGTGGGCATCAGTACACGCTTTTCTGGCGTCAGAATCTTGGCCGTTTCACCCATGAACTTGACGCCACAGACCAACAGCGTCGATGCCGTGTGCTGTTTGCCAAAACGGGCCATCTCGAGGGAGTCGGATACAATCCCACCTGTTTCCTCAGCGAGCTTTTGGATAGCGGGATCGGTGTAGTAGTGGGCGACGATTGCCGCGTCCTTCTCTACCAATAACTCCCGAATCCGTGCCACATAGGCCGCTTCCTGCTCGGCACTATAGCGGGGCTCGTCGTGAAGGCGATTGAGATGGGTCTCAACCAGCTCGCGAAAATGAGGGTTTTCAGCCAGTTGCAAACGGTTGTGAGCATTCATGAACAACTACCGACGGGTGTATAAACTGGCGGATTCTAGCACAATCATTCGCTTACGCACGCCTAGACACTCATGGGCTAGATTGCCGTGACAAAAAAGCTGGCGCCCGGGCCAGCTTGCAGGGTGGGCTACCCATCAAAAAAAGCGCTGTCATCGCCCTGCGGGGTCGAAGCGCGCCGCTTCAATGGTAGACCATAAATGTATGATCCAGCCCAAAAAGATTACCCACAACAGCGCTGCCAACACAAAGTGTAACAGCGCCTTGAAGGGTCTCCCTTGCACCAGCTGACCGAGCCCGGGGATAAACAGGCTGCACAATGCAGCCAGTACATTCCCTCCGGAACCTTGGCCTGTCATAACAGACTCAGCGCAGATTGGAGTTGATGGCTTCCAGAGCACGGCTGCCGGGGCACAAGTCCATCGTATCCAGATCTCTCAGCGGTGTGTTCACAGTGCCCTGCAGCTCGTGGAAATCGGCATCGTCCGGCTCCACATAGAGCAGACCAGTCAGGATCTGCCCCTGGGCTTTGTGATCGCGAATAGCCTCCAGTGCAGCATCGCGGTCATTTACCTCGATGCCCTCCTGCTGCTTGTGGAGGTGGATCACCGAACCGTCGTGCAGGGTCACTTCCTGACTGAAGCCGGGGGCGAAGTCAGCAGTGATTTCCTGACGTACAGGTACAAAATCCACGGTACCGGTAGCAGCCAGGTGCTCGCGCACATACTCGTACCCCTTGGTGGACTTGGGGTTGTTGTTGAAAGTCACACAGGGCGAGATCACGTCGATGAAAGCAAACCCGCGATGGGAGAGCGCTGCCTTGATCAGAGGAACCAGCTGCTCCTTGTCGCCAGAAAAACTGCGACCGACAAAAGTGGCACCCAGCTGCAGCGCCATGGTGCACAGGTCGATGGGCTCGTAGGGGTTGGGTGTGCCTTTTTTGCTGGCGGAACCAATGTCAGCGGTAGCGGAATCCTGCCCCTTGGTGAGGCCGTAACAGCCATTGTTCTCAACGATATAAAGCATGTTGAGATTGCGGCGGTTGACGTGGGCAAACTGGCCGAGACCGATCGAGGCACTGTCACCGTCGCCGGACACACCGATATATACCAGGTCACGGTTTGCCAGGTTGGCCCCCGTCGCTACCGACGGCATGCGACCGTGAACGGAGTTGAAACCGTGGGACTTGCCAAGAAAGTACGTAGGCGTCTTGGACGAACAGCCGATACCGGAGATCTTGGCAACCTGGTGCGGCGGTATAGCCAGCTCAAAACAGGACTGGATGATCGCTGCACTGATGGAGTCGTGTCCACAGCCTGCGCAGAGGGTGGAAAGTGCACCCTCATAGTCTTTGCGAACATAGCCCAGCTCATTGGCGGCCAGTTCGGGATGACGAAAATTAGGTCTGATGTAAGTCATAAGGTCAACCTACCTTGCGGCGAATTTTGGTTACGGTGGCGCCGCCCCGCAACTGGTGAATCTGGCGACGAATCTCCCGCGCAGTAATGGGCATCCCCCCGTAGTAACGGACCGAAGGGAGCTTCTTGGGGTCGATGTCGCACTCGATGATCAGCATCTTGCGCAGTTGGCCGTCGCGATTTTGCTCCACCACGAAAACCCGGTCGTGCTGCTCAATAAAGTCTTCGACCTCCCGGTTGAAGGGGAAGGCCCGGACCCGCATACCGTCGAGATGGACACCCTCTTCTGCCAGCTGATCGAGCGCTTCCAGAGTGGACGCTGTGCTGGTACCAAAGAAGATAACGCCGTCCCGGGTCGCCTCTTTGGCGGGGAAAAATTCTGGCGCCGGCACATAGCTCTTGGCCGTCTCGAACTTCTTCAGCAGGCGCTCCATATTGCGCACATAAACGTCGCCGCTTTCGGTGTAAATGGCGTATTCATCACGGGAGGTGCCACGTGTAAAGAAGGCGCCCTTCTCCGGATGCGTTCCCGGATAAGTGCGGTAGCAGATACCGTCGCCGTCGACATCGAGGTAGCGGCCAAAGCGCTCCTTCATATTTTCCAGCTGCTCGGCGTTGAACACCTTGCCGCGATCATAGACCTTGCTGTCATCCCACTCGAGCGGCTCGGACATATTGTCGTTCATGCCCAGGTCGAGGTCGGTCATCATGATGATCGGCGTCTGCAACTGGTCCGCCAACTCAAAGCTCTGGGCGGCCATATCGAAACATTCCTTTGGCGTCGCCGGGAACAGCAGCACATGCTTGGTGTCGCCGTGAGAGGCATAGGCCGCGGCGAACAGATCTGACTGCTGGGTGCGGGTCGGCATCCCGGTAGAGGGGCCAGCGCGCTGTACGTCCACCAGCACCACCGGCACTTCGGCAAAATAAGCCAGGCCAAGGAACTCGCTCATCAGCGACACCCCAGGGCCAGAAGTGGCAGTAAAGGCACGGGCACCGTTCCAGGCTGCACCTACTACCATGCCCATCGCGGCCAGCTCGTCCTCAGCCTGGGCAATGGCAAACTTCTTGTCGCCACTGCCGGGATCGATACGCAGGCGGTTGGCGTATTTCTCGAACGCCTCGACCACTGATGTGGACGGGGTAATCGGATACCAGGCGGCAACGGTAGCACCACCGTAGACGGCACCGAGACCGACAGCGGCGTTGCCTTCCATCAGAATGCGGTCACCGACATTATCGCGGCGCTCGAGGCGGATACCCAAGGGGCACTGGAAGTTTTCACTGGCGTACTGGTAGCCGAGCTCCAGAGCATGAATGTTGGGCGCCACCAGTTTTTCCTTGCCCTTGAACTGCTCACCGATCAGCTCCTTGAGGACGTTGAACTCAAGATCGAGCAAGGCCGACAGCGCACCGACATAAATAACGTTCTTGAACAGCTGGCGCTGCCGGGGATCGGTGTACTCACGGCGACAGATGTCGGTAAGGGGGATGCCAATGTAGTTGATGTCACTGCGGTGATAGCGCAGGTCCAGAGGCTTGGTGTTGTCGTAGAAAAAGTAGCCGCCCGGCTCCAGGCTGGCGACATCCTCGGCCATGCTCTGGGGGTTGATCGCGACCATAAAGTCGACGCCACCACGGCTGCCGAGGTAGCCCTTTTCACTGACACGCACTTCGTACCACGTAGGCAGCCCCTGGATGTTTGAGGGGAAGATATTCTTGGGTGACACGGGAATGCCCATGCGGAACACCGCCTTCGCGAACAGGTTGTTAGCGCTGGCGGAACCGGTGCCATTGACGTTGGCAAAACGGATGACAAAATCATTTACGGCTTGGATAGCTTTCATAGCGGAGCGGCCTTGGTCACTTCGTAGAGGAATTTCTGCATATCCCACGCAGCCGTGGGACAGCGCTCGGCACACAGGCCACAGTGCAGACACACGTTCTCGTCCTTCACCATCACCCGACCGGTCTTCAGCGCATCGGACACATACAGGTCCTGGGTCAGGTTCTGGGCCGGCACCCTGAGGCTGTCACGCAGCTCTTCCTCTTCGGCATTGGCGATGAAATTGATGCAGTCGGTGGGGCAGATATCGACACAGGCATCGCATTCGATACAGCGACTGTCGGTAAACACAGTCTGCACGTCACAGTTCAGACAGCGCATGGCCTCGCGGTAGGCAGTAGAAACATCAAAACCCAGTTCTACTTCCAGCTTGCGGTCGGACAGCGCCAGCTTTTTCTCGGCGAGGGGCACCTTGTAGCGCAGATCGTCATCGACGTGGTTGTCATAGCTCCACTCGTGGATGCCCATCTTCTGGCTGACCAGATTGGTGCCCGGTGCCGGGCGCTTGGTCACTTTTTCACCACGGCAAAACAGGTCGATGGAAATCGCTGCCTGATGGCCCTGGGCCACGGCGGTGATGATGTTTTCCGGACCGAAGGCAGCGTCACCGCCAAAGAACACTTTGGGGTTGGTGGACTGGAAAGTGTCCTTGTCCAGCTGCGGCATGCCCCACTTGTCGAACACGATGCCGATATCTTTCTCGATCCATGGGAAGGCATTTTCCTGCCCGATGGCGATCAGCACGGTATCGCAGGGGTAAAAGGCGAGGTCTTCGCCGGTGGGCACCAGGCTGCGACGCCCTTCCTCATCATAGACAGCCTTCACTTTCTCAAAGCGCATACCCACCAGCTTGCCGTCCTCGACGACAAACTCCTTGGGCACATGGTTGTCGATGATAGGAATATCTTCGTGGAGGGCGTCCTCTTTCTCCCACGGAGAGGCCTTCATGTCAGCAAACGGGCTGCGCACGAGCACCTTCACTTCCTCTCCGCCCAGGCGGCGAGCGGTGCGGCAACAGTCCATTGCTGTGTTACCACCGCCCAGCACGATGACGCGCTTGCCGATGGAAGACGTGTGTTCAAAGGCGACGCTGCTAAGCCAGTTGATCCCGATGTGGATCTGGGCGTCCGCTTCCTGGCGGCCGGGCAGATTTTTCAGGTCGCGACCACGAGGGGCACCGGACCCTACAAATACCGCATCGTAGTTTTTGTCCAGCAGCTCCTTGAGGCTTTCGATATAGGTATCGTACTGGGCCACGGCACCCATGCCGATAATGTAGCCCACCTCTTCGTCCAGCACCTCTTCGGGGAGGCGGAAGGACGGAATCTGGCTGCGCATAAAGCCACCACCGGCTTTCTGTGCGTCGAAGATATGCAGCTCATAGCCCAGCGGCGCCAGGTCGCGGGCTACGGTCAGAGAGGCTGGGCCGGCCCCAACCAGGGCGATGCGCTTGCCATTCTTTTTGGCAGCCTTGGCAGGTATGCGGCGAGCAATGGCTTCTTGCTCTTTGTTGTCGGCAGCCACGCGCTTGAGGCGGCAGATGGCAACCGGCTCCTCTTCCACCCGACCGCGCCGGCAGGCGGGCTCACAGGGGCGGTCACAGGTGCGACCGAGGATCCCCGGGAATACGTTGGATTCCCAGTTGATCATATAGGCGTCGTCGTAGCGACCCTGCGCAATCAGGCGGATATATTCTGGGACTGGCGTATGGGCTGGACAGGCGTATTGACAATCGATAACTTTGTGAAAATACTCAGGATCTTTGATGTTCGTCGGCTTCAAAAAAACTTCCCCCTAGCAGAAAGCCTCTTTGCCGACCTGCTCTGGGCAGACCTGCAAAAAGGCAGCGGCCGACCATAGCAACATGGTCTT
>JALNZZ010000225.1 GCA_023229065.1 Porticoccaceae bacterium
GCGAGATCGTGGGGGTTCACTTCGTTGCCGAACAGCCAGGCGCGCCCTTCTGTAGCGGGCAGCAGGCCGGTGAGCATTTTCATGGTGGTGGTCTTGCCGCAGCCATTGGAGCCGAGAAAGCCAAAAATTTCCCCCCGCGGAATACGCAGACTGACCCGGTCGACAGCGGTGAAGTCGCCGAACCTCATTGTGAGGTCTTCCGCTTCAATCGCCAGCTCCCCCTCGGCACTGACTGCACTCTGACGAGGCGCTATTACCACCGGGCGATGACTGGCGCGCTGTTCCTCCGGCAACAGGGCAATAAAGGCTGACTCCAGATCATCGCCACCGGAGGCTTCGAGCAATTCTGCCGGCGATCCGGTCGCCAGCACTCGGCCATCGCTCATGGCCACCAGCCAGTCAAAACCGGCAGCTTCCTCCATGTAGGCCGTGGCCACCAGCACACTCATACCCGGTCGGTCACTGCGAATGCGCTCAATCAGTGCCCAAAACTGACGCCGCGCCAGAGGGTCCACCCCAGTCGTCGGCTCATCGAGAATCAACAGGTCGGGGTCATGGATCAGTGCACAGCACAGCCCCAGCTTCTGCTTCATGCCGCCCGACAGCTTGCCCGCCGGACGCTCTGTAAAGGGCGCCAGGCCGGTGGCATCCAGCAAGTCGGCTGCCCGCCGCTGCCGCTCGCCGCGATCGTGGCCGAAGAGGCGTGCGAAGAAATCGAGGTTTTCTGCTACAGACAGGGTGTGATAGAGATTTTTGCCGAGTCCCTGAGGCATGTAAGCAATACGCGGACAAGTCCGGCGCCGGTGGCGATCCTGTGCCATATCGCCGCCCAGCACTTCCACCCGACCCTGCTGGATTGCCCTGGCGCCGGCCACCAGCGACAGTAAGCTCGACTTGCCGACGCCATCCGGGCCAATCAGCCCCGCCATAACCCCGGCGGGAATATCGAGGTCGATGCAGTCCAAAGCCAGGGTGCGACCATAGCGCAGACTCAAGCCAGCTACTCGCGCCACCGGCTCAACAATACCCGCGCCCGTCCTGCCCGAGCCCATTACCTCAGCGCTCACCTTGGCACCGCTCACAATCAGGGCAACCTCAACGCCAAGTGTTCAGGCCAGTTGGCACTGCTGTCCGCCAGCAGCCACGCCATCCCCGGCAATCCCACCTTGACCCGCGGCAGGTTGGCGTCGAGAACATCCGGCGACACATGAGCGCGAACGCGAAACATCAGCTTTTCCCGTTCGCTGGCAGTTTCCACTGTCTTGGGGGTGAACTGGGCGATATCCGCGACGAAGGAGACTCTCGCCGGGAATACATACTCGGGGGCAGCATCCAATACGATGCGCACTTCGCTGCCCAGGGACAGGCGACCGGCCATAGCCGTAGGAAGGAAGAACGTCATGTAGACATCATGCAGATCCACCAGATTGAGCACCCGGCCACCCGCACCGACCACTTCGCCAGGCTGGGCAACCCGGTATTGCACTCGGCCATCCCGGGCAGCCCGAAGCTCACTGTCGTCGATATCCGCCTGGATGCGATCGACACTGGCCTTTGCCGCCGCCACCGCGGACTCTGCACCGGTCACCTGGGCCTTGGCAGTAACGATAGCGGCCTCAGCGGCAGCCACCTGAGCTGTGCCAGCGGCAAGCGCTGCCACAGCACTCTGCTGGCTGGCGAAGTCATCATCAGCCTCCTGCCGCGAGGTGGCGCCGCTGCCGGCCAGCGCTGAGGATCGTTGATAGCGCTTGCGAGCCACATCCAGCTCCGCTTCGCGCTGGGCCACCAGAGCCAGGGCTGCCTTATGCTCTGCCTCGCGCTGAACTTGCTGGCTGCGGGCAATAGTCACCGAGCTTTCGGCCTGGTACAACTGGGCCTTGGCCTGGCGCAATTGCGCCTCCAGAGCCTCTGTATCCATGACGGCCACCACCTGACCTGCGGTGACAAAATCACCCTCATTCACCAGGATGTCGTGAATACGACCAGCAATCTTGGCCGCCACATCAATTTCCGTGGCTTCAATACGGCCATTGGCACTGATCAGAGCCTCAGCGCCCTGGCCCGGTAACCAGCTCCTACCGTAATAGAAGGCAGCACTCACCACCCCCACAAGTACCACTGCAACCATCCACCCCTTTTTTCTTGTCGTCAACATGAACTCCTTTCTTTAACTAGCGCCATACTTCGGGAGAGAGGCTCTCTTCCGTGGAGACGAGCGCAAGACTTTGTTAGCTAACTATAGAGGCTTTACTCACAGTTGGGCATAACCCGGCAGGATAAATACTTATTTTCAAGGGGAGACACTGTCAAGCAGCAGGTTTGCGCACCAACAGGTGTAAGTAGCGCCCCAGCCCCCGAAAGGGCTCCTGGCGCGACAGGCGCAGCTCGAGAGCCAGCTGGGCATCGGGAGAAGACTCCCGCAAAGCGGGATCCAGCAGGTAGTCGTGGAAACAGCGGATACCGCTGTAGCACACCCGCTCTACCCCCAGAGCGTCCAACCATTCACTCACCTGCTCCGGGCTGGGCGGATCGGGCGGCGTCAGACTACCGCGAAAACCCCGGTAGTCCTCCTCCATTACCTTGGCAAAATTGCCCCGCAGCAGGTTTTTCATGGCCAGGCCGTGAATATTGTAGAAGGAGAGCGAGAGCGATCCTCCCGGTTTGAGTGCCAGCAGCAGACTTTCCAGCAGTGCACGTGGATCGGCTACCCACTCCAACACCGCGTGACAGAGCACCAGATCGGCGCCGCCAGGATGCTGGGCACAGTAGTCCTGAATGGCCAAGTGATGAAGGGTTACCCGGTCGTCGAGCCCCTCGGCGGCCACCTGCTCCGCCGCCCCTGCCAACATGTTGGCAGAAATATCACACAGTGCCACCCGGTGACCGAGAGCAGCCAATCCCAGAGACAGCTGACCCTGGCCTCCGCCAGCATCGAGAATTGTCAGGCCACCGTCCGCTGCGGGATTCCCCAGAGCCGGGATGGCCTC
>JALNZZ010000226.1 GCA_023229065.1 Porticoccaceae bacterium
GTCTCAACATCCCCGTCGTGTTTGTCTCCGGCGGGCCCATGGAAGCGGGCAAGACCAAACTGTCCGAGCATGGCCTCGACCTGGTCGACGCCATGGTCATCGCCGCTGACGATAGCGCCAGCGACGAGACCGTGGCCGAGATTGAGCGCTCCGCCTGCCCGACCTGCGGTTCCTGCTCCGGCATGTTCACCGCCAACTCCATGAACTGCCTGACCGAAGCGCTGGGCCTGTCGCTGCCCGGCAATGGCACCACCCTGGCCACCCACGCCGACCGCCGCGCCCTGTTCGATCGCGCCGGCGCCCTGATCGTCGAGCTGGCCCGCCGCCACTACGAGCAGGATGACTACTCCGTGCTGCCGCGCTCCATTGCCAGCAAGGCCGCCTTCGAAAACGCCATGATCATGGATATCGCCATGGGCGGCTCCACTAACACCATCCTCCACCTGCTGGCCGCCGCCCAGGAAGCCCAGGTCGACTTCACCATGGCCGACATCGACCGCCTGTCGCGCAAAGTGCCGCAACTCTGCAAAGTGGCACCCAATACCCCGCAGTACCACATTGAGGACGTTCACCGTGCTGGCGGTGTCATCGGCATTCTCGGTGAGCTCGATCGTGCTGGCCTGATCGACACCAGCATGCCCACCGTGCATGCCAAGACACTCAAGGACGCCCTCGACCAGTGGGATATCATGCGCTCCACTATCAGCGACGAGGTGCGCACCTTCTTCAAGGCCGGTCCGGCCGGTATTCCCACTCAGGAAGCATTCAGCCAGGCCACTCGCTGGAAAAGCCTCGATGCCGACCGCGAGCACGGCTGCATTCGCAGTCTGGAACACGCCTACAGCACCGAGGGCGGCCTGGCCGTCCTGTACGGCAACATCGCCGTTGACGGCTGCGTGGTGAAAACTTCCGGCGTAGATGAATCCATCCTTGTCTTCGAAGGCACCGCCCACGTCTGCGAAAGCCAGGAGGACGCCGTCGACGACATCCTCAACGATCGCGTCAAGCCCGGCGCGGTGGTAATCATCCGCTACGAAGGGCCCCGCGGCGGCCCCGGTATGCAGGAAATGCTTTACCCCACCAGCTACCTCAAGTCCAAAGGGCTGGGCAAAGAATGCGCCCTGCTCACCGACGGCCGCTTCTCTGGCGGCACTTCAGGGCTCTCTATCGGTCACGCTTCACCGGAAGCAGCAGCTGGCGGCGCCATCGGGCTCGTGCGCAATGGCGACCGCATTCTGATCGACATTCCCGCGCGCCGCATCGAACTAAAAGTCAGCGATGCAGAGCTGGAAAAGCGCCGCGCCGCACAGGACAAAAAGGGCTGGCAACCGGAGAAGAAACGGCCTCGCAAGGTATCAACTGCGTTGAAGGCTTATGCGCTATTGGCGACCAGCGCGGATCGTGGAGCGGTCAGGGATCTGGAAAAGCTAGGGCGGTTAGAGTAACACCTGGTACCGAACAGCGTCCCTTTAATATTGTTGCTGTTCGGTATTTTGTGCGCACCTCAACATAACATTTCATAAGGGAGTAAATTGCATGTCTACAACGGGCTTCAGCACCGGCTTGATTAATGCCGAACAGATCATGGCTACTGGCCCGGAGCATATTCGCCTCGATCACGACCCTCGCTACGCTCATGGTTCAGCCTATATAGATGGGGTTTATACCGACATTGATCACGCCGCAATTCCCATTACTGACATGGGTTTTTTGCAAGCCGACGCCTGCTATGACGTCGTGAGTGTCACCAAAGGCCAGTTCTTCCGCCTCGACGACCACCTCGAACGCTTCGAACAGTCGTGCGCCAAGTTCCGGCTCCGCAACCCCTTGTCCCGCACTGAAACAGCCGCAATGCTGGCTCGGCTTGTACAGCTTGCCGGTACCCAGTCAGCCTATGTCTGGTGGGCGGTAACCCGAGGCGAAATGCCAGACAAAGGCAGTGAGCGGGGCAATCCAGCCGCTTACCGCAACCGCATGTACGCCTTTGTTGTCCCTTTCATTTTCATTGCCGATGACGAGCAGCGCCGCAACGGGCTGGATATCGTCGTATCGGAGAAATATATCCGCATCCCGCCGAATGCCGTAGACCCAACGGCAAAAAACTTTCACGGCATGGACACCCGGCAGGCGCTTTTTGACGCCACTGATCGCAAAGCCAACTGGTGCGTCCTGTGTAATGACGAGGGTTTACTGACCGAAGCGCCAGGAGCCAATATCTTCGTTCTGAAGAACGGCGAACTTTTCACACCCCGCAGCGGTTGCCTGGAGGGAATCACTCGCAAAACAGTAATGGAGCTGGCTGCGGAGCTGAAAATCAAAGCCAGTCTCATCGATATGCACGCAGACTTCCTGCGAGATGCGGACGAGGCATTTGTAACCTCCACCGCTGGGGGCGTCATGCCAATCAGAACCGTGGACGGAAAAGTTATAGGTAATGACAGCAACCCGATCACCACCCAACTGCACAACCTTTACTGGGAAAAGCGCTGGAATGGCTGGCTGTGTACACCTATTGACTACACTACCGAGGCTTAAACAGCGAGACAGGGATAGAGACTTTGTTTGGTGCCCTATGTATCTATTCCTTTTCAAGCCGGTAGTTAGCGGTTCAAAAATCCTTTTAACTAAGGCATCTCTGATTTATTCACGATCTCGGCGATAATACGGTATCGCGTTGACCACAGCTGAGTTTTCCAAACATGAAGCAGCAATCCCTGACCGATGGCTTTGAGAAGTTCCGAAAGAAGACCCGCAAGGAGCAGTTTCTGGAAGACATGGAGACCATCATTCCTTGGAAAGAGCTCACCGAAGCGATCGAGCCTTTCTATCCGAGCCCGCAGGGTGCTGGCCGCCGACCGGTAGGGATTGAGCGAATGCTGCGTATCTATTTTCTCCAGCACTGGTTCAACCTCTCCGACCCCGCCGCTGAAGAAGCCTTGTACGATTCCCGCGCCATGCGG
>JALNZZ010000227.1 GCA_023229065.1 Porticoccaceae bacterium
GCGCATCGGCGATAACAGCGGACAGAGCACCCTGAGCAGCTTGCTGGACTTCAGCGACAATCGCTTTTTTGTCTTCGAGTCCTATTGCCACGAGTTTTCTCCAAGTTACATTGGCATTGCTGCCAACTGTTTACTTCCCGCCCACAAGGAGAGGGACATTTCGGTGAGTCAAACTCAGCAGAGATACTGAATTGGGTTTCACCGTCTGCGTAGGCTACCGAACCGGCAGTTGCCTGTTGCGATCGATTAAGGCGGTACTTCGAGCTCCGCCACCTACGGTCTTTGACAGTCCTGGCTTGTGCCAGGACCCCAAAGTTTTGTTGACGTCACTCTCTGAGATCAGGCTTCCAGAGAGGCTTGGTCGATAGTCAGGCCGGGGCCCATAGTTGTCGACAGGGTGATCTTCTTCAGGTAGATACCCTTGGCCGATGCTGGCTTGACCTTTTTGAGCTCAGAGATGAGCGCTTCAATATTTTCCTTGATGGCGTTCGCTTCGAAACCGATGCGACCGATACCACCGTGAATGATGCCGTTTTTGTCTGCGCGAAAGCGTACCTGACCCGCTTTGGCATTTTTCACTGCAGTGACCACATCAGGGGTTACGGTGCCAGTCTTGGGGTTGGGCATCAGACCGCGTGGACCGAGAATCTGGCCCAGCTGACCCACGACACGCATTGCAGCAGGGTCGGCGATAACCACATCGAAGTCCAGGTTGCCCGCCTTCACCTGCTCGGCAAGGTCTTCCATACCAACGATATCAGCGCCAGCAGCTTTGGCGTTCTCAGCGGCTTCACCTTGGGTGAAAACAGCAACGCGCACAGACTTGCCGGTACCGTGGGGCAGTGTAGTGGCACCGCGCACGGCCTGATCGGACTTGCGGGGGTCGATGCCAAGATTGACAGAAACGTCGAAGGTTTCTTCAAACTTAACGGTCGACAGCTCTTTGAGCAGAGCGACAGCTTCTTCGATGTTGTACAGCTTGGTGGCTTCTACTTTTTCACGGATAGCCCGTGCGCGCTTCGATAGCTTGGCCATTACAGTCCCTCCACTTCCAGGCCCATTGCACGGGCGGAGCCGGCAATCGTTCTTATGGCGCCGTCAAGGTCGGCAGCGGTGAGATCGGGCTCCTTGGTCTTGGCGATCTCTTCAATTTGAGCGAGGGTGACCTTACCGACTTTCTCGGTATTTGGTCGGGCGCTACCGCCCTTAACCCCTGCAGCCTTCTTCAGCAGATAGGAAGCTGGCGGGGTTTTCATTGCAAAGGTAAAGCTGCGATCACTGTAAACAGTGATCACCACGGGAATCG
Source organism: Porticoccaceae bacterium (assembly GCA_023229065.1). GTDB lineage: Bacteria > Pseudomonadota > Gammaproteobacteria > Pseudomonadales > Porticoccaceae > NAT127. Next base: position 1,307 of record JALNZZ010000227.1, read on the forward strand.
GCGAGCCTGGCTCAATGGACTGCGTCTGGGCGTTGAACGCCTTGCAGAATTCCATAATATTGACACCGTGTTGGCCGAGGGCCGGACCTACCGGCGGGCTGGGGTTAGCTTGTCCAGCTTTTACCTGTAGCTTGATATATGCACTGACTTTTTTTGCCATTGATTTTACTCCAGATGGGTCATTAACGCTGCGAATCACCAGGTGACCGACAGCTCCCCGACGGCTTCGCTTCTTTACAAAAGAGGCACCGTCACCAAAGAGGCCACCCGCTTCCAGGCAGCCTCACCAAATTCACACCTCAGGACTTCTCTACCTGGGTGAAGTCCAGCTCAACAGGCGTCGAGCGGCCAAAAATAGAGACGGCCACCCGCAGGCGGCTCTTGTCGTAGTTGACCTCTTCGACCACACCACTGAAGTCGTTGAAAGGTCCGTCCACAACACGGACAACTTCACCTGCCTCAAACACTGTCTTCGGCTTGGGCTTGTCCTCAGAGTCGTGCACCCGCTGCAGGATGATCTCTGCTTCTTTGTTAGTGATCGGCGCGGGCTTGTCTGCCTTGCCGCCGATAAAACCCATCACTCGCGGGGTTTCTTTTACAAGGTGCCAGGTCTCGTCATCGAGCTCCATCTGCACCAACACATAGCCGGGAAAGAATTTTCGCTCGCTCTTGCGCTTTTGCCCGCCCTTCATTTCCACCACTTCTTCGGTGGGGACCAGGATGTCGCCAAAACGGTCTTCCATGCCCGCCAGCGCGATGCGGTCACGAAGCGAAGAAGCAACCTTCTTTTCGTAACCTGAATAGGCATGCACGACATACCAGCGTTTGGACATTTTCAGCTCCCTTGGGCCTGTTTACACTAGCCAATAATCATTGAGGTGAGCCACCCGAAGAAGCTATCCAGCCCCCACAGGATCAGAGCCATCACCAGAATAAAAGCCACCACCACCAAAGTGGTCTGATTTCGCTCCTGGCGAGTCGGCCAAACCACTCGCCTGGCTTCGGTTTGAGCGCCTTTCACCAGAGCCCACATGGCAGCGCCTTTCTGGGTCTTGTAGGCGATAAAGCCGGCAATGACTGTCACGACAACCAAGCCTGCAACGCGAAAGAAAAGGGGCTCTGCTGAAAACGTATGATTGGCAAAGACTCCTGCTGCCAACAGCAGGATAACGACCAACCACTTAAGACCGTCGAGGCGGTATGAATCTTGTTCTGCGCTAGAACTCATACTGTTTCTGTGAACCTCCGGTCTATTGAATGTGGCAGGCCAGGAGGGACTCGAACCCCCAACCCCCGGTTTTGGAGACCGGTGCTCTACCAATTGAACTACTGGCCTGTAATTTTATGTGGCGGGCATCGCTGACAACGACTGGGCCGAGGCACCCAAAAGCGCCTCGGCCCACCCACCTAAAGGTACTATCTTACGCGAGGATTTTGGCTACCACGCCAGCACCTACAGTACGGCCGCCTTCGCGAATAGCAAAACGCAGGCCATCTTCCATCGCAACCGGTGCAATCAGGGTGACAGTCATCTGCACGTTGTCACCGGGCATGACCATCTCAACACCCTCGGGAAGCTCACAAGCACCGGTGATGTCTGTGGTACGGAAGTAGAACTGCGGACGGTAGCCGTTGAAGAACG
>JALNZZ010000033.1 GCA_023229065.1 Porticoccaceae bacterium
TATCTTTCGAAGAGCGGGCGGCGTGACTCCGCTTGAAACGATCCTCATCGACGGACACACTACGTGCAGGCGCTATCTTTCGAAGAGCGGGCGGCGTGACTCCGCTTGAAACGATCCTCATCGACGGACACTGACTTATGCTTATGACTTATGGTATGGTATACTGTGGGTGTTAGGCTGCTCGTAGCAGCCGGGACACTTCCATTGTTCGTGTTCGTTTCCAGCGCGTCGCACGAGCCAATACGTGCGGCGCGCACCGAACACGGGCAACGACCTGCGAAACGAAGGCCTAAAGGAAACGAGACATGACGCACCCGAACCGACTCGACACCTACGTCGACCTCCTCGACCTCTACAGACAGGCGGCACGCGTTGCGATAGCCCACGAACGACAGCCAACAAAAATTAACGGCGCGCTGTACATGAGCATGTTGTACCACGTCATCGAGGTCGTCGAAAATTATATCAACGCGTACCGCGACCATCTCGTCACGCTCGCGGTCGACCTGTCGCACGAAGAGTACACGAGAATCGATCTCATGGAATCGCTCGCGAAGTCGTCGTACCTCGAGTGCACGCCCGGCCGAATCGAGCTCGCCTTCGAATCGATCTTGCCGCCGCGGAGCACCGAGCCATGACGACACGCGGCATACCTGAGCATGTGGCCGCCTGCGAACGCGCGGCATGGAAACACCGCATCATCTCGCGCGACCTCGAAACGGCCGAACGGCGATGGATGCGCGCGCTCGACGAGTGGCTCGCTGCCAACAAGGCGCTCTCCAAGGTGATGGGCGCACTGGATATCGCGGAGGGAGAAATGGAGCAATTGGCGAAGGGCGCCCCGCGGGTCAGCGCCCTCGCCGCACTTACCGCGCGCTGTCGTGACGCGGTCCGCGCACGACTCGGCGAAATCAAAAACGCGGATTAGCGGCGCCTCGGTTTCGGGATCGTGCGGATCTCGTCTTTGCGCACGCCTGGCACATAGAACCGAGCACGGCACGACTGACATTCGCGCTCCTGGCGATCGAGATAATCCTTCAACCTGAGCGTACGCTCGCACTGGCACACCGGACACGGCACGACACCGTACCACGTGTACGCCCGTTCGGGCGGCGCACTCGTCACACGTTTATTTTTTTCGGTTCTTGCGGCGCGCCCGTCACGCCTAACATCCGGGCCGCTGTCGCTGCGAGTACCGTTGCGTCTAGCCAGTGGTTTTGGGTTCTTTCTCGCTCCCATGTTACTACTCCTCTTTTTATGATTTGTTTTTCGGCCGTGATCTGCCGTAAAAACTCTGCGTGCCCATCATTGTCATGGTGGGCAAAGAGACTCATCGCGCCCGGCTCGCCCGCCGGTGTCGCAAGCCTTCGGTGTACGAATGCTTTTCCAAAATCTACATCGTGCTCGATTTCGCGCGGCACGCGACGCTTGCCGGGTTGCGGCCTGCGGCTGATGACGTGCCACCCCTCGCCGATCTGTTTAATGTCGCCGCCTCGCTTCTCGGGCGCTTTGTACCGCCGGCGCAACTTACGAAACATATTATTTTGCGACAAGCCTGTGGCGGGCATCACTATGCCGCCGCACACCTGCGCCACGACATCGGGCAGCCACCCCGCATCAATCAGCACGCCATCCGCCCCGTGCGTCTTGGTCGTGTTCGCGATGCGCCACGGCTGTCGCGCCATCGCGACGAACTCTCGCAAGCCCAACAACACAGCCTTCTCCTGCCCGTGATCTTGGTACGGGTTTTCGATTCTTCCGTACGAAACGACATGAGACGTGCCGTCCTCCTTCCAGGCGACGAGCGTCCAGTACAGGAGCTTCGCGTGCACGTCGCACCCCACCGTCACATACTGCGCCCACTCGGGTACGACCCCCTCGCGCAACGCTTCGCCCGACTCGTTCGGCGCGCCCTCCGCCACGCGGCCAATCGCGATCATATCCTCTACATCTTCTTTCTCGGGCGGGATCGGAACCGCCCAGACAAACTGAGCGATCTCACGCTCAGCCGAAACGCGATCCTGCCGGCGCGATGCCTCCCACTCCTGAAGCGCGATGTCACCAATATCCCAAAACATGTTATGCCACGCTGACCAGCGGACCGACAGCGTCAGGCTCTCCGGCCGCTCGTGCACGAGCTGCGCATCGCGCAGCATCGAAATGCGTTCGTTGTTGCCGATCCGCTCGCCGCACGCAGGACAAATAAAATACGCTTCGCCTATCGCCTGTCGCTCTGTCTCTGCTCCCTGCCACCCGAGCAGATGCTCTCGTTCAGGGGCGACCCACTCGCCGCATCGTAGGCACGCTGACAGGATGCGAGTGTGCGTGCCGTTTTCGTACTCGGTCCAAATCCGTCCGAGCGTCGTCGACGGCGTGCACTCGAGCCACACATTCTTTCTGCGCCCGTAACTTTTTGTGCGCGCCTCAATCTGCGTAATGCGGTCTGCCTCGTCACTCCGCTCCTTGATCCGATCCATCCCGTCCGTTTCGGTTACAAACAAATTGCGCACCGTGTAGCCCGCAACCGTTTTGTCGCCTCCGCCGCCCGAAAAGAAACGCACACTCGTTCCATTTTTGAGGCGGATCAATTCCGAGAATCCGGAGCGACTCCCTGCGCCGGCTGTTGGCAGAAGACCCGAGAAGCGTGACGCCTCGATGGCGGGCCGGATGTCGCGCACCCATTTGTCGCGGGCCATCTCCATGGTCGGCGCTGCAATGCCGATGTCCTCGCGCTTGACAAATAGCGCATGGGTGGCGGGCACAACGACACATGACAGTGTCTTCCCAGATTGCGTCGGGCCGAGGCACGCCTTGCGTGGGTAGGTCGTATCCTTGGCTGCCTCCAGAAGCAGCCCGGCGTAGGGCTGAAAGCGCGCGTCGAATTTCCGACCGCGAAACGGGCCGTCAGGAATCACGAAGTCCGCCTCCGCGTACTCGAGAATCGAAATGCGTTCGGTTTCGGAAACGAGCTGCCGTAGATAATCAACGTCTAGCATCAGCCGCCCTCCGCTAACATTCTTAAAACATCGGTCAACGGTCGCGCTGCATCCGCGCCCGCGTGCTGCATGATCTGTTCCTCTGCCGTGCGCAGCGCCGACACTGCAGCGGCTGTGTTTTCTCGCGCCTTATCGCGTGAAATGTACTCGCCTTTTTCTCGCTCGACGCGAAAGCGCGCCTGCTCCGCCTTCGCGGCTTTGTACTCGTCGGTGGCTGTCTTATCGATTTTATTTTTTGCGTTTAGCATTTCCCGGCGGCGCGCCCACAGCTTCAGTAGGGTGTCAACCGCGCGTGCGCCCTGCTCACTCGTGATGTCTGTGGTCGCCACCTCGTGGAGGTCTCGCTCGTACTGCGCGATGCGTAACATTTCGAGCTCGTAAAAATTCTGTCGCTCCGTGAGGTCGCGAAAAATCCCCCGAACCTGAACCTGCGTCAACTCGAGTTCCGTCGCGATTGCCGCCACGCCGAAGCCGTCAAGCCGCAGTCGCACCGCCTCGTTTCGATCCGCCCGAGTGACGGGCGGTTTTGCTTTCGTTCTCGCCTTTGTTTTCGCCATGGAATCATTATAACACAAGATACTGTACCAGTGAGTACGAAAACCGCAATCTCTAGTACTTAACAGTACATTTTTATCTATACATTCATCAGAAACACTTATAAAATGAACGTATGGATAAAAAACCGTTAACAGTCGTAGAAGCGCAAGCGCAGTACGCCGAGAACGTGCCGTACGAGGGCAGCCCGAAGCGCATGCGTCTCGCCCTGGCCGCGCTCATGATTCTGCGTGTCAATCGACCTACGCACGCATCGACCGGCGGCGCGGCACTCGCGTACGGACAGATCGACGAAGAGATCAAAACGCTTCGGCGCATGCTCTCGGTCGCTACCAAAAAGAGTCTCACACCCGTGAGACCGGGATACCTGTGATGTTCGAACGCTTTCGGAAAATGTTTTCGCTCGCCGGGAAGGACGAGCCGCACGACTCAGGCGGCACTAACTGCGACCGCAACTCCTCGCGTGATATACCTTCTTCCTCGCGTCCGCCCGGCGGGCGACCTATCACTATCACACAGCCGCACGGACGATACACGTCGCTGGGCTATGACGCGTGGCAGAGACTTGCGCGCGTCGACCGTCGCTTTTCCGGCGGCGCGCAACCCGGGCACGTACATGAGCGATTCGGTCGCGAGAAGCTACTCGCCCAGTCTCGCGATTTTTTCCGAAACAATCTAATCTACAAGGGTATCATCGACCGCGCGCTTGATTTTATTGTTGGCGGCGGTTTCGAGCTGCAAGCCAAGAACCGCGAAGTCGATCGACTGTGGGACGAGTGGCTCGACACCGCCGAGGTAACGGGGCGCTATCGAGGCGTCAAGTTGGCGCGTGCCATCGGTCGCGAGTTTTTTGTCACGGGCGAAGCAATAATAAAAAAGGTACAAGAAGACAGACTGCAGTTGATCGAGGCAGAACAGGTCCGCGGACACGAGGACAGCGGTATCACCTACGACGCGGTCGGCAGGGTACAGTCGTTTCGCGTGCACCCGTGGACGGCCGAACAAAAACCGATCCTCGTTCCCGCGCGCGAAATGCTGTACGTGTGCGACTACGAACGCCCGTCATCCCAGCGCGGTGTGCCTCTCATGCAGTCTGCATTCCCGATGTTGCACCGGATCGCAGACGTCTGTGACTCCGAGGCGATCTCATGGTCGCTCTTGTCTAGGCTTTTTCTGAAATATCAATCCGACGGTGAGGACTCGCCTTTCGCGCCTAGCGCATCGACGCCTCTGCAGTGGCAGGAGCTGAGCTATGCCACGGTCGCGCACATAGGTCGTGATGATCTGCTCGAGTCAATGACCCGAGACATCCCCGGAAAGAATTTCGGCGATACGTTGCGCGAGTTCTGTCGGCTGCTCGGGCTACCCGTTGGTATGCCGCTGGAACTGATCCTCATGGACTGGACTCGGAGCAACTATTCGCAGTCGAAGGCCGCGCTCTTGTTGTCGTGGAAACGCTTCGAGTCGCTCCAAAATATTTTCTTGCAAGATTTTTACGAGCCGCTTTTTGACTGGTGGTTCACGTCGCTCGTCGCGCGCGGCGCGGTCGAGGACACGCCGGAAAATCGGGAGCATAAATTTATTACGCCTCAATACCCGTGGCTCGATGCGGCGGCGGAGGTCAGCGCTTACGAGAAGAAGCTCGCTCTGGGTCTCACGACGCACAGCGACGTGGTTAAGGCACTCCAGGAGGAGCGAGAACAGGTCCTCGACCAGAGAGAATCAGAGATTCGGGATGCCATCGAGCGCAGTCGCCGACTCGCAGAGGAGACAGGTGAGCGCGTGCCGTGGCAGCACTGGTGCGGGATCACGATCGGGAAGACGGAGCAGGCAACCGTTGCAAAAAATGCAACAGTTAACGCGACCGACGAGGAGGACGACGCATGACCATGCACGCGATGCAATTTGAGCTCATGCCCGACGGGCGCCGCGCGCGACTCACCGCGCAGTACGTCACCGAGGTGGACGGGATTTATTTTGTAATACCAAAAAATTTTGTGACAGATTTCGCTTCGATCCCTCGCCTCTTCTGGCGTGTGCTGCCACCACTCGGCAGGTATGCGCCGGCCGCCGTGCTGCACGACTACCTGTACCTCACGCAGCGATACAGTCGCCGTGACGCGGATCGATTCTTCGAGCTCGCGATGCGCGACTTGGGCGTCTCGTGGACGAAACGAAAAACCATGTGGCTCGCCGTGCGCCTCTTCGGGTGGGTCGCGTACTACGACGTAGGATTTCAGCTATGACACTTTTACAGGACAGTTTCGCCTTGTGCGAGCCGGGCTACTATCGCGGCTGGCTTACGACTTTCGACGCCGCGAACGAACAGCGCAAAAAAGATAATCATCGCTCCACGTCGCATGAGGCAGCAGTCCGAGCACGCACCGAGTCGCCGCTCCAATCGTCGGCGGACATCGTCGTGCGCGGGCTGCTGCTGCCGCACGTGCCTGAGTGGTTCGACGCGTTCGGGCTCGTCGCGACGGGCTACGACGATCTGCTAGCTCAGATCGATCGCGCAAAATCGTCTCGGGACAGAGACGTATACCTCTGGTGCGACAGTGGTGGTGGCATGGTCAAGGGTATCGATCCCGTGCTCGCCGCCATGCGTGACTTGCGCGACACAAAAAATATTATCTCGCACGTGGATGGTATGTGCGCCTCGGCCGCGTACTGGATCACGTCCTTCGCGCACGAGGTCGGCGCAACAAGACTTTCTGAGGTGGGCGGCATCGGAGCCTACTCAGCGGCTGACACGGGCCAAAAAGATATTGTCGTCTTTCGGTCCGCGCCGCAGAAAGCCGCCGGACTCGATGGTTGGACTGACGAGCAACGCGCCGCCGTGCAAGACGTGATCGATCGACTCGGCGGATTTTTTCTCGAGGACGTTTTGAAAAATCGAGACGTCACGCTCGCCGAAATTAACAGTGGCCGCGTCTGGCTCGCAGCGCAGGCGCGCGATTTGAAGCTTATTGACTATGTGGCCGACGCGGCCGAACTCGAAACTAAAAAGGAAAACCAAAAAATGACAAACGAACTGGCCGAAAAACTGGCCGCCGCCGAAAGCAAGCTAGCAGAAGCGGAGGAGCGGCTTAATGCGATAGAGGCGCGCGAGGCCTACGAGGCAGAGATCACCGCCGCTTTCGCCGCCGATCCCGCTTTCGCCGCGAGTGTGATCGCGGAAGGAAAATCGCTTGTCGAAGCGCAGGCGATTCGAATCGAAAATCTGGAAAAAAAGTTAGCCGAACAACAAGCACCCGTTGCCATCCCGGTCGCGACCGCACCGGAGACAACGACACCTGCGGACGCCACAGAAGACGAGCCGCAAACGTATGCCGTAGCGGTACGAGCCTACATGGCTGAGCATGCGTGCACGGCCCACGAGGCCGCCGCCGCAGTAAACAGACAAAATCCGAACCTGCGCGCCAACCACATCGCGCAGCTCCTGAAAGGAAAAAAATAATGTCAACCTACAACCTGGGCGTGAAAACTTTTACTGCCGCCGGCGACCTTGCGCACAACACGCTTGTCGCACTCGACGAGGGTGCGGTTGTCACGGCAGCGCCGGGTGAAACGCCTCCGCTGATCCTCGGTGTCGCCACTGAGGACGCAGCCGAGGGCGCGCCTGTCGCCGTTAATCTCGCCAACTGCGCGGGCACGGTACAGATCGTGGCTGCCGCCGCCACTACGACCGGTGCCGTCGTCGAGCTCGCGGCCGGCGGAAAAATCCAAGATCTCGACACAGGTCAGCCTGTCGGTATCACTATCGCGGGCGCCTCGAAAGGCGCGCTCTGTGAGGTCATGCTCCTGACGGGCGCACAGACTACCGCCTTCGGCGACGGCGATTAAGGAGGCAGCCATGAGTACCTATAACCTTGGCGTTCGCACGCTGCCCTTCGCCGGCGACGCGATCTTCTCGGGCACGGTCGTCGCACTCACGGCCGCCGGGCTCGTCGAAGCGATCGACGGAACCGACCACCTGCAGGGCGACGCTACTCCGCTGGGTGTCGTCACGGAAGACAGCGACACGGGCGAAGCGCCCGTGTGGCTCCTGAACTGCGCGGGGACAATCCAAGTGCGCGCCGGCGACGACATCACGACGGGCGACCTGCTCGTACTCGGTGACGGCGACACCGCCGGCCACCTCGTGCCGCTCGACGGCGACAACGGCCTACCCATCGCGCTCGCACTCGGCGACGCGGAAGAAGACGCGCTCTGCGAGGTCATGTTTCTTTCCGGCGCGCAACTTATGAGTGTCGTTTACGAGCCGCCCGCCGCGCCTGCCGAACTCATCGCGACGGATGACAATTTCGTCTGTGAAACCGGAACGACCGCCGGCGAAACCGTCGGCAACGTGCTGACGAACGACACCTACGACGGCGCGCTCGCGACGACTGGCGACGTGACGATTACGATCGTGACGGCGGCCGCTGGCGAAACCACGCCCACTCTGAACACAACGACCGGAGACGTGAGCGTACCTGAGGGCACGCCTGACGACACGTACACGATCGTGTACAAACTGACCGACAAAGAAGATGACACCAACACCGACACCGCCACCGTGACGATTACCGTTGGCGCACAAGGAGAAACATAATGAGTTTATTTCTGGACCCTAACCTCAGTGATGCGCGCCCCGAACTGACGCAGGCGTACACCGAGTACGAGCCGGCAGGCATCAGCCTCGCCTTTAACGACGTGTTGCCCTTCGCGACCGTCGAAGAGCAAAAAGCAACGATCCCCACACAAAAAGCAGAGGATATGTTGCGCATAGAGAACATGGCGCGCCAGCCCGGCGGCCACTACAACCGCGTCAACCTGAGGCTCGGCGCTATCTCATACGCGTGCGCTGGGCGCGGGCTCGAGTTCCCCATCCACCTGGGCGACGGGCGACTTTTTCAGCTGCCGAGCCTTGCGCAAGAGGAAATGGGTGCGCGCATGTTGCGCACGAAGACTGACCTCTGGTATGAGGACATGGTCGCACAAGCGATCTTCGGCGCCGATGCCGACGCCGGAGAAAGTACTGCACCATGGGCGACCACAGCCGCATCCGATCCGCTCGGCGACTTGCAAACGGCCAGCGACTACATGGCCGGACTGACGGGCATGCGCCCCAACGTGCTGTACCTCGGCGAAAAAGCGTACATGCAGATGTGCGCCAGTGACTCGATTAAAGCCTACATGCCGGGCGCGCCCGCGATCGCGACGCAAACGGTCGCCGAATTCATTAAGCGTGAAATCGGCGTGTCCAAGATCGCGATTTCATCCGCGCGCAAAAACACCGCAGACGAGGGACTCGATCTCGATGCTGCTCCGATCGTCCCAGCCGACAAAGTGGCGCTCACGTATTCCGCGGCCGGTGACGGCTCGCCTTACGTCGATGCGGCTTGCGGCAGAATTTTTATTTGGGCAGAGGACGGCGGCGAGCCATACGTCGTTGAGCAATATTTCAGCGACGAGACGCGCTCGATCATTCTTCGAGTGAGAATGAATGTTGATGTGAACGTCTGGAATCCGTCACTCGTGCGCGTGATCGACATTACGAAAACGAAAGGAAGCTGATGATGACTGCGTTCGCCAACATGTTCGCAGAAAATTTCTCCCTGCTGCTTTCTGTCCACGGCTCGGCGGCGACACTGACCGTTGGCAAAACGGCGTACGAAGTCTGCGGCATTTGGCAGCGCGGCCAACTCGATTTTGATGACGCTCGCGGGTGGGACGCGACGGAGGACGATGGCACGTTTTACGTCATCCTGCCCGAGGGCGCAAAGCCCAACGTCGGCGAATCGACGCTCGATGTTGACGGAGAGCTGTATCGTGTGATGGGGGCGTACAGGCAGAGTCATGGCGTCACCGTCATGACCTGCGAACGCACCGAATATCTAAACGTTGGAGATGTGCCCCGTGACTAGCAGCGCGGTGAAGTACGACCTGCAGCGACTGAGCGATCTGCTCAGCCGAGAGTACGCGTTTCAGGCGTTTTGCTCGGTCACGCGCGTCACTGAGGCGCGCGCACGTATCTCGCACTACAACGCTGATATCACACGGCTACCGCTCCCGCGTCTCGTCATCCGCCCTACTGCGTGGCGTTCTTCGAACGCTGCGGTCACTCGTGACGTGCACGTCATCACTAGCGAGTTCCTTTTGTCGTTTTATCGACTGGTCCCTGATGGCTGGTCGCACGAGCGCGCATGCGTCGACATTGTTAATCGCGTAGATAAGATACGCCGTGCGCTGCAGCGGCAGACCGTGATGCCGATTGCCGGCGGCGGTTTTACGAGCGACGCGACCCCCGCGCTGACGCCGCCGAATGTCGTGCCCGCACTCGTGCGCCACGAAATCACACTAGAGATGGAGGCACGATGAAGTCGCTTGCAATCACATATTCCGATGCGCCGCAAATTATGGACGCCTTAAAACGTTGCGGCAAACGTGCGCGCGCTGCGAAACGGCGCGCGATGAGCGCCGCGTCGAAGCTCGTCGTGAAACGCATGCGTGCTGACGCGCCCGTACTTTTTGGCGCAACGAAAGCCTCGATCGGTACGAAGCGCGCCCGCATCGGCACAGAAGATGTGAACTATATCGGCGTGCGCAGTGACTATGTTTTTAGGAAAACAAAAACGGTCAAAGACAAACGCGGGCGCACACGACACGCGTCGGGCACGATCAAGCCGCACGACTACGCGTATATCTATGACGCACATACCCCGTGGCTGGACGCGTCGATTAACGCCGTGCGCCAGCCCGCGATTGACGAGCTGCATCGCGCTTTGTGGCGCGAGATCGAAGTTGAATTCTTAAAGCAATCTAACGAAAGGAGATAAAAAAAAATGGCTGACACTACTTACCCACTCGCGAACGGCACCCAAATCTCGTGGCAGGGCACAACGCTGGGCTCGGTCGTCTCCGCCTCGATGCGTTGCGCCGCGACAGCGGTCGACTGCACGACACTCGACAGCGCCCAGATCGATAATCGCTGCGGGCTCATCGACTATTCCGGCGACGTCGTTATTTCGCTTAAGGACGGTGTCGACACGCTCCCCGAGGTCGGCGACTACGGCACGCTCGCGGTTACGCCGCCCGGACTTCCGCAGGCGCTTAGCGCCGTAGTCGCGTGCACTGAGGCATCCTACGACGCGTCGGTCGACGCGCACAACATGCTGTCGTTTTCGTTCGTCTCGTCTGAGGCGACCCCCAATGACGGCAGCGGCGGAAACGGAACCTGATCATGGGCGACCTAACAAAAAATTTTAGCCGATCAGAATTTGCCTGCAAGGGCGCTGTGTGCTGCGATCACTCGTCCCCCGTCTCGCGCCGCCTCGTGCGCGGTCTGCAGGCTCTGCGTGTGGTCGTCGGCGCGCCGCTTACGATCACGAGCGGATTCCGCTGCCGCAAACACAACAGAAAGATCGGCGGCGCAGCGGACTCACAGCACACGCACGGCACGGCCGCCGACATCGCCGCACCTGCGGGGTGGACCCCTGCAGACTTGGCGCGAGCGGCCGACGCGCTCGGACTGTTCGACGCCATCGGCGTCTATCCGGACCGAGGGTTCGTACACGTGGACGTTCGCGGCGTGCGCTCGACCTGGGGCTATGTCGCAGGTCGACTCGTCACCTACGAGGAGGGATTGAGATATGAACAAAAATAAAAAAAACATAACGGTCAACGGGCGACAGTACACGCTCAAAGCGACGACGACGCTGCTCGACCATCTGGAGCAGCCTACCACCGAGGATGTGCGCGCGATCTTACGTTACGCGACATGGCGCATCTTGCTGCAGCCCGACGGCACGCCGTATCCGACCGAGGCCGACGCGCTCGAGAGCGTGATCCGCGCGGATGCGGACGCCGTGCTGGACGAGGTGCGCAGGACGTACTGGGACTGGATCCCCGACACGACAGACGACGAGAGCGCCGTGGAGGGCTCCGAACCAACAAACCCTTCCGAGGACTGAGGCGTTTCGCATTTCGGCTTGCGCTCGCTTTCGGCGACCTTGAGCTGGATCGTGTACGTGCGCTGCCTATGAGCACGTTCGCCGCGTGGCAGAGATTCTACGCGTTGGAGCCCTGGGGCGCAGAGTGGGACGATCTGCAGCAGGCGCTCATCCGATATCGTATCGCGCAGACCGTCGGGGTGCGGCACAGGTGGCAGGACGACCTGCTGCTGTCGCGTCCGTCGGCGCCGAAACAGATGAGCGACGCCGCGATAGAGAGTGTCTTCCGCCGACTCGGGTTCTCGGAACAAAAAACAGAAAGGAGCATCCATGGCCACACGTGACATGATCGTGCGCCTGAGCGCGCAGACTGGCGCGTTCGACGCGGCGATGAAAAAAAGCTCGTCGTCTGTTTCTGGCTTCGGCGCCAAGCTTGGCGGCATCGGCAAACTCGTAGGCGGTGCGTTCGCGGTCGGCGCGGTCGTCTCTTTTGGCAAACGCATTTTCGAGACCGCCGACGCGACCGCGAAACTCGCACGCGATCTTGACGCGACACTCCAACAGACGAGCGCGCTCGAGATGGCGACCTACAAGGCTGGCATGGAGACGGGGCGGCTCGGCATGATGATGTCGCGACTGCAGCAAACGATGGCACGACCGCAAGGGCGCGCAGGCGACGCGCTAAAATCGCTCGGCATCGATCAAGTAAAAATGCAAGGCAAAGACGCCTATGAGATGCTGCAGATGATCGGCGAGAAAATGCAGAGCATGTCGAACACGGCAAAAAAAGGCGTCGCGATCGATCTCTTCGGGACGCGCGGCGGGCGCATGACGCAGGTGTTGGCGGGCTTAAAAGACGCAGACGAGCGTATGGAGCGCATCTACGAGCGTATCGGCCTGGTCGGTCGGGGAGCTGAAGACATCGAGTCGTTGAACGACGCGTTTGCTGAAATGAAGCACACCTTTAATCTCATCGGCACCTCGATTGCGAACGACCTCGCGCCCGCACTCGAGGGGCTCGCGGTCGTGAGCGAAGAGGCAGCGCTAAAGGGCGCCGGCTGGCTGGACAACTACATGCGCATCATGGCGATCGCATCGCGCGACGCACACAAGGAAGGCAAGGGCATGCTCGGCGCGGCGTGGGAAGGGGTCAAGGCTATACCGAAGGCAACCTTCAACTGGGGCCAGGGCGCGCAGGAAGTGATCGCGGAAGACCGCGCACGCGAAGCGAAACAGCGCGAAAAAGTAAAGAAAAAAGTAGACGCGGCGAAAGAAAAAAAGATCGCGAAAGAACAAGAGGAGATGCGCATCGAAGCGATCAGCAAAGAAGTCAATCCCTACCTAGCCAAACTCGAAACGCCGACGGAACGCATCATCGGGCAGATGGAACTTTTTGCGGAGGCAATGCAAGAGGGATTAATCACCGGCGAAGAATATTACAAGTTGATGGGCAAGGCACAAGAGGATCTGGACAAAAATAACGAGAGCCTCCAAGAGGCGATATCGCTTGCGAAAGAATATAAGGACGAGCAGGCCGAGCTCGAGAAAAAGCTTGAGACCGTCAAAGCATACAAAGATCAAGGGCTCATCGACGAGGGCACGTACACGCGCGCGGCCGAGAGCATTAAGACGGCACTCGAAGATCTCGATCCCGCGTTAAAAGCGGCGAAGGAAGAAAAAGAGCGACACGCGAAATACCTCGAAGACCAGGCCGCCGAAGAGCAGAAAAAACAAGAACAGTGGATCGAAGACCGCGCAAAAAACGAAGAGTGGGCGCAAGAGCAGCTCGAAGATTTATGGGCCGAGCACGCGGACCGCATGAGCGAGGCAATGGACGGCACGGCTTCACAGGCGGGCAGCCTCTCGGAAATCATCGGCAAGCAAGCGCAGACGCAAGACACGATCGACGAGCGCAACCACGAAGAACTAAAAAGGATGAATGACACGATGCGCGAGATTGCGGATCGTTTGTTATACTATACGCCCGTGCTAGGCTGAGGAGAAATACTATGATCGTACGACGCATGCCAGGCTCAGAGACGAGCGTCGAGTACGGGCTCGCACAGAACATCACGCTCAACTATCAGATCATTATCCCCGCCGATGAAGCCGGAAACAAACCGCTCAGCGTACTGCACGATGCGGTACGTCAGCAGCCGCAACTCCTCGGTTTTGAGTCGGTCAGAATTTTGCAGAAGGAACGGATCGACAAAGGCGCGTGGGTCTTCCACGCCACCTGCACCAAGCCGCAGGAAGCGCGCCGCCATGATGCGTTTGTTTACCGTTATTCGACCGGGCTCGTCTCTGAGCAGCGCGGCACCGACATCCTCGGAAACCTCAACACGGTCGCGTATCCGGCGGGCGATGATGACGCACGCGTCACGGCGCTGGTTGACGTCACGACCCCGGCCATCGAGATCACGTGCACGGGCATCCGCGACCTCGGTGCCGATACGGAGTTTGGCGATCAGGCGATCATCCTACAACTCACGTGGCTCAACAAGGTCAACGAGACGACCTGGAAGGGCAACCCGCCGAGAACCGTAAAGTGTGTGTC
This sequence comes from Porticoccaceae bacterium, assembly GCA_023229065.1. Lineage (GTDB taxonomy): Bacteria > Pseudomonadota > Gammaproteobacteria > Pseudomonadales > Porticoccaceae > NAT127. Next base: position 14,046 of record JALNZZ010000033.1, read on the forward strand.
GGTGCAAGTTGACCCAAAGCACAAATCCGCCTCACAGCACGTCGCGCAGATCACGTTTCGCTTTTCCGTTTTGCCCGGCATCGCGTCAGCGACAAACGGCGTTTGGACGGGCACACACGACCCGTGGATCTACTGGGAGTCGGGTGGTGACGTGCCTGCAGACGACGACTACCGACCGGGCGGCGCTGACGACTACAGCGCGTCATACCGCCAGACGCTGCAGTACTATCCACTAGATTTTAATACTACTTTTCCACTTGGGGATCCGACCCCGGAGGACGCGCCATGACCGATTTTGTAAAGGGCGAGCCGCTCGTCGCGGACAGGCTAAATGAGATCCCGGAGGCGACGCTCGCCGCGATCACCCCCGGCGCCGGACTCATCAAGGAGCAGCACGGCACGCTGACGACGATCAGGAGCACTGCCAGATCTACTGCCGCCGGGCTGCAGGTCGATGAGGTGGCACAGCTGCCTAGGGTGCCATCGCGCGGCGCGCGTATCGTGTACTGGTACGGCGACGACGAGAACCAGAGGCTGCGTGGTGGCGACGGCGACTATCAGCTGTGGGTAGCGTACGCCGGGCAGACGCAGTGGGCGCCGTTACAGTTTGCGACGGCGAGGAGCGGCATTCCGTTCGGCATCGAAGACGAAGACGAAGAAACCGAAAATGAAAGTTAACCCATGGCAAAATGGATCGTGCGCCACAAACCCAGCAGCAACAACGTGCGGCGCAAAGCACACCGCCGCATCGGCTGCCGTCGCACGTACCGCTCGCGCATCACGGAGCAATCGCCGCGCGCACGGGTCGAAATCGTGGAGGCGCCCGACCACTTTACCGAGGCTGACTTCTGCGGGGATCCGTCGGTGCTGTCCGCGGCGCCTGATCAGATCGTACGACTACTAGAGACACCCGGCAGGCGCATCCCCAGCGACCCGCTCTATCCGAGACAGTGGGATCTGCCTGACATGCGCGCGCCAGAAGCGTGGTACTACGGTACGACGTCAGACGTCGTTGTTGCTGTCATCGACACGGGCGTAGACTACACGCACCCCGAGCTCAGGCCGCAGCTGTGGCACGATCCTGCGCGAGCACCGGGCGACGCGCTATATCACGGTTGCGGTTTTCGGGATGGCGCGACCATGCCACCCATGGACGATAACGGGCATGGCACGCACGTCGCAGGCACCATCGCGGCACGCGCTAACGACGGTACGGGCGTGGCCGGCCTGATCTGGTCGGGCGCGCAAATCATGGCCGTTAAATTTCTTGATCGCGACGGCTCGGGCTACCTGTCGGATGCGATCCTCGCCGTCAACTACGCGATCGAGCACGGGGCGAAAATATTGCAAAATTCGTGGGGCGGCTCGGTGCGCGATGCGTCACTAGAGGAGGTGTGGAGGGCAGCCGGCGAGCACGGCGCGATCTGCGTCTGCGCGGCGGGAAACTCGGCGTGGAACAACGACTTCGATTTTTATTTTGCGCCGGTGTCGTATCCGGCGAGCTACAGGATGCCGCACAACGTGTCCGTAGCCGCGCACACCCCGCAACGAGCCCTAGCATTTTTTTCTAACTACGGTCGGCGGAGTGTGCATCTGAGCGCGCCCGGAACAGAGATACTTAGCCTAAACGTAATGCCGTCTGAGCGTCACGGGTACGGGGACTACGAGCCGTGGAGCGGCACGTCGATGTCATCGCCCCATGTTGCTGGAGCGTGCGCGCTCTTCTGGGCGGCCGCCCCGGCAGCCACAAATCTGCAGGTCGTAGCCTACGTCCTAGGTGGCACGACCACGGAGGAGTACTGGCCCGAGTACCTCGTCACGGGCGCGCTGCTCGACGCCTATCGACCGATACAGTATCTCACAGGGCCCGTGCCGCTCGAGACCTGCGAGAGCGTGGCAGACCTCCGAGTCGAGGAGTCTCCGACAGATCCGCAGCAGATAGATCTGCACTGGCGACTGCCTGAGGGCGCGACGGGCACGGTCATCTGTGCGAGTCACGTGACGTATCCGCAGGAGATCATCGACGACGTGATCTACACGGGTGCCGGGACGTCGTGCAGCGACACGCTCCAGGACACTGTGTCACCGCGCTACTACTCAGCGTGGGCGGTGTACCCGGGTGGTCGGCACTCGCTCCCCTTGCGCCAAGCGTCACGGATTCGGACCGACTTTTATTGTCCTGAGGCGCCGCCGGGCGTGGATTTCATTTGCAATTTTTGGGATGAGGATTGGCTCCCGTATCGCTCACTTCTGGATGCGCACGTCTTCGCGCAGTTCTGGCGCGGGCTCGCATCCAAGGGTCGCACGCACGCATACGGCTACGACCCGCACGAGCCTGACGGCAGGTTCTTCGACGCGCCGAAGACCGTCGGAGCACTCCGCGAGATCATGTTCCGCGACTACCCGCGGGCGCAACAGGAGCACTTCGAGGATCGCCCGAACGGGCACGACGTGATGGAGACGCAGTCGCGCTCCGAGGTTGCTCTTTTTCTCCTCGCCCTGTACCGAGAGCTGAATAAACTGCGCAGGGCGACATGCCTGTACTCGCCAGTCTTCGCGCGCGAGATGGAATGGACGTGGCTAGACTACTGGCACTATCGTGACACGGGCGAGATCAGGACGTGGCGATGGCCGGCAGAGTACGATGAGACGTACAGTGTAGACACTCCTGCTGATGCAGAGCGCACGTGGGATCGCTTTCGCAGTCCGCAAAACTGGCTCGCCATCACGACACTCGCGCGCCGCATACTGCACAACTTGCGCGTACTATACACCATGCCAATACCGTGGTACGTCT
>JALNZZ010000228.1 GCA_023229065.1 Porticoccaceae bacterium
TCCACAGCCGGGTCCAGCGCGCCCAGGCGGCGTCGAGGCGTCCCGCCAACAGGGCCGCAATAGCAAAGGCGAAGGGAACACTGAGCCCGACATAGCCCATATACAAGAGCGGCGGGTGAACAATCAGGCCAAAATCCTGCAGCAGCGGGTTGAGATCGGCCCCTTCTGCCGCCGGGAATGGCAGCATCCGCTCAAAAGGGTTGGAGGTGAACAACAGAAACAGATAGAACCCCACCGCCACCATGGACATGACCGACAGCACCCGGGCCACCAGGGTCAGGGGCAGAGAGCGGCTCCACGCCGCCACAGCGGCAATCCATCCGGCTTGAATCAACACCCACAACAGCAATGAGCCCTCGTGGGCACCCCACACGGCACTGATCTTGTAATACCAGGGCAATAGCGAGTTGGAGTTATTCGCCACATACAGGACAGAAAAATCGTCCGCCAGAAACGCCAGGGTAAGGGCAACAAAACTCACCAGCGCCAGCAGCAGCTGTCCCAGCGCCAGCGGCCGGGCAACTGCCATCCAGGGTCGATTGCCGGTGTAGGAGCCCACCATGGGAAGCACCGCCTGGCACAGCGCCAGAGCGAAGCCGAGAATAAGAGCAAAATGACCGATTTCCGGATTCATTGGCGTGCCTCATGCGCCTTGTCCATGGCCTTTTCCATCGCATCCGCCACTTCCGGCGGCATATAGTTTTCATCGTGTTTGGCCAGCACTTCACTGGCACCGAACGTCCCATCCTCGCGCATCATGCCGGTGGCCACAGCGGCCTCATTTTCGGCGAACAGATCCGGCAGGATACCGGTGTAAGCAATCTTTACTTCGCCGGCGCCATCCGTGACAGTAAACAGGGTTTCCAGGCTGCCCGGCACCCGCTGAACGCTACCAGGCACCACCATACCGCCGACGCGAATACGGGTGCCCTCGGGCGCCTCCCCGGCAGTGATTTGGGACGGGGTATAGAACAGATTGATATTTTGCCGCAGGGCATAGGTGACCAGGCCCACCGCAACGGTGGCCAGTACCACAACAAAAATAACGGCAATCAGGCGTTGGCGACGAATAGGGTGCATCAGGATTCTTTCTCCTCGGCAGATCGGTGGTGGCCAGCGCCGGGGCGCCGGCGGGCCAGGGCTGCCCGTAGACGGCGGGCACGCAGCAGCGGCGAGGCCACCAGCCATACCAGCACCATCAGAGTAAACAGATAGGACAGCCAGACAAAAGGGCCGTGCCCACCCATGGTATAGAAAGCCGTCAGGCTGTCGAATTGAAAGCTCATGACCTCCTACTCCTCGCCAACTCGACGACCCAGTGGCTGCCGCGCTCGCGGTGCAGGATCTCGGCACGGATATTGAGGATCAACACCAGCGCGTAGAGACAGTAGAAACCGGCAATCATCACCAGTAGCGGCTGGAACATGGACGGGTGCATACTGGGCGCCTCGGTCAACTTGATGGTGGCAGGCTGGTGCAGGGTATACCACCAATCCACCGACTTATAGATGATAGGAATATTGGCCGTGCCCACCAGCGCCAATACCGCCGCCGCCTTGCCCGCCGCCTCACCGTTAGTGTAGGCATAGTGCAGGGCGATCACACCCAGGTACAGAAAGAACAGCACCAGCATTGAGGTAATGCGGGCATCCCACACCCAATAGGTACCCCAGGTGGGCTTGCCCCACAATGCACCTGTCACCAGGGAGATCAGCGTCAAGGCGGCCCCCAGAGGGGCAGCGGCTTTCATCGCCACAAAAGACAGTTTCATGCGCCAGATCAGGCCGATGGCACCCGCCACCGCCATTACATAGTACCCGGCCAGCGCCAGAAACGCAGACGGCACATGGATATAGATGATCCGGAAGCTGTTGCCCTGCTTGGCGTCGGCAGGGGCAAAACCCAGCCCCCACACAGCTCCCCCTATCAGCAATACCAAACTGGCTGCCGCCAGCCACGGCAACCAGGGGGTCGTCATGCTATAAAAGCCCTTGGGAGAACCCAGGCGATGGAACCAGGCGGGCATGATGGGTCGGGTTCTAGCCATGCAAACTCACTCGCAACGCACCGGCCGTGGCAAACGGCGACAAGAGACAGGAAAAAGCCAGCAGGGCTCCCAGCACCGCGAGATTTCCCGCCGGCGACATACCATCCACCGCCAACTGGACCGCGCTGGCACCAAAGATCAGCACCGGCATGTAGAGCGGCATCACGATCAGCGACAATAGCAGGCCGCCCCGCGATATTGCCACAGTGAGCGCCGCGCCGATGGCGCCGATCATACTCAGAGCAGCCGTACCCAGCACCAGACTGACCATCAAAGAACCGAAACCGGCGGCTGGCAGCGACAACATGATACCCAACAGCGGAGACAATAGGGTAAGGGGCAGGCCGGTCACCAACCAGTGTACGGTAATTTTGGCCAGCACCATCAGCCACAAAGGCTGAGGGGACAATACCAGTTGCTCCAGGGTGCCGTCGCGGTAGTCGGCGAGAAACAGCGACTCTGCCGACAGCAGGGATGCCAGCAGCGCCATGACCCAAATGATCCCCGGCGCCAGGGCCGCCAGCTGACGGGACTCAGGGGTAACCCCAAGAGGGATGAGAGTGGCCACCATGACAAAAAAAATCAGCGGGTTGGCCATCTCGCCGCGATGGCGGAACGCCAGGGTCAGATCGCGCACCAGCAAGGCGCGAAACGCCCGCCCGGTTGCCAGCGTCGGGACAACGTCAGGCGCAGACATAGGGCTCCATCTCCAGCAAGCGCACACCATCGAGCCCGAGTGGCTGATGGGTGGTAAGAATCACCACGCCGCCCCGGCTGGTATGAGCACGCATCAACTGCTCCAGCCTGGATACCCCGTCGCGGTCGATAGCGGTGAAAGGTTCATCGAGAACC
>JALNZZ010000229.1 GCA_023229065.1 Porticoccaceae bacterium
CTGATCATTACCAACTGTATTGTGATGGGCCGTGCTGAAGCATTTGCCATGAAAAATCCGCCCTTGCCCAGTTTTCTGGATGGGATAGGTAATGGTCTTGGCTACAGCTTTATTCTGCTGGTGGTGGCATTTTTCCGCGAGCTCTTCGGTGCCGGCACATTGTTCGGTGTTGAGATTCTCCCGCTGATTACTGCTGAAGGCTGGTATGTGGCGAACGGGATGATGTTGCTGCCTCCCAGTGCATTTTTCATTATTGGCCTGATTATCTGGGCTATGCGCACCAAGAAGAAAGAACAGGTAGAAACGCCAGAGTTCACAATAGCACCCAACTCCGTCGCCAAGGAGGTTGCATAACATGGAACATTATCTCGGTCTGTTAATTCGGGCAGTTTTTGTCGAGAACATGGCCCTGGCCTTCTTCTTGGGGATGTGTACCTTTATCGCCATCTCCAAGAAGATCGAAGCTGCTATTGGTCTTGGCATCGCTGTGGTTGTGGTGCTGGCCATTACCGTACCGGTAAACAACCTGATCTATACCTGGTTGCTTACCGAAGGAGCTCTTGCCTGGACTGGCATTGAAGCGCTGGCGAATGTCGACCTTAGCTTTTTGGGGCTGCTCAGCTATATCGGTGTCATCGCTGCTATCGTGCAGATCATGGAGATGTTTCTCGACAAGTTCGTGCCAGCTCTGTACAACGCGTTAGGTGTGTTTTTGCCTTTGATTACGGTGAACTGCGCGATCATGGGAGCCTCTCTCTTCATGGTGGAGCGCGACTATAACTTTGGTGAAAGTGTGGTTTACGGTACCGGGGCGGGCATCGGTTGGGCCCTGGCAATCATTGCTCTGGCTGGTATCCGTGAAAAACTTAAATACAGTGACGTGCCGGCTGGCCTTCAGGGGCTTGGTATTACCTTTATCACTGTTGGTCTGATGTCCCTGGGCTTTATGTCTTTCGGCGGCATTGACCTCTAATCGGTGAAGTGGAGTAGATAACGCTATGATGTTCGAAATTTTACTCGGCGTTGCCATGTTCACCGTGGTAGTGCTGGCGCTGGTGTTGATAATTCTCAATGCGCGGGCTCGCTTGGTGAGCTCCGGCAACGTTGACATCTTGATCAATAACGAGAAAACCATCACCACACCGGCTGGCGACAAGTTACTGCAAGCCCTGGCCAGTCAGGGGGTTTTCCTCGCTTCGGCTTGCGGTGGCGGTGGTAGCTGTGCTCAGTGCAAATGTATCGTGAAAGAGGGTGGTGGTGCCATGCTGGCTACCGAGGCCTCCCATTTTACGCGTCGCGAAGAGAAGGAGGGCTGGCGCCTTTCTTGCCAGGTTCCGGTTAAGCAGGATATGGAGATCTGGGTGCCGGAAGATGTATTTGGGGTCAAGCAGTGGGAGTGCACTGTCGAGTCAAACCCCAATGTCGCCACCTTTATTAAGGAGTTGACCCTGCGGCTGCCGGAAGGGGAGAACGTGGACTTCCGGGCCGGTGGTTATGTACAACTTGAAGCGCCGCCCCACCATGTGTACTTCAAGGACTTCGATATCGAGCCCAAGTTTCGCGGTGACTGGGAAAAGTTTGGTTTTTTCAATATGGAATCGAAAGTCACCGAGCCGGTAATTCGCGCCTACTCGATGGCCAACTATCCTGAAGAGCGGGGTATCGTCAAGTTCAATATCCGTATCGCTACGCCACCTCCCGGTAGCAAGGGTATTCCCCCTGGGCTGATGTCTTCCTACGTGTTCAACCTCAAACCCGGCGACAAGATTACCGTGTACGGCCCCTTTGGTGAGTTCTTCGCCAAGGACACTGATGCCGAAATGGTCTTTATTGGTGGTGGTGCCGGTATGGCGCCCATGCGCTCCCATATCTTCGACCAGCTGCGGCGGCTCAAGAGCACTCGCAATATCTCCTTCTGGTACGGCGCGCGGAGCCTGCGGGAGTGCTTCTACACGGAAGAGTACGATGAACTGGAGGCGGAGAACCCCAACTTCAAGTGGCATCTGGCGTTGTCAGATCCCCAACCAGAAGATAACTGGGACGGACTGACCGGCTTTATCCACAATGTGCTGTACGAGCAGTATCTCAAGGACCACCCGGCGCCGGAGGATTGCGAGTACTACATGTGTGGCCCACCGATGATGAACGCTGCCTGTATCAAGATGCTGCTTGATTTGGGGGTGGAGCCGGAAAACATTCTGCTGGATGACTTCGGTGGCTGATCGTCAGTCTCTCCGCTTGATAAGCGAGGGAGGAACTACAAAAACGGGGCTTTGCGCCTCGTTTTTGTTTGTCCTCCTGGCGCTGTTGCTGGCCAGCGGGTGCCAGCGCGGCCCCCAAGCCCACAAGTTCACTGGCTACACCATGGGGACGACCTATCATGTCACCGTGGTGGCGGAGCCAGCACAGGTTCCTGCCGATCTTGGAGAGGGCATCTTTGCAGCTGTCGACGCCGTTGATCGGGCCATGACAACCTACAGCGATGACTCCGAGCTGATGACCCTCAACCGCGCAGTTGTCGGTGAGCCTTTCCCGCTGTCGCCGGAACTGGCAGAGGTGCTGGCTATTTCCGGACGCCTCCACCGCGAGAGTCAGGGAGCTTTCGATCCCACGGTTGGTCCTCTGGTTAAGTTGTGGGGTTTCGGACCCGGCGAGGGTCGCGCTGAGCCGCCAGCCAGAGAAGAAATCGAAGCGCTGCTGTCGGGCGTAGGGTTTGATGGCCTGGTACAGAATCAAAGCGCGGGAACGGCCACTCGAGTGCGGGATATCCAGCTGGACTTGTCGGCGGTAGCCAAGGGCTATGGCGCCGATAAAGTGGCAGATTATTTGCGCAGCTTGGGCTATAAGGATTTCCTGGTCGAAGTGGGTGGCGAGATGGT
>JALNZZ010000230.1 GCA_023229065.1 Porticoccaceae bacterium
GCAACCCCGAAGCGATGCGCATGGCAGCGCGCTTGTTTGCCAACAACTGCGCGGTATGCCATGGCTCGGATGGCCGCGGCGCCTACGGTTTCCCCAACCTCGCTGATGACGACTGGTTGTATGGTGGCACCCCCGAAGCTATCCGGACTTCCATTACCGAGGGCCGGAGCGGCATGATGACGCCGTTTGGCAACATTCTCGGCGAAGCCGGTGTCAACGATGCAGCCCAGTTTGTGCTGAGCCTCAGCGAGCGGCCCCACGACACCGCCGCTGCTGAGCGCGGCAGCGAGTTGTTTGCCACCTACTGCGTCGCCTGTCATGGCGCCGATGGCAAAGGCAACCAGGTGTTGGGTGCCCCCAACCTCACCGACGATACGTGGCTCTATGGCGGCTCTCCCGAAATTATCCGCCATACCATCCGCAATGGCCGCCAGGGCAATATGCCCGCCCACAAGGAGTTGCTCAAGGAGGATCGCATTCACCTGTTGGCAGCCTATGTGTACGGATTGTCGCAACGCTAGTGTCTTCTCGGGAGGCACCTGAATTACAGCCGGAGCTGAGTGTGCCATGAGTGACAACAGAGAACGAGAACAGAATCGCCCGCCCGCCGATGAGGTGGTGCGGGTCCTCGACCTCTATGAAACCAGGGAAAAAATCTACACGCGCCGTCTCAAGGGCTTTTATCGCAGCCTGCGCAACTGGACCTGGATTCCGCTGCTGGCGGGGTACTTCCTCCTCCCCTGGTTGAATGTGGACGGCCGCCAGGCCGTCTGGTTCGACCTGCCAGCCCGCAAGTTTCATATTTTCAGCCTCACCTTCTGGCCGCAGGACTTCATGCTGCTGGCCTGGCTGTTGATTATTGCCGCCTTTGCCCTGTTCACAGTGACGGTGTTGGTGGGGCGAGTGTGGTGCGGTTTTACCTGCCCGCAAACGGTGTGGACCATACTTTTCATGGGTGCCGAGCACCTGTGGGAAGGTGATCGCAATCAGCGGATCAAGCTCGATAAGGCGCCATGGAGTGCTGCCAAAGTGGTGCGCAAGGGCGGCAAGCAGCTAAGCTGGGTACTCATCGCGCTGCTGACAGGAATAACTTTCGTCGGCTACTTCAATCCCATGCGCGAACTGGTGCCAGGTATCTTCACCTGGACAGCGCATCCTGCGGCCCTGTTCTGGATAGGTTTCTTTGCTTTTATGACCTATATGAATGCGGGTTTCCTGCGCGAGCAGGTGTGCATGTACATGTGCCCCTACGCCCGCTTCCAGGCGGTGATGTTCGATCGCGATACTTTGGTTGTCTCTTACGATGCTAAGCGTGGAGAGCCTCGCGGTGCGCGCAAGAAGGGCGCCGACCACGCCACAGAGGGGCTGGGAGACTGTGTGGACTGCAGCCTCTGTGTGCAGGTGTGTCCCACCGGTATCGATATTCGCGATGGCCTGCAGTATGAATGCATCAGCTGCGGTCTGTGCATCGATGCCTGCGATGCGGTGATGGACAAGATGGGCTATCCGAAAAAGCTGATCAGTTTCACCACCGAGAATGCTGTGGAGCACGGCAAGACACGGGTTATGCGCCCCAGACTGGTGGGCTATGCCTTGGTACTGCTGGTGATGGCAACGCTGTTTACCTGGACCCTGGCCTCGCGTGTGCCCGTCGAAGTCAGTGTCATTCGCGATCGCAACATGCTCTATCGTGAAACCAACGCGGGCCTGGTGGAAAATATTTATACGCTCAGGATCAGCAATATGGACAATCGCGAGCATCGCTACCGCATTGTGGTGAGCGGCGATTACGACTTCATTATCCGCGGGGATACCGAAGTCACGGTTGCTGCGGGCGAGCTTTATTCAGAACCTCTCAGCTTGATGCTGGACCCTGGCTTCCTGAAAGAGGGCACCAGTTCGGTATCTTTTACTGTTACCGCTGTCGATAACCCGGCTCTCAAGGCCCGTCAGGAAAGTCGCTTTATCGGCCCATCCCTGGGCGTACGACGCTGAGTCGTAGCCAGCAATATGGAGGGCATCCTGCCGTGAATACTGCTGCGAAAGATAAAGACACAAAACCTTGGTACCGCCAGTTCTGGCCATGGTTTCTGATTGTTTTGCCAAGTGTTGTTGTCGTGGCGGCACTGTATACGGTGTACCTCGCTTTTCAACATGCGGACGCCGTGGTCGTGGATGACTACTATACGGAAGGGCGCGCGATCAATGTCAGCCTGGCTCTCGACGACCGTGCCCGGGAGCTGGGGCTGTCGGCGACGGTGACGGTCGATCGCATCACGGGCGAGGTGCTGGTGGCGGTGGAGGGTGACCCTGCATCGACGACTGAGATGGATCTGCATTTCTTCCATCCCGCCCGCCCTGACCTGGATCAGACTGTCATGCTCAAAGGCAGTGGCGACGCTCGCTTTCGCGGCGACCTCGACAGTGCACCGGCCACCCGCTACCGCTTGCGTTTACAGCCCCACGACACGCCGCAATGGCGCCTCGATGGCCAGCTCGACTTCCGCCAAGGTGAGCAGGTTACCCTCGTTCCCTTCGGAGGAGGGTAACGGACTGTGGCTGTCCGCCAGGCCGCGAACACTGCCAGCGATGCCGGCTGCTACCACTGTGGTTTGCCGGTCCCCGCCAACAGCGATTATTCAGTAGTCATCGACGGTGCTCCCCGGGCCATGTGCTGTCCCGGTTGCGAGGCCGTGGCTGGTGCGATTATCGATGGCGGGCTGGAACGCTTTTACCACTACCGGAGCAACCACTCGACGAAGCCTGCGGAAGATAGCCTTGAGCTGCTGGCCAGCTACGATCTTCCCGAAGTGCAGGCCGATTTCGTGCAAGTGGTGGCGGACAATGGTCTGGCAGTGGATCTGGCCCTCAC
>JALNZZ010000231.1 GCA_023229065.1 Porticoccaceae bacterium
GTTGCTTTCCCGCGCCCCCTTCCGCATTATTTATCGCTTGCCTATCACCCGCGGACATCATGGATACCATCAGCATCAGGGGCGCCAAAACCCACAATCTCAAGAATGTGGACCTGGACCTGCCCCGCGACAAACTCATTGTTATCACCGGCCTGTCCGGGTCGGGAAAATCCTCCTTAGCCTTCGACACACTCTACGCCGAGGGGCAGCGTCGCTATGTGGAATCCCTGTCGGCCTATGCCCGCCAGTTTCTGTCGATGATGGAAAAGCCCGATGTGGAGCATATCGAGGGGCTCTCCCCGGCGATTTCCATCGAGCAGAAGTCCACCTCCCACAACCCGCGCTCCACGGTGGGCACGATCACCGAGATCTACGACTACCTGCGTCTGCTCTATGCGCGGGTGGGCGAGCCGCGCTGCCCCGAGCACGGCGAGCCGCTGGCCGCTCAGACCGTGAGCCAGATGGTGGATACCGTGCTGGCCCTGCCGGAGGACAGCCGCCTGCTGTTGCTGGCGCCGATGATCCGCGACCGCAAAGGGGAGCACCTGCATGTGTTCGACCAGCTCAGGGCCCAGGGCTTTGTGCGGGTGCGGGTGGATGGCCGCGTCTATGAGCTGGATGAGGTGCCGGCCCTCGCCAAGAACAGGAAGCACACCATCGAGGCGGTGGTGGATCGCTTTAAAGTGCGCGAGGATATTGGCCTGCGTCTGGCAGAGTCTTTCGAGACCGCTCTCAATCTGTCGGACGGCATTGCCATCATTGCTCCCATGGAGGGCAATGAGGGGAAGGGCGTTCGCGATGAGCAGCTGTTCTCGTCCCGCTTCGCCTGCCCGGTGTGCGATTACAGCATCAGCGAGCTGGAACCGCGGCTGTTCTCCTTTAACAATCCCGCGGGTGCCTGCCCCTCTTGTGACGGCCTGGGAGTAAAGCAGTTCTTTGATGTCGAGCGGGTGATTCAGCACCCCGAGGCCAGCCTTGCCGAAGGCGCCATTCGCGGTTGGGATCAACGCAATCTGTTCTACTTTAATATGCTCAGCTCCCTGGCGGAGCATTACGGCTTTGCGATCGAGACACCGTACAAAAAACTCAAAGCCGCTCATCAGCAGGCGATTCTGTTTGGCACTGGCGATGAGGAAATCCAGTTCAATTATGTGAATGATCGCGGCACCGTGTTCCAGCGCCGCCACCGCTTCGAGGGCATCATTCCCAATATGGAGCGCCGCTACCGGGAAACCGAATCCCAATCCGTGCGCGAAGAACTCACCAAGTACATCAGCACTCAGCACTGTCCTGACTGCCACGGTGCGCGGCTGAAAAAATCCGCGCGCCACGTCTTTGTCGATGAGAAAAACCTGTCGCAAATCACCGCCCAGCCGGTGGGCTCGCTGTCTGATTATTATGCCAGCCTCAAGCTGGAAGGTCGCAAAGGTGAGATCGCCGACAAGATCCTCAAGGAAATCCGCGACCGCCTGCACTTTTTGGTGGACGTAGGGCTTAATTACCTTACCCTCGACCGCAGCGCCGATACGCTGTCCGGCGGCGAAGCCCAGCGCATCCGCCTCGCCAGCCAGATCGGCGCCGGCCTTGTCGGCGTGATGTATATTCTCGACGAACCCAGTATCGGCCTGCACCAGCGCGACAACGAGCGTCTGCTCGGCACCCTCACCCGTCTGCGCGATCTGGGCAATACCGTCATCGTGGTAGAGCACGATGAGGATGCCATTCGCGCCGCCGACCATGTGGTGGATATCGGCCCCGGTGCCGGTGTACACGGCGGCGAAATTATTGCTCAGGGCACGGTGAAGGATATTATTGCCAGCAAGGAATCCCTCACCGGCCAATATTTATCCGGCAAGATGAGCATCGCCATTCCCGCGCAACGCCGCCAGCCCAAAGAAGGCAAGATGCTGACAATTGTCGGCGCCAACGGCAACAACCTGCAGAATGTCGATCTGGATATTCCCGTGGGTGTGCTGACTTGTATCACCGGCGTATCCGGCTCCGGCAAATCGACGCTGATCAATGAAACGCTCTACCCGCTTGCCGCCACCGCGCTCAACAAGGCCACCACGCTCAAGGCCGCGCCCCATACCAGCATCTCGGGGCTGGAGCATTTTGATAAATGTGTGGATATCGACCAGAGCCCCATCGGCCGCACGCCGCGCTCCAACCCGGCGACCTATACCGGTATTTTTACACCCATTCGCGAATTGTTCGCCGGCACCCAGGAATCCCGCTCGCGGGGTTACCAGCCGGGACGTTTTTCTTTCAACGTGAAAGGTGGCCGCTGCGAAGCCTGCCAGGGCGATGGCGTTACCAAGGTGGAGATGCACTTTCTGCCGGATATTTACGTCTCCTGCGATGTGTGCAAAGGCCAGCGCTACAACCGGGAAACCCTCGAAGTGCGCTACAAGGGCAAGAATATCCACCAGGTGCTGGAGATGACCGTAGAGGATGCGCGGCAATTTTTTGACGCCATCCCCTCTATTGCCAACAAGCTGCAAACCCTGATGGATGTGGGGCTGTCCTATATTCGCCTCGGTCAGTCCGCCACAACCCTCTCCGGCGGCGAGGCCCAGCGGGTAAAATTATCCCGGGAGCTGTCGAAGCGCGACACCGGCAATACGCTGTATATCCTCGACGAGCCCACCACCGGGCTGCACTTTCACGATATTCAACAACTACTCACGGTACTGCACCGACTGGCCGACCACGGCAACAGCGTGGTGGTGATCGAACACAACCTGGATGTGATTAAAACGGCGGACTGGATTATCGACCTGGGCCCGGAAGGCGGCTCCGGCGGCGGTCGCATTATCGCCACAGGCACACCGGAGGAAATTGCCGGGCAAAAAGTGTCCCA
>JALNZZ010000073.1 GCA_023229065.1 Porticoccaceae bacterium
CTGGATGCGCAGATAGTGGAGGAGATCAACTGGTTGCCGACCACCTGTGCTTACCGGCTGGTGGCCGAGGGGCGCCCCTTGTATTCTTGGCATCCGCTGGTCTCCGGCAAGGCAGAATCGGTGCACCGGGCCGGCATCTCGGTGCGCGGCAGGGTAATATCCGAGCTCTTCGTCCGCGAGGAAGATCTCGAGGACCGTATCGTCCACTGGGTGGAGTAAGCCATGTATACCATGGAGAATTATGTGTGGGGGCTGGTGGCCTATGGTCTGGGTTGCCTGCTGATGCTGCCGTTGACCTGGAAGCTGACACGTCTGCTGATTCCCTGGGGGCCGCCGAGAGCCATTGTGCGCCTGTTTGCTGCAGCGCTGCTGCTCACCCCTGTCAAAGCCTATGAGGACCTGCATTTTCTGGCGCCGGCCTGGGTGGTGGCGGGTTTCGAGCTGGTGCAGCCCACCACTGTCGAAGGGCCGTTCAGGGCTATTATGCCAATGCTGGTGGTATTTTTTGCGGCGCTGTTACTGTATCTGGGCTTTGCACTGGCGCGGTTTTGGATGCGGCGCGGGCAGCAGGCCGCGCCTGCTGAGTGAGAGAGGGCACGGCTTGACTCTTTGCCCTGTAGATTGCCCCTGTAGAACCTCTGAGGAGAGGCTATGACCCAATCGATACTGGTAGGCGGCACCGGCCAGCGCCAGCTGTTTCTCAATCCCCGTTACGCTAACCGCCACGGCCTGATAGCGGGTGCTACCGGCACTGGCAAGACGGTGACTCTGCAGGTGCTGGCAGAGCAGTTCTCTCGCCTCGGGGTGCCGGTATTTTTGGCCGATGTGAAGGGCGACCTGGCAGGCCTTTGTCAGCCGGGCAGCGCGCACCCGAAAGTCGACGAGCGGGTCGCCCATATCGGTATCGAAAACTTTGACTTTGCCGGTTGCCCGGTGGTGTTCTGGGATGTCTTTGGCGAACAGGGACACCCGGTGCGCGCCACTATTGCCGATATGGGGCCGCTGTTGCTGGCTCGCCTGCTGGGGCTCAATGCCACCCAGGAGGGCATTCTCAATTTGGTGTTTCAGGTGGCGGACGACGAGGGCTTGCTGCTGCTCGATCTGCCCGACCTGCGCACTATGTTGACCTATGTCGGCGACAATGCCGCCCGTTTCAAAACCACCTATGGCAATGTCTCCGCTGCCAGTATCGGCGCTATCCAGCGCAGCCTGTTGGTGCTGGAGCGAGAGGGCGGCGAGGGGTTTTTCGGCGAGCCCATGCTGGACTTCTGGGATCTGCTTCGCAGTGGCCCCGGCGGTGTCGGACAGATCAATATCCTCGCCGCCGACCGCTTGATCCACAGCCCCAGGTTGTATGCGACCTTCCTGCTGTGGCTGCTGTCGGAGCTGTTCGAAAACTTGCCGGAAGTGGGCGACGCTGACAAACCTCGCTTGGTGTTCTTTTTTGACGAGGCCCATCTGCTTTTCAAGGATACGTCGCCAGCGCTGCTGGACAAGATCGAGCAGGTGGTGCGGCTGATTCGATCCAAGGGAGTGGGAATCTATTTTGTCACCCAGAGTCCACTCGATGTTCCCGACTCGGTACTGGGGCAGCTGGGCAATCGGGTGCAGCACGCGTTGCGCGCCTTTACGCCGCGGGACCAGAAAGCAGTGCGCGCTGCCGCCACGACCTTTCGCCAGAACCCGGCGCTGGAGACAGAAACGGTTATCACCGAGCTATCGGTGGGTGAGGCACTGGTGTCGCTGCTGGAGGACAAGGGGGTGCCGGGAGTGGTGGAGCGGGCCCTGATCAGCCCGCCGCGTTCACGCATCGGCCCGGTGACCGAGCAGGAGCGCGCCGCCCTGATCAAGACCAGCCCGGTCGCAGGGCGCTATGAGCGCGCTATCGATCGCGAGTCAGCTCACGAGATTCTCAACCGCCGGGCCCTGGAAACCTTGCCTGAGCCAGAAGCAGCGCCGGCAAAAAAAGCGCCTGCTCAAAGTCGCCGCAGCAGCAATCGCCAGTCGGTGGGCGAGGCGTTTACCAAAAGCCTGACCCGCACTATCGGCAATGGCATTGGACGGCAGATCGTGCGGGGAGTGCTCGGCTCCTTGTTCAAGGGGCGCTAATAGCCGAGTGGTGATAGGCAATCTGTCTCAATAGTCCTCCAGTCCATAGAGTGAGTCGGACTCGATGTTGTCCAGTGGATCCTCGAACACCTCCGGGTTGAACTGACTGTCGGGGTTTAAGCTGTCATCGTCGCCGCCTTCGTCGTAGGAGCGCCGCCAGTCCTCCGGTGCTTCGGCGGGAAGTACCACCATCAGGCCCCAGGTGTCGAAGTCAAACTCGTCGACGGCACCGTCTTCGTACTGAACCTCAATGGTGGCAGCGGACTCATCGACCGCTACCACTTCAAAGAGCACATCTTCCGCGGCATCCTGGTACCAGGCGTTGATGGTGGGAAGCTGCTTTGCCATATCGCATACTCCTCATTATTTTCAGTGGTGGCTCCAAGTTAGCATCACCGCTAGCAGAGGTGTAGTGGTGCCCTTGAGGATAGAGGGTCTGGCGGGCGACGGGAGTCTAAATCTTTGTGGAGATCAGCGCCGTAACCCCTGTTGAATACAGGGATTTTTATTGGCTGCGCCTTTTTGCTAATAGCTGTTGGCGCTATCGGCGCTGGCAGTGATGAATAAATCGTCTAACCACAACACTTTACAGCCTCTGGTTGACAAGCTGCCCCCTGGTTTTTAATGTCCTGTCCAGACGGGGCTGTCTGCTGTGGGCGGCCTTTTTGCTGTTTCCTTCAACCTTGTGGAACTCCTTCATGCCCGCTGGCCCTTTGATGCTCGACCTGGACGGACACCAGCTGTCCCCTGATGATCGTGTCCTGCTGCGTCACCCTCTGGTGGGCGGTGTCATTCTGTTTGCCCGCAATGCCGACACGCCGGAGCAGATTCGCGCCCTTTCCGATGCCATTGCCGAGATTCGCCCCGAACTGCTGATCGCCGTCGACCAGGAGGGCGGTCGGGTACAGCGTTTTCGCGACGGCTTTACAGCCCTGCCTGCCATGCAGGTATTGGGTGATATCTACCGCTCCAATCCGGAACTGGGAGGGGCTCTGCTGAGGGACTGCGGCTGGCTGATGGCCGCCGAGGTACTGGCCATGGGAGTGGATTTCAGCTTTGCGCCGGTACTGGATCTGGACCGCGATCACTGTGCGGTAATTGCCAATCGTTCGTTCAGTGCCGACCCGGTGCTTGCCACCGCCGCTGCCCGGCATTTTATCAGCGGTATGCACGAGGCGGGCATGGCCGCCACCGGCAAGCACTTCCCCGGTCACGGCGGCGTCCGGGCTGACAGTCACCTGGAAACGCCGTTTGACGAGCGCGATCTGGAGCAATTGAGGGCGCATGATTTGTTGCCTTTCCAGGAGCTGGCGCAAGTGCTGGACGGCGTGATGCCAGGACATATCGTATTTCCCCGTATCGATCCCCACTGTGTGGGTTTTTCGCCTTTCTGGCTGCGCGAAATTCTGCGCGGAGAGCTGGGCTTTGAGGGTGTGATATTCAGCGACGACTTGTCTATGAAAGGCGCCGATCATGCGGGTGGCTATGCTGAAAAAACAGCACTGGCCCTGGATGCCGGCTGCGATATGGTGCTGGTGTGCAACGATCGGCCCGGTGCACTGGAAGTGCTCGATTGCCTGGAAAAACGTGCCGAATCGCCCTCGCCAAGATTGGCGGCGATGAAAGCCCGCGCTGGCCACCAGTGGGCTCAACTGCAGGCCGATAGCCGTTATCGGGACATTCGCCAGCGGCTGGAGGTGCTTGGCTGATGGGTTGGCGCCTTGTTCCAATTGTCCCAGACCAAGAGAGCCTGTCATGCTCGGCCTGATCGGCGGCACGGCGCTGGAACGGCTGGCCCTGGCAGACTCCCGGCAGCGCTCGGTGACCACCTCCTGGGGGGCGCCATCCGCGCCGCTGACTCTGGGACGCCTGGGAACTGCGCAGATCGCCTGGCTCAACCGCCACGGTGATTCCCATAGCATCCCTCCCCACCGGGTCAATTACCGTGCCAATATCGCCGCTCTGGCGGAGCAGGGCGTGGAGGGGATCATTGCCCTCAATGCGGTGGGTGGCATCACGCCAGCCATGACCACCGGCAGCCTGGTGTTGCCCCACCAGTTGATCGATTACACCTGGGGCAGGGAGCATAGCTTTTGCGACACCGACAGTGAGCCGGTATTGCATGTGGACTTTACCGACCCCTACGACAGGGCATTGCGCCAGCGCCTGTTGGCTGCGGCCTTGTCTGCGGGGCTCGAACTGGTGGACGGCGCTGTGCACGCCGTGGTGCAGGGGCCGCGCCTGGAAACCGCTGCCGAGGTGTTGCGCCTGGAGCGGGACGGCTGCGACATCGTCGGCATGACCGGGATGCCGGAGGCCGGGTTGGCGCGGGAACTGGGTGTTCCCTATGCGTCGCTGGCGGTGGTGGTAAACCCCGCGGCAGGCAAGAGCAAGGCGGAGATCACCCTGGAGGAGATCGGCCGGGTGATGGCCGCGGCCGCCCCTCGGTTGCTGACCTTGCTGGAAGCTTGCTGCCAGTAACTGCTTTGCTTGTGACTGGTCTGCTGGCGACTAACGCTGGTGTCGAACTGGCCGCCACCAGCTCCCATCAGGTGTAGGCCGCCACGAAGCTGTCTGATCGAAAATCGTTCGATAGCGAGACGGCGGTCAGTCCCACACCTCATCGTCGATTTCCGGCGCAGGGGCTTCGAGATCCAGCGCGCTGTCCTCCAGCGGCAGGTCGTCAAACAGGTCTTCTTCCGGCTGCTCGGGATCGTAGGGCACCACCCGGATCAGGGCGCCGAGGCGCGGATGATCCAGGTAGTGCAGCTCGCGGGTGTTGATGATCTGGCTGGTTTCGAAGCGATCGATATCGACGACGGCAAGCGCGGGACGGGTTGCAGGGCGAGCAGGGTGCAGCGCGGCAGTGTCCTGGGCATCAATAGCGAATGCCGCCGGCGAGGATGCCTCCCTGAACAGTGCTGGCAGCTGCGGTTCGGGTGGGCGGGGCGCTGGCGGCAGCAGGGGCCAGTCGGAGGCGTCGGGCTGTCCGTTTTTCGCTGCAGCCGGTGCTGTTGGGTCAAGGCGCGCGGCATCATGGCCCGTGTGATTGTTGACCCTCGGGTTGTGGCCAAAGCGGGTGCGCCACAGGTTGGTCTGAGCGACAATCTGGGTGGCGCTGTAAATTCGCAGGCTGCCTTCCAGTTCATAGTGATCGCCGACCGGGTTGCCGCCCTGGATGATGACCCAGGGGCTGTTGCGAGGGCCGCCGAGTGTTTGCCGCCAAGCCTGATGAAACAGTACCTGGTATGACCCGGAGCGCTCCAGGTTGCGCACTTCCCCCGTCAACAAGTGGTCGCCGGGGGGAAGGGCAGCGAAGGGGACCGGAATGCTGGGGTCGCGGCGTTGCAATAACGCCTCGGGCACCATGGCGAGATAGAGTTGCAGATCCTCCGGGGAGAGGCGCGCCAGGGTTTCCGGGGCTATCTCGGTAGCCGTTTCGAGAAACACCTGAGGCTGCGGATAGCCGAGCTGCACCGATTTGAGGTTTTTTTCGTTGCCGAAATTATCGGTTTGGGCGAACAGGACCACCTCTACCTGGTACCAGCGCTCCGCTTGATCAAGGGGCTGGGCGTGCAGTGAGGTTGTGAAGGCGATCCCTAAAAAGGTACCCACCCGCAGGGTCGGTGCCAAACGCCTTGTTAGAGCAGAGAGCAGGGCAGAGGGCAGGCCAAAGGCTGCTTTCCTGCGCTGCTGCACTGTCTGTTCCCAGAACGCCCGCAGTACTCGCGAGGCCGGTTCTTGTTCGTGGCTGTCCACTCTATTTCTCTCCTTCCGTCTCGCCGGGTGGAAAGCGGGTTTCCAGTGGCGGCAATTCAAGTGGTGGCAACAGAGCCTAGGCTGAGCGCTTGGCTCTCTTGGCCTTTTTGGCTTTGTTGCGTTTCCCCTGGGGCTGAGGTGATTGGGGCGGGGGAGCCTGGGGGGCGCCCGCGTCACCCTGACCGGAGGATGCTGGCTCCAGAGTGTCCAGCAAAGCAGCCACGGTTTCCAGTCGCTCGTCACCACTTTCCATGGCAGCGCTGAAGCGCAGTTCGGTGGCCCCCGTCAGCCGGTAGCGCTCTGGCTGGCGCTGGACCAGCTGGACGATGGTGACAGGATCGACACTGGTGCCCTTGGCAAACTCTACTTTGCCGCCAGTGGGGCCGGCATCGATGCGGTGAATACCCAGGGCTTCGCAGCGCTGGCGCAGCCGGGCAATGCGGAACAGAGTCTTGGTGGGCTCCGGCAGCAGGCCAAAGCGGTCGATCATTTCCACCTGCAATTCCGACAACTCTTCCTCGGTGGTAGTGTTGGCGATCCGCTTGTAGAGGATCAGGCGGGTATTCACCTCGGGGAGGTAATCGTCCGGAATCAGAGCGGGGATATTGAGCTTGATCTCGGTGCTCTCATCGAGCCCGCTGTCCAGGTCCGGCACTTTGCCGCTGCGGATGGCCTTGACGGTTTTTTCCAGCAGCGACATATACAGGGTAAAGCCGATATTGTGGATATGGCCGCTCTGGTTTTCTCCCAGCAGCTCGCCAGCGCCGCGAATCTCCAGGTCGTGGGTGGCGAGAGTGAAGCCGGAACCCAGGTGGTCGGCTTCCGCCAGCACGTCGAGGCGCTTGCGGGCGTCGTCGGTCATCGCCTTGGCATCGGGAGTCAGCAGATAGGCATAGGCCTGGTGGTGCGAGCGACCCACCCGACCGCGCAACTGGTGCAACTGGGCGAGGCCGAACTTGTCGGCGCGCTCGATGATGATGGTGTTGGCGGAAGGGATATCGATACCGGTCTCGATAATGGTACTGCACACCAGAATATTGAAGCGCTGGTGGTAGAAGTCCGACATCACCCGCTCCAGCTCCCGCTCGCGCATCTGGCCGTGGGCAAATTCTATGCGTCCCTCCGGTATCAGGGTGCGCAAGCTGTCCACTGCCCGCTCCATGGATTTCACATCGTTGTGCAAAAAGTACACCTGACCGCCGCGCAGGATCTCGCGCATGATGGCCTCGCGGATCACCCTGTCCTCGCGCTGGCGGACAAAGGTTTTTACCGACAGTCGCCGCGCCGGCGGGGTGGCAATGATGGACAGGTCGCGCAGGCCGCCCATGGCCATGTTGAGAGTGCGGGGAATCGGCGTGGCGGTGAGGGTAAGGATGTCCACCTCGGCGCGCAGTGCCTTGAGTTTTTCCTTCTGCTGAACGCCAAAGCGGTGTTCTTCGTCGATGATCAGCAGGCCGAGATTTTTCAGGTCAACCGGGTTGTGAAGCAGTTTGTGAGTGCCAATCAGGATGTCGACCTTGCCGTCGCTGGCCTGCCTGAGCAGCTGCTCCTGCTCCTTGCCGGTCTTGAAGCGGGAGATGACCTCGATATTCACTGGCCAGTTGGCGAAGCGGTCGCGAAAATTGTCGTAGTGCTGCTGGGCGAGCAAGGTGGTGGGCACCAGCATCAGCACCTGCTTGCCGCTGGCGGTGGCGATAAAGGCAGCGCGCATCGCCACCTCGGTCTTGCCGAAGCCCACATCGCCGCACACCAGGCGATCCATCGGCTGGGTAGCGAGCATGTCCTTGAATACGGCGTCGATGGCATCTTGCTGGTCGGCGGTTTCCTCGAAAGGGAACTCGGCGCAGAACCGCAAGTAGTCGGCCCCCGGATCGCTAAAGGCGTGCCCGACCCGGGCGGCGCGGCGGGCGTGAATATCCAGCAACTCGGCGGCGGTGTCGCGAATCTGCTGGTTGGCCTTGTCGCGGGCGCGCTGCCACTGCTCACTGCCGAGCCGGTGCAAGGGCGCCAGGGCTTCGTCGCCACCGCCGTAACGGCTGATCAGGTGCAAGCTGGTGACCGGCACATAAAGCTTGGCATCGTCGGCGTAGGCGAGGGTAAGAAACTCCTGACTGGCGTCGTCCACGGTGAGGGTTTGCAGGCCCAGGTAGCGACCCACGCCGTGGTCGAGATGGACGACCGGGGCGCCGGGCTTGAGCTCAGTGAGATCGCGGATAGCCATCTCGCTGTTGTCGCGGCTGCGGCCCCGACGGCGGCGCTGCATCACCTGCTGGCCGAATAACTGAGCCTCGCTGACCACCCGCAGGGTGGGCTGATCGAGGCTGAGGCCCCGCTCCAGTGGAAACAGCGTAATGGCAAGGGGCTGGTCGCCAGCGGCAAACTCCGCCCAGTTGGCTACTTCCTCGGGCTCAATACCGCCGCGGGCGAGCAGCTCCAGCAGCGCCTCGCGCCGCCCCGAGCTTTCGGCGCAGAACAGCGTGCGGTGCGGCGTATCTGCCAATAGTGCCGTCAGCGCCTGCAACGGATTGGCGGCGCGGCTGTCCACAGCCACCTGTTCCGGCTCTCGGGCAGGAAAGTTGGTACTGCCCACCGCCTGGCGGACAGTTTCAGCAACCAGGTCGGTGCGCGGTAACTGGCCGATGGCGGAGAACAGCTCGCCGGCGGACAGATAGAGCGTCTTCGGTGCCAGCAGAGGGCGGCGCAGATCGCCTCGATACTCCTCATAGCGATCGCTCACCTCGCGCCAGAAATCCTCGATAGCAGCAGGTAGACCGGCGCTGGCGAACACCAGGGCGTCATCGGGCAGATAGTCAAACAGAGTGGCGGTGTGCTCGAAAAACAGCGGCAGGTAGTATTCGATCCCTTGCGGGGCAATGCCGCCCTTTACATCCTGATAGACCGGGCACTTGCGCACATCCACATCGAAGTGATCGTGCCAGTTATCGAGAAAACGCTTGGTGCCAGCCTTGTCGAAGGGAAACTCCCGGGCGGGAAGCAGGCGGATTTCGTCCTGCTTGTGAAGGCTGACCTGGGTGTCGGGATCGAAGGTGCGCAGGGTGTCGATCTCGTCGTCGAACAGATCGATCCGGAAGGGGAGGGGACTGCCCATGGGAAAGATATCCATGAGGCTGCCCCGCACCGCGAACTCGCCGTGCTCGTACACAGTGTCCACCGCTCTATAGCCAGCGTCTTCCAGCTGCAGGCGCAGCTTGTCCACGTCGAGACTCTGGCCGACCTGGTAGACAAAACTGTTGCCGGTGACATGGCTGGGCGGGGCCAGGCGTTGCAGCAGCGTAGAGATTGGCGCCACCAGGATGCCCCGGCGGGTTTGCGGCAGCCGATAGAGGCTGTGCAGGCGTTCCGAGACGATATCCTGATGGGGTGAGAAGACGTCGTAGGGCAGAGTCTCCCAGTCCGGCAGGTGCAGCACCTGCAGATCGCTGCCAGCGGTAAAGAAGGCCAACTCGCGGGCCAGTTGGGAGGCGCTGGCGGCAGAGTCGGCGATTACCAGGCATAGGCGATCATCGGCCAGGACTGCGTCGGCGATAGCCAGGGCGGCAGCCGCACCGGGGAGGCTGCCCCAGGTGCGGCGATCGCCGGGTGTATTGGCGGCGGGGGTGTGAAGAACGGAGCGGGGCATGGTGGTGTCGCTGTTAAAAAGGGGGCTATTGTAGCTGCTGTGGGTGTTGGGGGAAGGGGTGGCGGCTTGTGGAACTCCGAATGCGGCCCGCCGGTGGAGGCGCTGGCGCGGCCGAATCGCAAGGGTTGTTCGCTTGCCGGCGCTGCGAGTTCCGCAGCGCCGGGTCTTGGCATTTGATGCGCCCGATGGGCTGCCCGCCCCGTCCCGCACCGGGTTCGGTGGCACGAAGCTAGAGCTTCCAGCAGGTATTGTCCTTGCACCACCCGGAGGGAATCACGATAATACGCGGCCTTTACCTGCTCCCGTAACCGACGACAAGGTGACCGTACGTGAAACGACCACAACCCGACGATTTTTTCAAGGACTGGAAAGAGCGCGAAGCACTGGCCGAGGGCATGATTCCTCTGATCGGTAAACTCTACCGCACCCACAACGTCTCCCTCTATATCTACGGTCAGAACCTGGTCAACCGGTCAGTCACCGACCTGATGCAGATCCACCGCTACGTGCGCCAGATCGAACACAACGAACTGTCAGAGTTTGAAACCTACCCCGTGGTCAAGGCGCTCGCCGACATGGACCTCGGGCCGGCCCACATCGATATTGGCAAACTCACCGTGCGCTACCAGGAAAGCGGCAATGGCCGCGATGTGGAAACCTTCCTGCGCGCCGAGGTGGGCGACGACCTCGGCAGCACCTGCAAGCCCATTCCCCAGCCTCAGGACGTTGTCCTGTACGGCTTCGGCCG
>JALNZZ010000118.1 GCA_023229065.1 Porticoccaceae bacterium
CCGACCCCCAACGTGTCGATGGCGATCCTCAATCTGCAGCTGGGCCGCGACACCAATACCGAGGAGCTCAATGAGTTTATGCGCCAGAAGGCGCTGTACTCGCCTCTTCAGCAGCAAGTGGGGTACTCCATATCTGACGAGGCGGTGTCCACCGACTTTGTCGGCGACCGCCACGCCTGTGTATTTGACGCCAAAGCCACCATCGTCAACGGCAACAGCTGTGTGCTGTACTGCTGGTACGACAATGAGTTTGGCTACAGCTGCCAGGTGCTGCGGGTGTTGGAGCGAATGGCCGGCGTGGAGTGGGCCACCTACCCGAAAGACTACTGAGTCTGTACTGCGGGCAGCAAGCCCGCGCTTCTTTTGAGTCCCGCGCTTCCCTTTGAGTAGTAATCTATAAGTTGGATCTTGCTCCAACTTATAGATTATGGGACGAGCGGTGTATGATGTTCCTCTGGGTGGCCGGAGTGTCGAGAGCCAGGCCGACAGTGGTAATACGTGTGCCGAGCATCTCGCGTACTAGCAGAATAAAGTTGCCAAGAGTGATGCTGGCGTCGAGTGTTGGTGATCCCTCGAGGCCGTTGCGCAGGATTTCCTCCAGGGTTGTCTGGTCTCTTGTTTCTAGCGAGATCCCATACGAATTATAGAGATCTTCGGTGGCCGTTGTGCCCTTGAGACGTAACTCGACAGCAGGCAGCTCATCGGGTACTCCCTCAGTCGCTTGTGAGAAAACGCAGTCGACGAAAGGCCTTGCTTCGGGACGGAGCATTACGAACAGATGGTCAGCTGCCAAGAGGGGAGTTGAACCTCGTGGTGGGATGACAGTGTGCCCTCTGGTGATCATCGCCACCAAGGTGCCTTCGGGCAAAGCCATCTGTGACAAGCGGCGGTTCACGGCGCGAGATTCCTTGCCGAGGGTGTATTCGACAATATCAGCGTTGACGTCGTCGAGAGCGGTAATTTCCAGAGTAGCTGCTGGCGCTGCTGGAGGCTGTTCAGCGAGATCAAGCCTGCGTGCCATCTGTGGCAGGGTTGACCCCTGTACAGTGGCTGACAGGAGAACAACGAAAAAGACCACATTAAAGATCAAGGGAGCGCCAGGTAATCCGAAAATAAGCGGAAAAATGGCAAGTATAATGGGCACAGAGCCTCTCAGCCCCACCCAGGAGACCAAGGTAATCTCTCGAGCAGTGAAGCCGAAGGGCGCTAGTATTGGCACCACGGCGAGAGGCCGCGCCAGAAAGATCAGCACCATCGCAATCACCAGGCCTTCCTGCCAGACATCGAGTAATGCTTTGGGGTCGATGAGCAGGCCCAACACCACGAACATCGTGATCTGACTGAGCCAGGCAAGTCCGTCGTGAAAAAGAAAAGTGCCTTGCTGGAAGACAAACCGGCTGTTGCCGACGATGACGCCGGCCAAGAAGATAGCAAGAAAACCGCTGCCGCCCAGGTTCGCTGCAAGGCCAAAGGCCAGGAGTCCGCAGGCGGTGACCATCACGGGGTAGAGCCCTGAAGCAGCCAGATGAATATGGTTGATGATCTTCACTGCGGCCCATCCCACACCCAGGCCGACAATTGCGCCGACACCCATCTGGATGAAAAACATTTGCAGTAAGCCAATGCCAAGCGGCATCTCGTTGACAAGCACTTCAAGCAGGCCAACGGTAAGAAAGATTGCCATAGGATCGTTTGAGGCGCTCTCAATTTCGAGAGTTGACTTGATGCGCTTCTTTATATGAATGCCGGCATTGCGCAGCAATGAGAAAACTGCGGCGGCGTCAGTAGAGCCGACGATGGCGCCAATCAGCAGGCCTTCGAGGAGGGAAAGATCGAGGATCCAGGCAGCTGTCAGTCCGGTGACAATGGCCGTGACCAATACTCCCAGCGTGGCCAGCAGAGAGGCCGGCTTCCAGACCATTTTTATAGAGGCAAGAGGTGTTTGCAGCCCACCGTCATAAAGAATCAATGCCAGAGCCAGCGTGCCGAGCGCGTGAGCGGCTTTCGGATTGTCAAAAACGATGCCACCTATGCCGCCCTCACCGGCCAGCATTCCTACAAGAAGGAAGAGCACCAGTACGGGTAGGCCTAGTCGCGCAGAGATCTTGCTGGAGGCAATACCTAGAAGTAGCAGGACTGCTGAAAGGAAAATGAGCTGATCTATCAGGAACATGACGACGAACCCTTGCAAAGAAGCATATGTGATGGGGCGGGCTGGACATGCCGTCTTTTGCGAGAGTCGACACGACTTTACCGTTACATTTTATCGGTAAAGTCGCAGTGAATGAAATCCTAATCAAAGGATTGAGGGGAGCTAGTGGTAGCAGAGTAGGCCTAAAGGGTGGTGTTTTTCTGTCGGTGTTTGGGGCAAGTTCCGGAGATTGCAGAGGGCCAAGCTCTGGCAATGGTGTGAGCTGCTCTGTATAATCGCGCCCCATTCAATAGGGCATCGACAGGGCATCGACGAATCTCAAGTGTCGCTTGGGTTTAATTCCGGTGCGAGGCCTGGGCCGGAATACGGCCGCCGATTTTGGTTACTCCTTCGGAGTAGCCTACGATTTTTTTAACTCTTGTGAGCGCTGTAACCTTATGATCAAGATCCGTCGAGGCTTGGACGTACCCATTGCGGGAGCTCCCGCACAGGTCGTTCACGATGGACCTGCCGTCAGATCAGTGGCAATCCTGGGCAATGACTATGTAGGCATGAAACCCACCATGCTTGTCAAGGAGGGCGACAGAGTCAAGCTGGGGCAGGTTCTGTTTGAAGACAAGAAGACACCCGGAGTGTTGTTTACCGCGCCGGCAGCGGGCACCATTGCTGCCATCAATCGCGGGGAACGGCGGGTGCTGCAGTCGGTAGTGATTGATATCGATGGCGATGAAGAGGAAGTTTTTGCCACCTACGGCGAAGGCGAACTCTCCGGCCTCGATCGCGCCAAGGTAGTGGACAACCTGGTGACTTCCGGCAGCTGGGTCGCGTTGCGCACCAGGCCCTTTTCGAAGGTGCCGGCGATCGATTCCTCACCTCATTCCATTTTTGTCACCGCCATCGACACCAATCCACTGGCAGCTGATCCGGCGGTAATCATCGCCGGTCGCGAGGTGGATTTTGTCAACGGTCTCAAGGTGTTGACTCGTCTCACCGATGGCCCTGTCCACCTCTGTACAGCGCCAGGTGCCGCCATTCCTGGCGCCGATGTGGCCAAAGTGCAGCGCCATGAGTTTTCCGGCCCGCACCCGGCTGGGCTGGTGGGCACCCATATTCATTTCATCGATCCGGTCAGCGCTACCAAAGCGGTGTGGCACATCGGTTATCAGGACGTGATGGCCTGGGGCCGGTTGTTTACCACCGGTCGCCTGGATGTCAATCGGGTGGTTGCTCTCGCCGGTCCTCAAGTGGAGAACCCGGTGTTGCTGCGTACTCGCCTCGGCGCTCAATTGGAGACGCTGACGGCAGGTGCGTTGCACGCTGGTGAAAACCGCATTGTGTCTGGCTCCGTGCTGTCGGGGCACAAGGCCGCGGGTCCGGTGGCTTACCTGGGGCGCTATCACACCCAGGTGTCGGTGATCGCCGAAGGGCGCAACCGGGAGTTTATTCACTACCTGGGCACCGGAATGAATCGCTACTCCGCGATGCCTGTGTACTTCTCGGCGCTCAACCGTCTGCGCAAGTTCAATCTCACCAGCTCGACCAATGGCAGTGAGCGAGCCATGGTGCCCATTGGCAACTACGAGAAGGTGATGCCGCTGGATATTTTGCCCACCCAGCTGCTGCGCGCGCTGGTGGTCGGTGATACCCAGACGGCTCAGCAGTTGGGCTGTCTGGAACTCGACGAGGAAGATCTGGCGTTGTGTACCTTCATGTGTGTCGGCAAATACGAGTATGGGCCGATTCTGCGGGATAACCTGACCCATATCGAGAAGGAGGGCTGACGGATGGGATTGCGTAAAATGCTCGACCGCATGGAGCCCCACTTCCACAAGGGCGGCAAGTACGAAAGATGGTACGCCCTGTATGAAGCGCTGGACACCATGCTCTACTCGCCACCGGATGTCACCAAGGGTGCCGCCCATGTGCGCGATGGTATCGACCTCAAGCGGGTGATGATCACCGTGTGGCTGGCGGCTTTCCCCGCTATGTTCTACGGTATGTATAACCTGGGCTTTCAGGCCAACACTATCCTTGCCGCCATGGATGCACCGATGGTGGAAGGCTGGCATGGTGCCCTGATCAGCTTGTTGGCGGGGCATGATCCTACCAGCATCTGGGACTGTTTCTGGTACGGTGCGGTATTCTTCCTGCCTATCTATGCCGTGACGTTTATCGTCGGTGGTTTCTGGGAAGTGGTGTTCGCCACCATCCGAGGCCATGAAATCAACGAGGGCTTTTTCGTCACGTCGATCCTGTTCGCCTTGATCTGCCCTCCGGATATGCCGCTGTGGATGGTTGCTCTGGGGATCAGCTTTGGCGTCGTGATCGGCAAAGAAGTGTTTGGTGGCACCGGCAAGAACTTCCTCAACCCTGCCCTGACAGGACGGGCCTTTCTGTTCTTTGCTTACCCCGCGGAAATATCCGGCGATATGGTGTGGGCGGCAGTGGATGGACATACTAGTGCCACGGCGCTGTCAGTAGCCGCCAGTGATGGTATGGCCGTACTGCAGAGCCAGCTGACTTGGCTGGATGCCTTCTTTGGCAATATGCAAGGCTCCGTGGGTGAGGTGTCGACACTGGCTATTCTGATCGGTGCGGTCATCCTGTTGATAACACGTATTGCTTCCTGGCGCATCATGCTTGGTGTGATGCTGGGGATGGTTTTCCTGTCTACCCTGTTCAACTTGGTGGGTTCCGACACAAACCCCATGTTTGCTATGCCCTGGTATTGGCATCTGGTGCTCGGCGGGTTTGCCTTCGGTATGGTATTCATGGCTACCGACCCTGTGTCAGCTGCCATGACCGATACTGGAAAGCTGTGGTTCGGTATCTTGATCGGGGTGATGGTGGTGTTGATCCGAGTGGTCAATCCGGCTTTCCCGGAAGGCATGATGCTGGCGATTCTGTTCGCCAACCTGTTTGCTCCCCTGATTGACCACATTGTGGTGCAGGCCAATATCAAGAGGAGGCTCGCCCGTGTCCAGCAATAATGAACGTCTGAGCAAAGTTATCGGAGTTGCGATAAGCCTCTGCCTGGTGTGCTCGATAGTCGTATCTGCTTCCGCTGTGCTGTTGAGAGATGCCCAGCAGGCAAACCAGGCCCTGGATATCAAGCGCAATATTCTCGCGGCTGCTGGGGAGCTGAACGAGCAGGTCAGCGTCGAGGAGCAATTCCGCAATGTCGAGATTCGTGCCGTGGACCTGGATACTGGCAAGTTTACCGATGCCGTGGATGTCGACAGCTATAACCAGACCAAGGCAGCCAAGGATCCGGCGATGTCCGAGCGTCTGACTGCAGCGGAGGATCACGCCAAGGTTGGGCGACGTGAAAAGTATGCCCTGGTCTACTTGTTCAGAGAGGGTGACCAGTTGGACAAGGTTGTGTTGCCGGTAAAAGGTGCAGGACTATGGTCAACGCTGTATGGCTTTCTTGCCCTTGAAGCAGATCTTAATACCGTAGCAGGGCTGGGTTTCTATGACCACGCAGAGACACCGGGTCTAGGCGGTGAGGTGGATAACCCGCTCTGGAAAAACCGCTGGCCTGGTAAGAAAGTGTATGGCGATGACCAGGACGTGAGGCTGACGGTACTCAAGGGTGCCGTGGACGGCAGCCGTGCAGAGGCTGTGCATCAGGTGGATGGTCTATCCGGTGCCACTCTCACCACGCGCGGTGTCGATGGCATGATCCAGTTCTGGATGGGTGAAAACGGTTATGCCAAATTCCTGTCAAATCTGAAATCAGGGGAGGCGTGATAGCTGTGAAAATCAAAGACTTAGTCTACAAGCCTATATTCGACAACAACCCCATTACGCTGCAGATTCTGGGCATATGTTCGGCGCTGGCGGTTACTACCAGTCTCAATGTCTCGCTGGTAATGTGTATTGCGCTGACCGTGGTCACGGCCTTTTCCAATCTGTTCGTGTCACTGATTCGCAACCATATCCCGGGCAGTATCCGCATCATAGTGCAGATGACTATCATTGCATCGTTGGTTATCGTGGTGGATCAGATTATCAAGGCCTATGCCTACGAGATCAGCAAACAGCTTTCCGTGTTTGTTGGGCTGATCATTACCAACTGTATTGTGATGGGCCGTGCTGAAGCATTTGCCATGAAAAATCCGCCCTTGCCCAGTTTTCTGGATGGGATAGGTAATGGTCTTGGCTACAGCTTTATTCTGCTGGTGGTGG